>NZ_VTTK01000011.1:0-190921 GCF_008365135.1 Azospirillum sp. Sh1 | reverse complement strand
TGGTACTGCGTCTTAAGACGTGGGAGAGTAGGTCGCCGCCAGGTCACTCAGCCTCAAGAGACGCATAACACGAAGCATAAGCTTGCATCTTCACACCATCTCGAAACGCCCCGGTTCATCAGAGCCGGGGCGTTTCGGCGTTCTTGGTTTGAAGCACGGAGCCGCTTATCCGCCGTGAAAGCCTTTCAACCGCTCTTCGCCGCGGCCGATTTTGGGCTTGAACTGCACGCTCTTCGCCGTGTTCAGAAGCTGATCGATGAAGCTCCGATAGTCGTCGTTGGTGGCTTCACCGTGAGCTTCGGCGGCCGGCTCGACCGAACTCGCGTAGGTGCTGGCGGTGTCAGCGGCAGTGTCGTGATGCCGGAAGGCAGCGACGAAGACGGTATCGCTCTCCGGGTTTCCCTCCCCCGCATGTTGGGAGGCACGCGACAATTCGACCCGCCCTTCGGCATCCGGGGCGGAAAGGATGGTCACGCCGTGGACGACCGTCGTGTCGCTGCGCGCGTTCTTTGCCGCATCCTGCTCGAAGGAATGCCGGTCGTAAGCCCGTTCGAAGCTTGATCGGTCGTTGAGGTTGGCTTCGGCCATGTCTGTCTCCCTGTTGCTGCATTCCATAACGCGCCATCGACGCGAACGGTCCGCACCATCGCCGATCTGGCGAAGTCGGAGGTCCGCAGACGGCGGCTCTCGGCCGCGCCAGCCGCGACACGTCGAAGCGGAGTTCGTTCGGCGACATCGCGATCATGCAATTCGGACGGTGGCGGAGGCAGGGCGCTACCGACACCCCACTGCGCGGGATGGAAAGCGTTTCGCCCCCTCGCTGACCTCCGTGACCGTGCGCCGCCTTGTGCCGGGGCGGTGGACGCGCTAAAGGGCTCAACCCCCTCGCAAGTTCAGCCGCCATGGTCGTCCGCCTGCTTTCCGTCATCCTGCTGTTGCTGTCGTCGTACGGATGGGCTGCCGAGCCGCCGATCCGGGTCGGCGTGCTCGCCTACCGTGGGGAGGAGCATGCGGCGGCGGTGTGGGAACCGACGATCCGCTATCTCGGCGATCATTTCCCCGGTTGCGGGGCGGAGATGGTGGCGCTCGACCTCGCCGGGATGGAAGCCGCCGTGCAGAACCGGACGGTGGACCTGATCCTGACCAACACCGGCAACTATGTCGATCTGGAGGCGCGGTACGGCGTCACCCGCATCGCCACCCTGCAGTCCGGACCGTCCTCCGGCAACGCAATCGGCTCGGCCATCATCGTGCGTGCCGACCGCCGCGACCTGACGGCACTGCGTGACCTTCGCGGGAGGACGCTGATGGCCATCGACCCCGATGCCTTCGGTGGATTCCAGGTCGCCTGGGGGGAAATGCTGGATGCCGGGGTCGATCCCTTCCGCGATCTGAAGGACCTGCGCTTTTCCGGCTTCCCGGTGGACCGGGTCGCCTTCGCCGTGCGCGACGGGACGGTGGATGCCGGTGTGCTGCGCGCCTGCGTGTTGGAGGAACTGGTGGCGGAGGGACGGATCGACCCGGCGGCCTTCCGCGTCCTCGGCCCGCGGAGCGCGCCGGATTTCGCCTGCGCCCATTCCACCGACCTCTATCCCGACTGGCCGCTGGCGCGTCTCGCCGGCACGCCGGAAGGACTGGCGAAGCAGGCGGTGGTCGCCCTGTTCCAGATGCCGCCGGACCACCCCGCAGCAAAGGCCGGAGGTTACCAGGGCTGGGCGGTGCCGCGCGACTACCAGCCGGTCCACGCCCTGTTCCGCTCCCTGCGCATCGGTCCCTACCGGTCGCTGCGCGACGTCTCGCTGGTAGATCTGGCGCGCGAGAACTGGCATTGGCTGGCGCTTGCGGCGTTGGCCCTGCTGTGGTGGACGATCCATTCGCTGCGGGTTGAGCATCTCATCAAGGTCCGCACCGCCGAGCTGCGGGCGGCGAACCGCGACCTCGTCCGTGAAATGGCGGAGCGTCGCCGCGCCGAGGAGAATGCCCGCGAACGCCAGCGCGAAATCGACCATGTCGCCCGCCTGTCGATCCTGGGCGAGATGGCCAGCAACCTCGCGCATGAGCTGAACCAGCCGCTGGGCGCCATCGCCAATTATGCGCGCGGCTGCACACGCCGGCTGGAGGCCGGCACCGGCCGGCCCGTCGAGTTGGCCGACGCCACACGCGCCATCGCCGATCAGGCCGACCGCGCAGCCCACATCATCGCCCGCATCCGCAACTTCGTCCGCAAGCGCGCTCCGCAGATCGAGCCGGTGGACATCAACGACGCCGTCCGCGCCGCCGCCGCCCTGTGCGCCGACCGCGCGCGTAGCGCCGGCATTGCGGTGACGCTCGATCTGGCCGACGGGCTGCCTCGGGTGGCGGCCGATGCGGTGCAGATCGAACAGGTCGTTCTCAACCTGATGAAGAACGGGCTGGACGCGATGGAGGGGTGCCCGCCGGCCGACGGCATCACCGTGCGCACCGGACCAGATGTCGACGGGCGGGTAAGGGTGACGGTCGCCGACCGCGGCCATGGCCTGAGCGCGGAGGCGCGGGAGCGGCTGTTCGACCCCTTCTTCACCACCAAGCCGGAGGGAATGGGCCTGGGCCTGTCGATCTGCCGGACCATCCTGGAATCCCATGGCGGCCATCTGTGGGCCGCGGACAATCCCGGCGGGGGCGTGGAGATGCGCTTCGTTCTGCCGGCGGCACAGGAGCAAGACACGCCATGAGCCATGAAGCGGAGAACTCGGCCCCGCCGCGAACCGTCTATGTGGTGGACGACGATCCGGCGATGTGCCATTCGCTGGACTGGCTGATCGGTTCGCTGGGGCTGGAGGTGCAGAGCTTCGCCTCGGCGGAGGAGTTCCTGCGGGCGCTCAAGCCCGACCGGCCGGGCTGCCTCGTCACCGATGTCCGCATGCCAGGCATGAGCGGACTGGAACTGCAGGACACGCTGGCGCGGGCGGGGTCGCTGCTCTCCGTGGTGGTGGTCACCGGCCACGCCGACGTGCCGATGGCGGTGCGGGCGCTGCGGGCCGGGGCGGTCGATTTCATCGAAAAGCCATTCAACGACCAGCTCCTGCTCGACCGCGTGCATGAGGCGCTGGAGAAGTCCCGCCGTGCCTGGGAGGCGGCGGACCGCAAGCGCGCCGTCCGCGCGCTGATCGGCCGGCTGACCCCGCGCGAACGGCAGGTGGCGGCATTGGTGGTCGCCGGAAAGCCCAACAAGGTCATCGCCGCCGAGATCAACCTGTCGATGAAGACGGTTGAGGTCCACCGCCACAATGTGATGGACAAGCTGGAAGTGGCGTCGGTCTCCGACCTGACCCGGCTGCTGCTGGAGGCGGAATAGCAGCCTGCGGCTTGGCGTCGCGGGGGAAAACCCTAAAAAGTGTGGGGAACACCGCAATGGGGCGCCGCCGTACCCCTGGCTATCCTTGGCCCTGAAATCAGCCCGCATGTTTCGCGGGCTGGGAATGGGTGCCGGGAGAGCCTGTCATGGACCGATCACGACGCAACTTCTGCCTGGGCGCCGGGGCCGCGACCGTCGGCGCCGCCACGCTGGCGGCCGTACCCGCTGACGCCGGTGCCGTCACGGCAACCGGTGACGCGGCGCATCGCTGGGCCATGGTGGTCGATGTGCGCAAATGCGTTGGCTGCCAGGCCTGCACCGTCGCCTGCATCATGGAGAACGACGTTCCGGAAAACAGTTTCCGCACCATCGTGTCCACCTACGAGGTGACGGAACAGGGCCGGGCCGGCTCCTGCATGCTGCCGCGCCTGTGCAACCATTGCGAGGATCCGCCCTGCATCCCGGTCTGTCCGACCGGCGCCACCTATCAGCGGCGGGACGGCATCGTGGTGGTCGACAATTCGGTGTGCGTCGGCTGCGCCTATTGCGTCCAGGCCTGCCCCTACGACGCCCGCTTCATCAATCACGAAACCCAGACCGCCGACAAATGCACCTTCTGCGTCCATCGCGTGGAAGCCGGGCTGCTGCCCGCCTGCGTCGAGACCTGCGTCGGCGGCGCCCGCATCTTCGGTGACCTGAAGGACCCCGACAGCACGGTGTCGAAGCTGGTCCGCGAGCAGAACCCCAAGGTGCTGAAGCCCGAGATGGAGACCCAGCCGCGGGTCTTCTACATCGGCCTCGATCCGAAGATGCAGGGCAAGGTGGACGGCACGCCGACCCTGTGGCGGCCGGCGCCGCAAGCCGGGAAGGAGCATGCATGATGGACACGCACATCGTCGAAGTCATCAACGTGACCCGCGAGGTCGCGTGGCTTCCCTGGGCCGTGCAGTATTTCTTCCTGATCGGCCTGTCGGTCGGCGGCCTGCTGCTCAGCCTGCCCGGCTACGCCTTCGCCCGTGACGGCTGGCGCCCGCTGGGGCGGCTCGCCCTGATCGTGGCGCTGACCTGCGGGTTGGCGGCACCGGTGGCGCTTCTGTCCGACCTGCACCAGCCCGGCCGCTTCTGGCACTTTTACGTCGTGTTCCGGCCGACCTCCTGGATGTGGTGGGGATCGCTGTTCATCCCGCTCTACATCGGCGGCCTGCTGGTCTATGGCTGGGCCTGCCTGCGCGAGGAGTTGGAGGCGCATGGCCGGGTCGACAGCCGGCTGGCCGGGCTGTACCGGCTGGCGGCGTTGGGCGGTGGCCGCGACGACCGGCTGATCCGGGCCGCCGGGCTGTTCGTGCTGTCCGGGGCGGCGCTTGTGGTGCTCTACACCGGCATCGAGGTGGCGGTGGTGAAGGCCCGGCCGCTGTGGCACACGCCCTTCCTGCCGGTGCAGTTCCTGACGACGGCGCTGGCCGGCGCCATCGGGCTGGTGCTGATCCTCAACCGCGTCGTCGGCACCGCCGACCGTGGGGTGGAGGTGCTGGGCAACCGGCTGCTTGCCGCCGTACTTGCCGCAGTGATGCTGTGCGGCGGTCTGTGGCTGGCGCTCGGCCTGTCGGGGCTGGATGCAGGGCATGCGGCGGCGCTGAATAGCGTGGCTGGGTCGGAAGCGTGGCGGGTGACCGCCGTCTGGGCGGTGGCCGCGACGGTGGTGCCCTTTGTCATCGCCATCGCCCGCCCGGCGGGAACCGGGCTGTTGACCGGACTGATCGCCGTGCACAGCGCCTGGATGTTCCGCTGGACAGTGTTCATCGGCGGCCAGTCGGTGCCGAAGACCGGGGCGGGCTTCTACGAATACGCGCTGCCGGCCGGCCCGGACGGGCTGATGGGCATCGTCGGCACCGCGGGGCTGTGGCTGTTCCTGCTGATCCTGATGACGGCGCTGCTGCCGGTGTCCCAGACCCCTGCCACCCCCGCCGCCGGTCGTCCGGCCAACGCTTCCGGTCATCCCGGCGGGCGCCTGACCGCCGCCGAATAGCTGGCCCAACCAGTCCAATCCGCGCTTGCCAATCCGCGCTTGAGCCCCGCTCGCGAAGACCGGAGTGTCCACCATGTCCATCACCCGTCGCCACATCCTGACCTCCTCCGCCGCGGGCGGCGCGCTGGCCGCCTTCGCCGGCGGCTTCTCGGAGACCGGCCGCAAGCTGGTTAAAGGCGCCTGGGCCGGCGAGCGTCCCGACGACACCATCACCGGCAATGCGCCGAAGCCGGAATTCCGCATCGACCCGGCGACCGGCGCTGTGGAGCCGACGCCGGGCCAGATCGTCGCCAACGTCGCCTGCCTGGGCTGCACCACGCTGTGCGGCGTCCGGGTGCGGGTGGATGTGGAGCGGAACCGCGTGCTGCGGGTGGCCGGCAACCCCTACAGCCCGCTGTCCACCGACCCGTTCCTGCCCTATGCGACGCCGATCGAAGAGAGCTTCCGCACGCTGTCACGGCTGGACGAGAAGGGGCTGCAGGGCCGCTCCACCGCCTGCGGGCGCGGCAACGCCGCGCTGGAGATGCTGACCTCCCCCTTCCGCATCGCCACGCCGATGAAGCGCGTCGGCCCGCGCGGCTCCGGGCAATGGGAGCCGATCGCCTTCGACAGGCTGGTGGAGGAGATCGCCGAGGGCGGCGACCTGTTCGGCGAGGGGCCGGTGGAGGGGCTGCGGACCTTGCGCGACATGAAGACGCCTATCGACCCCGCCTCTCCCGAACTGGGGCCGAAGGTCAATCAGGTGGCGCTGCTGGCCTCCGTCAATGACGGAAGGGAGCCCTTCGTGCGGCGCTTCTTCAATCAGGCGCTCGGCACCATCAACTTCGCCGGCCATGGCGCCTATTGCGGCGGCGCCTATCGCTCCGGCTCCGGCGCGGTGTTCGGCGACCTGAAGGCGATGCCGCACGCCAAGCCCGACCTGCAGAATGCCGAATTCGTGCTGTTCATCGGCACCGCCCCCTCCAACGCCGGCAACCCGTTCAAGCGGCAGGCCATGCTGGTCGCCAAGGGGCGCACGGACGGCGTGCTGAACTACGTGGTGGTCGATCCGGTGCTGACCAACGCCGACAATCGGGCGGCGGGGGAGCGGTCGAACTGGATCCCGATCCGCCCCGGTACCGACGGCGCGCTGGTGATGGGCATGATGCGCTGGATGTTCGAGAACGACCGCATCGACAGCCGCTATCTGTCCCAGCCGAATGCCAAGGCCGCCACGGCGGCGGGCGAGGCCGGCTGGTGCAACGCCACCCATCTGGTGATCCGGCAGGAGGGCCACCCGCGCGACGGGCGGATGCTGCGCGCCTCCGACATGGGCTGGGTCGGGCTGGACGAGAAGGAGCGGTATGGCGAGAAGGACGCCTTTGTCGTGCTCGACCCGGCGGGAAAGCCGGTGGCGCACGATGTTCTGGACGGGCCGGCGGTGCTGTTCCATGACGGCGCGGTGACGACGCCGGCCGGCGATGTCGCGGTCAAGACCAGCCTGACCTTGCTGCGCGAGGAGGCGATGCGGCTGGACCTGCGCGGCTATGCCGACGCCTGCGGTATCCCCGCCGACATCATCGCCGGACTGGCGCGCGAATTCACCAGCCATGGCAAGAAGGCGGTCGCCAACGCCCATGGCGGCATGATGGCCGGCAACGGCTTTTACAACGCCTTCGGTGTCGTCACCCTGAACACGCTGATCGGCAACCTGAACTGGAAGGGCGGCAGCATCTTCGGCGGCGGCCGTTTCCCGGACGAACAGGACGGCCCCCGCTACAAGCTGGCCAGCTTCCCCGGCGCGGTGAAGCCGTCCGGCACCGCGATCAGCCGCCCGGTCCCCTACGAGAAATCCAGCGAGTTCGCCCGCAACCGGCAAGCCGGCAAGCCCTATCCGGCCAAGGCACCCTGGTATCCGGCCGCGCCGCAGCTGACCACCGAGTACCTGACCAGCGGGCTTGCCGACGGCTACCCCTATCGCCTGAAGGCCCTGTTCCTGTGGAACAGCAACCCGGTCTACGGCATCCCCGGCCTGCGCGCCGCGGCGGAGGCGGCGCTGAAGGACCCCAAGACGCTGCCGCTGATCGTCTCCATCGACCCGTTCATCAACGAATCCTCCGCCTTCGCCGACTACATCGTCCCCGACACCGTGCTGTACGAGACCTGGGGCTGGGCCGCGCCCTGGGGCGGCGTGCCGACCAAGACCAGCACCGCGCGCTGGCCGGTGGTGGAGCCGCGCACGCAGGCGCTGCCCGACGGGCTGCATGTGCAGATGGAGACCTTCCTGATCGCGCTGGCCAAGCGGCTGGGCCTGCCCGGCTTCGGTGCCGACGCCATCGCCGACATGGACGGCAAGCTCCATCCGCTCGACCGGCCGGAAGACTGGTATCTGCGCGGCGGCGCCAACATCGCGTGGCTCGGCAAGCAGCCGGTCGCCGATGCCGACGACCGCGACATCGCCCTGTCCGGTGTCGGGCGGGTGATGCCGGCGCTGCAGGCCACGCTGAAACCGGAGGAGTGGCGCAAGGTCGCCTATATCCTGGCGCGCGGCGGCCGTTACCAGAACCAGACCGAAGGCTTCGAGGGCGACAAGGCGACCCACAAGTTTCTCAAGCCGCTGCAGGTCTACAACGAGGCGGTCGGAACGGCGAAGAGCAGCATCACCGGCCGGCGCTGGACCGGCACCGCCACCTGGATGGAGCCGGTCTTCGCCGACGGCAGCCCGGTCCATAAACACCACACGGCGGAGGACTGGCCGTTCCAACTGGTCAGCTCCAAATCGGTGCTGGTCAGCGCCTACACCATCGCCGCCGGCCGGCTGCGCCACCTGCATCCGGACAATCCGGTCGGCATCAACGCCGAGGACGCCCGCCGCCTGGGCATCGAGACCGGCGACCGCATCCGCATCGCCACGCCGGGCGGGATGCGGGACGCCACCGCCATCGTCCGCCATGGCGTGATGCGCGGCGTGCTGGCGGTGGAGCATGGTTTCGGCCACCGCGAATATGGCGCCCGACCGCACCTGATCGGCGGGCACAGCCAGCCCTCGGTGCCGGAGATCGGCGCCGGCATCAACCTGAACGACCTCGGCATCGCCGATCCCTCCCGCGCCGGGGCGTCGGTGTGGGTCGATCCCATTGCCGGGACCGCCGTGCGCCAGGGAATCCCGGCGAAGCTGGAGCGGCTCGCCGCCTCCGCCTGATGGCGGACGGGGCAGGGCTGCAAAAAAATCGAGCGCTTCGGGCGAACCGAAGCGACGGATCGCAGTTGAAACAGACACGGCGGTGAAACACGACCAGAGACAAGAGAGGCGATAATGGCTCCGAACGTCAGTGATTTCTTCTGGCAGCGGCTCTCGGAATGGGGTGTGAAGCGGGTCTTCGGCTATCCCGGCGACGGCATCAACGGGCTGGTCGGCGCGCTCGCCCGCACCGGCGACCAGTTCGATTTCATCCAGGCCCGCCACGAGGAACTGGCCGCCTTCATGGCGACCGCGCATGCCAAATACACCGGCGAGCTGGGCGTCTGCCTCGCGACCTCCGGCCCCGGCGCCATCCATCTGCTGAACGGCCTGTACGACGCGAAGCTCGACCACCAGCCGGTGCTGGCCATCGTCGGCCAGCAGGCGCTGACCGCACTCGGCGGCAGTTACCAGCAGGAGGTCGACCTCGTCTCCCTGTTCAAGGATGTGGCCGGCGAATATGTCCACATGGCCTCCACGCCCGCCCAGGTTCGGCATCTGGTGGACCGTGCGGTGCGCATCGCCAAGGCCGAGCGGACGGTGACCTGCATCATCCTGCCCAACGACCTGCAGGAGATGGACGCGGTGGAAACGCCGCCGCGCGCCCATGGCACCATCCATTCCGGCGTCGGATATTCCGCCCCCGTCGTCCGCCCGGCGGAGGCCGACCTGCGCCGCGCCGCCGACGTGCTGAACGCCGGTTCCAAGGTGGCGATCCTGGTCGGCGCCGGGGCGCTGAACGCCACCGACGAGGTGATCGAGGTGGCCGACATCCTGGGCGCCGGCGTCGCCAAGGCGCTGCTCGGCAAGGCGGCGCTGCCCGACGACCTTCCCTTCGTCACCGGCTCCATCGGCCTGCTCGGCACCCGGCCCAGCTACGAGATGATGGTCAACTGCGACACGCTGCTGATGATCGGCTCCGGCTTCCCCTATTCGGAGTTCCTGCCCAAGGAGGGGCAGGCGCGCGGGGTGCAGATCGACATCGATCCGAAGATGCTCAGCATCCGCTACCCGATGGAGGTCAATCTGGTCGGCGACAGCGCCGGCACCCTGCGCGAGCTGATCCCGCTGCTCCGGCGCAAGCAGGACCGGTCCTGGCGCGACGGGATCGAGGCCGGCGTCGCCGACTGGTGGAAGGTGCTGGAAGCCCGCGCCATGAACGACGCCACGCCGCTCAACCCGCAGCGCGTCTTCTGGGAACTGTCGCCGAAGCTGCCGGACGACGTGATGATCGCCTGCGACACCGGGTCGGGCACCAACTGGTACGCCCGCGACATCAAGATCCGCCGGGGCATGAAGGCCACCCTGTGCGGCGGCCTCGCCACCATGGGGCCGGGCATGCCCTATGCGCTGGCCGCCAAGTTCGCCCATCCCGACCGCCCGGTCCTGGCCATCGTCGGCGACGGCGCCATGCAGATGAACGGCATGAACGCCCTCATCACGCTGTCGAAATACTGGAAGCGGTGGAGCGACCCGCGCTTCGTCGTGCTGGTGCTGAACAACCGCGACCTCAATCAGGTGACGTGGGAGATGCGCGCCCAGGCTGGCAACCCCAAGTTCGAGGCATCGCAGGAGCTTCCCGACGTTCCCTATGCCCGCTATGCCGAACTGTTGGGATTCAAGGGCCTGTTCGTCGACAAGCCCGAAGACCTCGGCAAGGTGTGGGACGAGGCGCTGGCGACCCGTGGGCCGGTGGTGGTCGAGGCGTACACCGATCCCAACGTCCCGCCGTTGCCGCCGCACATCACGCTGAAGAACGCAGCGGCGATGATGGCGACGCTGGCGAAGGGCGATCCGGAGGTGTGGGACATGCTGAAGGACACCGCCAAGGACCTCGTTCAGAGCTACCTTCCGCATGGTGGCGGAGACAGGAAGCGCTGATCAGCCGGGGCCGACTTAATCGGCCCCCGTCCTGAACCGGTATCCCACCCCCGGCTCCGTCACGATCAGTGCCGGCAGGTTGGGGTCGCCTTCCAGTTTCTGGCGGAGTTGCTTCACATAGACCCGCAGATAGGCGGTGTCGTGGACATGCGCCGGCCCCCAGACTTCGCGCAGCAGTTCGGTGTGGGTCAGGACATGGTCGGCGTGGCGGGCCAGCATCGCCAGAAGCTCGTACTCCTTGCGCGACAGGTGGACCTCGGCGCCGTTGCGACCCACCACCCGGCGGGCGAGGTCGATGACGACGGCACCGGCGGTTACCGTGGTCGGCGGCTCCGCGTCGGCCGGGCGCTGTCGCAGGACGGCGCGCACGCGCGCCATCAGCTCGCCGACGCCGAAGGGCTTGACCACATAGTCGACGGCGCCGCGGTCCAGCGCCTCCACCTTGTCGTATTCCTGGGCGCGGACCGACAGCACGATGATCGGCACCGGAGAGGTCTGGCGCACCGCGCTGATGACCTCCTGCCCGTCGAGGTCGGGCAGCCCGAGGTCGAGGATCACCAGATCCGGCCGATGCCGCGCGCAGGCCTCGACCCCGTCGCGCCCATTCTCCGCCTCCACCACCTCGTAGCCGTTTGCCGACAGGCTGATGCGCAGGAACTTGCGGATCTGCGGTTCGTCATCAATCACCAGAACCTTGGCCACCAGAATCTTCGCCACGCGCGCTGTCTCCTTCCATCCCGGCGATCTCCGGCCCGGCCGGAACCGGCAGCAGGATGGCGATGCAGGTGCCGGGGCCATCGCGGCCGGGCAGCGCCCGGATGCTGCCGCCATGCGCCTCCACGATACCACGGCAGATGGCAAGGCCAAGGCCGGTCCCCGCCGTCTGGGCGTCGCCCGCTTCCACCCGATAGAACATGTCGAAGATGCGCTCGCGGTCGGTCTCCGGAATGCCCGGCCCCTGGTCGCACAGCTCGATCAGCGCCTCGCCCCCGGTGCGCCGCGCCCGGACGATGATGGGGCTGCCGTTGGGCGAGTATTTGCAGGCGTTGTCGATCAGGTTGAAGAACACCTGTCCCATCAGTACGGGGTCGAGCCGCAGCAGCGGCAGCCCCGGCTCAAGATCCAGCCGCACCGGGCGGTCCTCCAGCATCCGCTTCGCGCGGTCCAGCGCCGCCGCGATCACGTCGGCCAGATCGACCCAGTCGGTGCGCGGCTTCAGCGTGCCCGACCCGATCCGCGTCATGTCCAGAAGGTTCTGCACGAAGCGGTTCAGCCGCTCCGCCTCCTCCTGGATGGTCTGCACCAGTTCGGTCCGTTCGGCCGGGGCCAGCGCCTCGCCATAGCTGGTCAGGCTGGACGATGCCCCCAGGATGGAAACCAGCGGCGTGCGCAGGTCGTGGGACAGCGAAGACAGCAGGGCGGAGCGCAGCCGTTCCGTCTCCGCGGCGACACGCGCCGTCTCGATGTCGGCGACCAGGGCCGTGCGCTCGATGGCGACCGCCGCCTGATCGGCCAGCGTGTCGAGCAGCCGCCCCTGTTCCGGCGACAGCAACTGCTGCCCCTCCGTCATCTGAACGCCCAGCACCCCGATCGGCCCGCGCCCGGTCCGCAGCGGCAGGAACAGCCAGTCGGCGGCGGGCAGGGTGGTGGAGCCGCGGCCGGCGGTCTTGCCGTTCTCCCAGGACCAGCGCGCCGCCGCCATCGAC
Source organism: Azospirillum sp. Sh1 (assembly GCF_008365135.1). Classification (NCBI taxonomy): domain Bacteria; kingdom Pseudomonadati; phylum Pseudomonadota; class Alphaproteobacteria; order Rhodospirillales; family Azospirillaceae; genus Azospirillum; species Azospirillum sp. Sh1. Next base: position 178,754 of record NZ_VTTK01000011.1, on the reverse strand, counting down.
TTCTCGTCCAGCGTGTCCTCGGGCGGATAGCCGGCGGCGACCTCCAGCCGGCCGTCGCGCGGCAGCAGCACCAGCGAGCGGCCGTTCATGGTGGCCGCGACGTGATGCACCACCGCCCACAGCACATCGTCCAGCCCGACCGCCGCCGAGATGCGGCGGTTGAAGTCATAGAGGTTGGCGGTGCGTCGGGCGCTGAGCCGGGTCGCCTCCACCTGGGCGCGGACGCGGGCGGCGAGGTTGGAGGTGATGACCGCCGCCACCAGGAAGAAGAACACCGTCATGATGTTCTGCACGTCGGTGATGGCGAAGGTGTATTTCGGCTCGGTGAACAGGAAGTTGAAGGCGAGGAAGCTCAGCACCGAGGCATAGATCGACGGCGCCAGCCCGTGCCGGATCGCCACCAGCAGCACGCCGATCAGATAGGCGACCGAGATGTTTGGCAGCGGCAGCCAGACGTCGATCAGCAGCCCCACCGCCGTCGCCGCCGCGACGGTCAGCGTCGCCACGCCGTAGGCCAGCCAGTCGAAGGCGGGGGAGGGCGCCCTGGTGTCGAGGCTGCGCGCCGGCCGCTCGTCCTCGCCGGCCACCACCATCACGTCGAAATTCTCGTTGCGGGCCAGCAGGTCGGTGGTCACCGACTGGTGCAGCGCGCGCAGCCGGTTCTTGGGATGGGCTCTGCCGACGATGATCTGGCTGACGTTGCGGGCGCGGGCGAAGGCCAGGATCTCCGCCGCCGCCCGCTCGCCCTGGACCACGGCCGTCTCGCCGCCCAGCTGTTCGGCCAGCCGCAGCGCCTGGGCGATGCAGTCCTTGTCCTCTTCCGACAGGGCATGGTCGCGGTGCGTCTCGACATACAGCGCCACCCAGGGCGCATCCCGCCGTTCCGCCGCCCGCTTGGCGGTCCGCACCAGCCGCAGGGCCTGCGGCCCGTCGCCGATGCACACCAATATGCGTTCGCGCGTCGGCCAGGGGCCGGCGATGGCGTGGGCGCGCATATAGCGCAGCATCTGCGCGTCCACCCGCTCCGCCGCCTGCCGCAGCGCCATTTCCCGCAGTGCGGTCAGCGTGCCGGGGGAGAAGAAATGGTCGGCCGCGCGCTTCGCCTGTTCGGGCACATAGACCTTGCCCTCCTGCAGGCGCCGGATCAGTTCCTGCGGCGGCAGATCGATCAGCGCGATCTCGTCGGCCCGCTGCAGAACGCCGTCGGGCAGCGTTTCGCGCACCTTGATCCCGGCGATGCGTTCGACGACGTCGTTCAGGCTTTCCAGATGCTGGACGTTCAGCGTCGAGAAGACGTCGATCCCGGCGTCGAGGATCTCGTCCACATCCTGCCAGCGCTTGACGTGGCGGCTGCCGGGGATGTTGGTGTGGGCCAGTTCGTCCACCAGCACCAGCTTCGGCCGGCGGGCCAGGATGGCGTCCAGGTCCATCTCCTGGAAGGGCCGCCCGCGATACTCGATCCGCCGCCGCGGCAGGATGTCCAGACCGTCCAGCAGGGCTTCGGTGTCGCGTCGCCCGTGCGTCTCGACCACACCGACGACCACTTCCGTGCCGTCGCGAATCCTTGCGCGGGCGTCCTCAAGCATCGCATAGGTCTTGCCGACACCCGGTGCCGCACCGAGGAAGATCTTCAGGCGCCCGCGCCGTTCGCGGTTGGCCTCCTCCAGCAGCGCGTCGGGCGACGGCCGGTCATCGGCTTCCGGTTCGGTCATCGGTCCATCGCTTCCACGGCGCTGCACATCGTCATCGCGCTCCTGCCCCTGAGGCGGAGCAGCGTGACCGTGCCGCCCGCCCGCGTCAATGGGCGGAGGAGCAGGTGCGGATGCGCAAAAAACAAAGAAGGGCCGCCGTTTCCGGCAGCCCTTCCATTGTCAATCCGTGTGTCGTCGACACCACGGCACAGTCCTCAGCGGACCGAAAGCCCCTTCGCGAAGAAAGAGACCTCGGCCTTGGCGCTCGACGACGAGTGAGACGGACAATGAGACACGAGATCACCTCCTTTCTGTTGTTGGCGTACGACACAGCATATAGGAGCTTTCGCGATTGCTGCAAGTCGGGTTTCCGACCGCTCCGCTGTGACATTTGCCGGGACGTTCACATCAGCGCGTTGGGCACGAACAGCACCAGACCGGGCCACAGCAGCATCACCGCGACCAGCGCCACCACGGCCAGGACGAAGGGGATGGATTCGACGATGTATTCCTCGACCGGGCAGTCCAGCAGGCTGCACACCGTGTACATCGCCACACCCACCGGCGGGGTCATCGAGCCCAGCGTGACGATGGTCATCATCAGGATGCCGAAATGCACCGGATCGACGCCCAGCGGCTGGACGATCGGCAGGAAGATCGGCGTCAGCAGCAGAACCAGCACCGTGCTCTCGATGAACAGGCCGGCGACGAACAGGAAGACCAGGATCAGCGCAACGACCAGCACCGGCTCCCGCGTCAGGCCGGTCATGGCGGCGGCGATGCTCTGCGGCGCCTGTTCGAAGACGATGGCGTAGCCGACCATGCCGGAGAACAGGATGATCAGCAGGATCAGCCCGGTGTCCGTCACCGCCTCCACCAGCGCGTCGGCCATGTCGCGCAGCGTCAGTTCCTTGTGCACGAAGAAGCCGATGACGCCGGCATAGATGACGGCGAAGGCGCCGACCTCCGACGGGGTGAACAGCCCGCCGCGGATGGCGACCAGCAATGCCACCGGGAACAGCAGCGCCCATTTGGCGTGGACCACCGCCTCCCACATCGCCTTGCCGGTCGGCCGCTGGGTGGTGGCGGCGCCATAGCCGCGGCGGCGCGCGATCCACCACACGGTGACCATCAGCACCGCCATCATCAGGAAGCCGGGAACGATGCCGGCCAGGAACAGCCGGCCGATGGAGACGTTGCCGACGAAGCCATACAGGATCAGGCCCAGGCTGGGCGGGATGGTCGCGGTGATGAGCGATCCCACCGCGATGACGGCCGAGGTGAAGCCCTTCGAATAGCCGCTGCGGATCAGGTCCGGACCCAGGATGCGCGCCTCCATCGCCGCGTCGGCGACGGCGGAGCCGGACACGCCGCCCATCAGGGTGGACAGCACGATGCAGACCTGCGCCAGCCCGCCGGACATCCACGACACCAGCACGTTGGAACAGCCGATCAGCCGGTGGGTGATGCCGGTCCGGTTCATCATGTGACCGGCCAGCACGAAGAAGGGAACGGCCAGCAGCGGGAAGCTCTGCGAGGCGGTGGCGACCTGCTGCACCCCGATCGACACCGGGATGATGCCGTTGGTCAGGAAGAAGGTGAAGCCGGCCATGCCGATGGCGAAGGCGATGGGAACGCCCAGCGCCATCAGGACGAAGAAGGTGAGGGCGAGCAGGATCACGGTATCACCTCCTCCGCCACCGGGACGTCCGACGGCGTATTGAAGATCGGGCGCGGGGTACGGCGAAGCCGGCCGATGGCTGCCATAGTCTGCCCCAGCAGGGTGAACGACAGCAGCAGGCAGCCGACCGGCACCGCCGAGGTGACGAAGGCATAGCTGATGCCGCTGTCGCCGAACTGGCGTTCCAGGTTCAGCATCGTCAGCTGGTAGCCCTTGATCGCCATGGTCAGCAGGAAGGCCAGCACCAGCAGCGCCAGCAGGATGTCCAGGATGGCGCGCACGCGCGGCGGCAGGCGCTTGACGATGTAGTCGATGCCGATATGGGCATGCTTGCGCAGCGCGAGGTCGGCGCCGAGGAAGCTGGCCCAGGCGAACAGCAGCTGCGCGACGTCCACCGACCAGACCAGGGGATAGCCGAACCAGCGGCTGATGCCGGCCACGAAGACCAGCAGGACGATGACGGCGAGCAGCGCGGTCGCCAGCACCGTCTCCGCCTTGACGTACAGGGATTTCATCGCAAGGGGGTGCTCCGGTCCGGCCCGCGGGGGTGCGCCGGTGGTGCGGATGGCCGTGGGCGTAGGGTGCGGGCGTCGGTTGCGGGAGGGGAGCGGGGCGGCCCGGCAAAGGCGGCCCCGCCCCGGTCACGACGGGAAAGACCGGCCGGTCACTGCTTCAGCAGCGCGTCGACCTGCTTGTGCAGTTCGCCATAGCCGAGCTTTTCATAGACGGGCGCTGTGGCCTCGCGGAAGGGCGTGACATCGATGTCGACGACCTGCATGCCCTTCTCCGTCATCTGCTTTTCGAAATCCGCCAGCGACGCCTCGGTCGCCTTGGATGCACTGTCGCCGGCCTTCAGCGACTCCTCGCGCAGGAGCGTCTGCATGTCCTTCGGCAGGCTGTCGAACCAGGCGGCGCTGGTAACGATGCCGGTGATCAGGTTGATATGGCCGGTCTTGGTCAGGTACTTCGCCACCTCGTACAGGCGCGAGCCGTAGATGGCGGGGTCCTGCGCCTCGGCGCCGTCGATCACCTGCTGCTGCATGGCGGTGTAGACCTCCGACCAGGGCAGCGGCGTCGGGGTGGCGCCCATGGCGCGGATGGTCTCCATCCACACCGGCGCGCCCGGTGTGCGGACGCGGACACCGTTCAGGTCGGCCGGCACCTTCACCGGCTTGTTGGTCAGCATGTGGCGTTCGCCCTGCCACCAGTTGAAGGACAGCACCTGATGGCCGGATGCCTTGCGCAGCTTCTGCACCCACTCCTCGAACATCGGGGAGATTACGACCTTGCGGATGCCGCCATAGCCCTGGGCGACGTAGGGGGCGCCCAGCACGCCGAACTCCTTGACGAACACGGCGAGCCGGCCGCCGTCCACCACCACCGCGACGGGAGCGCCGGCGCGGGCCTGTTCCAGCAGATCCTCGTCCTTGCCCAGCTGCGAGGCGGGGAACAGGCGGACGGCCATCTTGCCGGCCGACCGCTTCTCCACATTGGCCTTGAACTCTTCCAGGCCCTTGTAGAGCGGATCCTGCTGCGACAGCGCCGTGTTGACGCTGAGCGTGTAGTCGGCCGCCGAGGCACCGAATGAAACCAGGGACACCACCGCGCCGAACAGCGCCGTACGCACGGCGTTCGCCATGACAGACATGCTTTTTTTCCTCCCAGCTATATGGACCGCCGGCGACGGTCGGCCGGCATTCGACTGGTGCGTGTTCGGCCCGCCGCCGGGACACCGGCGAACGCCCTGGGTCAAGGGGCGGTCCAGCAGGGATGGGGATGGCCGATGACCAGTTTGTTCATTCACTGGTATGGTAGTATGTATGGTTTCGGTTGGCAATAGCGTTTCGGGCGGAATGTTCGTATTCCACCAATGTTGCTGCCGAACTGTTTCCGTGTGAAATGGGCCGGCCCGCGGATCGCGGAAGCCGGCCCTGGCCGTATCGCTCGTCCGCCGCCTAGCGCAGGCGCGGGGTCATCCGGCTCATGGCGAAGCCCAGGCCGCCCGCCAGGAGAAATCCGGCCGCCACCGCGACGCCGCGAGCGGCGGCGCTTGGTGCCTCCAGCCGCAAGCTGTTGTGCGGCAGGCCGAAGCGCCCACGGGTGCGGTGCAGTCCCTCGACGGGATGGAACAGGTTGTCGGGCCGGCCGGGCGTCTCGCGCTCCTCCGTCATCTGGCCGTCCACCGCGTTGTTGGCGAGGTAGCGGTCGGCGAAGGCCGGCGCCAGGGAATTGCCCAGGATCGCCTGCATCGCCGACCAACCCAGCCAATACTCGCGGCGGGGATTTTCGGCGGCATGCAGGATGGCGCGGGCGATGTCCTCCGGCTGGAAGATGGTGCCCATCGGCCGTGCCCGGCGGGGCATGTGGCTGCGCGCCCAGTCGAACTGCGGTGTGTTGACCGCCGGCAGATGCACGGTGGTCAGCCTGACGCCGCTGTCCTCGTGGATCAGTTCGGAATGCAGGCTGTCGATGAAGCCGGTGATCGCATGCTTGGCCGCGCAATAGGCCGACTGCAGCGGAATCGACCGGTAGGCCAGCGCCGAGCCGACCTGCACGATCGTGCCGGCATTGCGCGGCCGCATCCGGCGCAACGCCGTCTGGATGCCGTAGGCGGAGCCGAGATAGGTCACCTCGGTCACCCGCTTCAGTTCCTTCGGCGTCACGGCATGGACCGGGCCGAAAACGGTCACCATCGCCACGTTGATCCAGGCGTCGATCGGTCCGAAAGCCTCCTCCACCCGGTCGGCGGCGGCATCCAGCGCGTCCGGATCGGCGACGTCCAGCGGCAGGACCAGCGCCCGGCCGCCCAGCCGTTCGACCTCCGCCTTCACCTCCGCCAGTGCATCGGCCGAGCGGGCGATCAGGCCGATGGATGCCTTGCGGTAGGCGGCGAAGGCCAGCGCGGTGGCGCGGCCTACCCCGGCGGATGCGCCGGTGATGCAGACGACAGGGGAATTGGGGAGGCCGTTGGTCGGGTACATGGCGAGGGTCCTGTTCTTATTGCGCCTCAGAAGCGGTCGGGGGTTGGCCGGGGGGTGGCCGGGGGGTTGGATGTCTGCCGCTCCATCCTGTCCAACTCGCGGCGCCGCCCCCGGTTCCGTCCCGTCCGCTCAGCGCCCGCTCTTCCACCCGGATGCGGTGCAGGGTCAGCGGAATGTTCAGCAGCGTGGCGGCGATGGCGATCCAGACCTCGCCGAAAACCAGCGGCAGAACCGCAAGCTCTCCCGCCACCACGAGGTAGTTGGGATGCCGGACCCAGCGGAAGGGGCCGCGGCGGACCAATGGTGCGTCGTCCAGCGTGATGATCCGCGTCGTCCAGAAACGGCCGAGCGTGGCGATCACCCAGACCCGCCCGGCCTGGAGCAGAAGGAACAGCGCCAGCAGCCAGCCGTGCACCGGCGCGTCTGCCGGAACCATGACGAACAACGCCAGCAGCCAGCCGGCATGCAGCGCGACGAACAGCGGGTAATGCGCCGCCCCGACCTCCCGCGCGCCGTCGGCCAGCAGGCGTGCGGTATTGTGGCGGGCGATCACCAGTTCCAGCAGCCGTTGCGCCGCCACCGCCAGCAGGATGATCTGCGGCCAGCCGATGGAGTCCATCGTCACAGATCCAGCAGGGTGAGACCGGCGGTGAAGCCGGGGCCGAGCGCCAGCATCAGGTGCGGTCCGGTCGCCCCGCTGCGCATCCGCCGGTCCAGAACGAACATCACGCTGGCGGCCGACATGTTGCCGCAGTCGCCCAGCACCGCCCAGGAATCGTCCATGCCGGCGATGGCGGGGTCAAGCACCTCGGTCAGCGCCTGCAGGACCTTGGCGCCGCCGGTGTGGCAGATCACCCCGGCCAGATCGGCGCGGGACATGCCGCGGCCGGTCAGGAAGCCGTCGATCACCGGGGGTAGCCTTTCGCGGATCAGGCGGGGAATGTCCTGACTGAAGACGACGCCGAAGCCCTCGTCCTCGATGCGCCAGCCCATGATCCGCCGCGTGCCGGGCCAGGTATGCTCGGCACTGTCGACGAAGCGCGGACCGGGGGTGTCGTCATCGGCCCCGGAGGTCCGCAGAAGGGCGGCGGCGGCACCGTCGGCAAACAGCGCGCTGGCGACGACATTGGTGGCGGTGGCCTCTTCCGGCCGGTGGGACAGGGTGCACAGCTCCACCACCAGGAACAGCACGGTTCGGCCGGGCATGGCACGCGCCATCATGCCGGCCCGCGCCAGCCCCAGCGCACCGCCGGCGCAGCCCAGCCCGAAGACCGGCAGCCGCACCGTGTCGGGCCGGAAGCCCATCCGGTCGAGCAGCAGCGCCTCCAGGCTGGGGGTGGCGATGCCGGTTGTGGTGGCGCAGACGATGGCGTCGACATCGGCGGGGCGCAGGCCGGCAGCGGACAGCGCCTTGGCCGCCGCCTCTTCCAGCAGGTTCAGCGCCACCCGTTCGAACATGGCGGCGCGTTCGGCCCAGCCATGCGGCTCCAGATACCAGTCCAGCGGGCAGGCGGCATGGCGGGTGCGGATGCCGGTGTTGGCGAAGACGGGGGCCAGCCTGTCGAAATCGCGCAGGCGATGGGCGAACACCGACCGGGCGACCGTCAGAGTCTCCGCCTGTTCGAAGCGATTGGGCGGTAACGCCGTGGCGACCGACAACAGCCGCGGATCGGGTGACATTCTGCCTCCTGCATGCTGCCGCCAATTAAAATGCCGTCAGGTAAAACCACGGGCGGGGCAGCGATCCCGCCATATCAGAGAACAGGAATATGGTGAGGCTATTGCGCCGTTGCCCGCCTGCTCAAAAGACTATCGACTTTCGGGCGCGCGAGCGCACTTTGACAAGAATGACGTCAGCCGACAGGCAACCCCTGGTAAAAGGCCGCCGGTAAAAGTCCGTCAGTGTGCCGTCGCCCGTTCGTCCGCGCCCGGCTTGTCATGGATCTCCATGCCGTCGAAAGCGGCGACGCTGGAGGGATCAGGCAGAAATCTGCGGGTTGTTCTTCAGGTCGGCGTCGGTGGGCTCGTCGGTCTTATCGTGCTTGCTTGCGCTCATGACGGCGTCTCCGTTTCGGTTCCGCATGTCCCCCAGTCAACCGGTGACTGTCGGGATCGTTGCGAGATCCCTTCTCCCCGCCTTTCGGCGAATCCATGTTTCGCCGAAAGACGGGGAGAAGGTTAGGATGAGGGTGTTCGGCGCAGCCGAAGGCCTATTGGGAAAGCCGATGACTGGTGTTGAGTGCCGGTTGCGCATTCGGGTGCGCGGACGGGTGCAGGGGGTGGGATTCCGCCCGCATGTCCATGCGCTCGCCCGGCGTTTCGGCCTGACCGGCTGGGTTCTGAACGACCAGCAGGGCGTACTGATCGAGGTGCAGGGCATCGCCGCCGCCGATCTGCTCGCCGCCCTGACGGCGGAGCCGCCACCGCTGGCCCGCATCGACGCCGTGGAGTACGAAGCCATCGCCCCGCTTCCCGGCGAGGACTCCTTCGCTATCCACCACAGCGAGTCGGCGGGCGCCGTCGCCACCGGCATCGGGCCGGACGCCGCGGTCTGTCCGTCCTGCTTGGTCGAGCTGTTCGACCCGTCCGACCGCCGCCATCGCTATGCCTTCCTGAATTGCACCCATTGCGGCCCGCGCTATACCATCACCCGGCGGCTTCCCTATGATCGGCCGCAGACGGCGATGGCCGGCTTCACGCTCTGCCCGGACTGCTTGGCGGAGTACCGGGATCCGGCCGACCGCCGCTTCCATGCCCAGCCGACCGCTTGCCCGATCTGCGGTCCCCAGCTGTCGCACCCACCGGAGGATATCCTGGCCGCCCTGCAGGCCGGCAGGATCGTTGCCATCAAGGGGCTGGGCGGTTTCCATCTTGCCTGCGACGCCACGCGGGCGGATGCGGTGGAGCGGCTGCGGCGGGTCAAGCAGCGCAACGGCAAGCCCTTTGCGCTGATTGTCGCCAATGCGGAGTCCGCCGCCCGCCATGTCCGGATGGATGCCGACGAACGCCAATTGCTGGAGGGCGTGGCGCGCGCCATCGTCCTGCTGCGGCGGCGGGAGGACGCACCGGAACTGGCACCCGACATCGCCCCGGATCTGGCGTGGCTGGGCGTGATGCTGCCCTACACGCCGCTGCATTACCTGCTGTTCCACGAGGCGGCCGGGCGACCGAACGGCACCGGCTGGCTGGGCGGGCCGCAGGACCTGACGCTGGTGATGACCTCCGCCAATCCCGGCGGCGAGCCGCTGGCCATCGGCAACGGCGAGGCGCGGGAGAGGCTGGACGGCATCGCCGATCTGATCGTCGATCACGACCGCGACATCGTCGTCCGCGCCGACGACAGCGTGGTGCGCAAGCTGGCCGGCGCGCCCGCCTTCCTGCGCCGGGGCCGCGGCCATGTGCCTGAGCCGATCCGGCTGGCCCGCCCCGTGCCGCCGATCCTGGCGGTCGGCGGGCACCTGAAGGCGACGGTCTGCGTCACCCGCGGCGACGAGGCCTTCCTGTCCCAGCACATCGGCGACCTCGACAATGCCGCGACGCTGGGCTTTCTGGCGGAGACGGTCGCCCATCTGCTGCACATCCTGGGCGTGGAGCCGGTGGCGGTCGCCCATGACAAGCACCCGGACTTCCAGTCCACCCGCTTCGCCGAGATGAGCGGCCTGCCCGCCATCGCGGTCCAGCACCACCATGCCCATGTCGCCGCCGTCATGGCCGAACACCGCATCGACGGGCCGGCGCTGGGCCTTGCGCTCGACGGTTTCGGGCTGGGGGAGGGCGGCGGGTCCTGGGGGGGCGAGATGCTGCTGGTCGACGGGCTGCGGGCCGAGCGGCTCGGCAGCCTCGCTCCGCTCGCCCAGCCCGGCGGCGACGTCGCCGCCCGCCAGCCCTGGCGGATGGCGGCATCCGCCCTGGTGCGGATGGGCCGCGCCGACGAGATCGTCCGCCGCTTCGCCGGCCACGGACCGGCCGAGGGCGTGCGGCGGATGATCGAGCGCGGCATCAACGCGCCGCTCACCAGTTCCTGCGGGCGCTGGTTCGACGCCGCCTGCGGGCTGCTGGGCGTCCGCGCCGTGGCGGGCTTCGAGGGAGAGGCGCCGATGGCGCTGGAATCGCTGGTGCGCCGGCCACGGGTGGCGGAGGGCGCCTGGCGGATCGAGAACGGCGAGCTTGACCTGACGCCCCTGCTGGAGCGCCTGCTGTTCGTTGCCGACGCGACGGAGGGGGCGGATCTGTTCCACGGCACTCTGGCCGCCGCGCTGGTGGATTGGACGCTGCCGGTACTGCGTTCCCACGGTTTCCGCCGGGTGGTGTTGTCCGGTGGCTGCCTGATGAACGCGGTGCTTGCGGAGGCGCTGGTCGCCGGATTCCGCGCGGCCGGGGTGGAGGCGCTGCTGCCGCGGCTGGCTCCCGCCAATGACGGCGGGCTCAGCCTCGGTCAGGCGTGGACGGCGTCCTTCGCCTTGTAGGGGAACAGCGGCATCTGGACCGGTGCCCGGACCGTCTTGCGCCGGGGCGGAATTTCGGCGATGCGGTTCACCTTGTCGAACGCGTACAGCCCGCGATACTTGCCGATATAGCCTTTGCGGCAGGCGCGGTGGAACCGCTGCGATGCGGTTTCCCAATCGTCGCCCGGTTGCAGCCAGCTGACATAGGTGGTGCCGGTGCGGGGATCGGTGCGCAGGAACCGGCCGCGCCCCTTCTCCCCCCGCACCCACTGGCCGGGGTTCAGCGTCAACGCCCCGCGGGCCAGCAGCATTTTCACCTGCGGGGTCAAGTCTATGGTCGGAAGATAAGGCATGACGTCCTCCTGGCGCACCCGCATTGGGTGGCGCCGATCTGGGAGACTCCGTTGTTTCGGAACCCCCTGGATATGGGAACGCATACGGAACAAATCAAGGTTTGCAAGGGGTACAGCGCAAGACTCTACCCACCGGTCAGCTTTGGGCGACGCTCAGCAAAGCGGTCCGCACGAGGTCTTCAACCGCGGCGCGATCGCGTCGTGTCGCCCAACAGTTGAGCGAGTTCTCACCGCCGGGAGCCACGAACCGCCCGATCTCTTCCACCCGAAAGGCCTCGTCGTCAACGGTGTAGAACCGGTAGCCGAGTGGTCGCAGAATCGCATCGATCTCGGCGGATGACTCCTCGTTCGGGCAGGCGATCAGCAGGTCGGGGCCGCTGCGCCCCAGAATTCCGGCCATGCTGGCGAGTGTCGGCGCCTCGGCACCCTTCAGGTCGATCCTCACGAGATCCACGGTCGTCTCGCCGAGCAGTGCCAGCAGTTCGACCCCGGTAACGCCCTGAACCACTTCGGTGGAGTTGCTTTCTCCTGAAGCGGCCCGGACGATGAGGGTTCCGGGGGTGAGGATATCGTGGGGGGCGTCCCGCGACACCATCGCCTCGCCCGGTTGGTCCAGGACCACGGCCTGCACCGCCAAAGCGCGGTCGTCGCAGCCGTTGGCGTCCAGGTTCTTCTTCAACCGCGCCAGATTTGCCGAGACCGGCTCCACCGCGACGATGCGCGCCTCCGGGTTGGCCCGCGCCGCCATCAGCGTGTAGATGCCGGTGTAGGCGCCGACATCGAAGATGACATGCCCTTGCGTGGCCAGAGCCTGCCAGAGCCGCAGGGACGCAGGCTGATAGCGACCACGCCAGCCCAGGCTCATGCAGACAAGGTCGTCGTTGTCGTCAAACAAAACGATCGGTTCGCCGATGGTCGGCTCGATTTCCAGGAATCCGTGATAGGGGAACTGTCGGCTGATGGAATAGTGGCTCCCGGGTTCTACTGCGCCGAAGCCACGCTGCCAGATGCGGGTGTCCGCCGTAGCCGCATTGCGGGCCTCGATCGCGGCAGAGCCGTCGCGATCGAGGCCGTTTGCCTGCCGCGCCTTCTCCAGAACCCGGCCGACCGACTCCCGCCAATCGGCGCCATTGCCGGAGCGCGGCCCGGAGGAATGCATTCCCCTGCGGTTCAGGAACAGCGGTGCGGTTATCTTCGCGCACCGGGCACTGTTCCAGACACGCAGGTAGTATTCGAAATCCTCCCCCACATCGAGCGATTCGTCGAACGGAGTTGCCAGAGCGACCGAGGTGCGGACGAAGTGTCCCATCTGCAAAGTGACGTAGGGGTCATGGAGCAGAAGATCGCTCACCGTTTCGATCCGCGGCAATTGCGGAAGACGAATCCGGCCGGAAACCGTCTCCTGGCCAAGCCCGCCATCCACGCTTTCCAGGATCAGACCCCACACGGCGTCGGCCCGGTCCATGTGCGGAGCCATCTGCTGGAACGCCTGCGGCATCATCAGGTCGTCCGCATCCAGGAAGAACAGCCAGTCGGCTCCACGGGCGGCCGCCTCGCGCACACCTTCATTGCGGGCGGCGGACCTGCCCTTGATGCCTGCGGTATCGTCGATCACGACGCAATCGAAGTCGGTGAAGGGGCCGGGATCGTGTTGCGCGGCGGCCATCACGGAATTGATCGCCTGCTGGTAATGTGCCTGATGTCCGGGACCGACCGGGATCACCACGGCGCATTTGGCGCTTTCCGCCAATTCGGGCGCACGCCGGAACAGGGCCGGGCCGATGCGGAAGAATCCGGCTGCGGCCAATTCCTGATGCAAGCGTTGTTCGGTGTATTTGTTGCAGTGCATGCCGCGCGTCTCGGGGAAGAGATCGGTGGCCGACGGCATGATGTATTCGAAATTCTGCGCGATATAATCCTCGTCCACCGCGTAAAATGGAGTGTTGACGATCAGGTAGCCGCCGGGACGCAACGCAGCAAAGAGGTGGGGAAGAAGGGACCGCACCTCCGATTTGGGAATATGCTCGATCACGTCCAGCATCAGGATCGCGTCGAAAGCGTTCCGGAAGCCTTTGGACGTGATGAACTGCAGGGCATCGTCGCAGTGGACCTGCCAGCGATCCGCGGGGATTTCCTTCAGCGTCTCCCCGGCCAGCGCATGGGCGGCTTCTGAGAAATCCACGCCGACATAACGGGCGGCCTTTCCGGTGGACAGCAGGTAACGGGCGCTTTCGGCACGCCCGTAGCCGATTTCCAGCACATGGGCATCGGTGAGCGGGAACTGATCGATCAACTTGCGGTGGATGGGGGAGATGCCGCCGACCTCCCATTCCTCCATCCCGATCGCGCCATAATGGAGCTTGTTTCCCTTGGCGTCGCGCCCGGTGAAATATTCACGGGTGTAGAGTTCTTTGGCGAAACCCATGTCCGGTCCCCGGCGGCGTGATCGATCGTCAATCGATACGCGCTGCCAGGGTATCAACGCAAGAGTGGCTCAATTTCTTTCGCCACGCGGCCGATCGGCGGCAACGCAACCTCATCCCGCGCGCGCGGTTTTCTTCACCGGCCGCTCATGCTCCTCATCGGCCGGGGCTTCCGCGTCCTTGAAGGTGCGGACGCCGCTGATCATGGTGGAGATGATCGACTGGCGGGACATGATGTCCTCGCGCACCGCGGCATAGACGTGGACGATCACGAACAGCAGGATCGCCCACATGCCCATATGGTGCCAGGTGTGGACGTCCATGCTCTGGCCGAACAGCGGAATGACCCAGCCGAACAGCCGGTCCTGCCAGCTGCCCTGGCCGGCACCCTCGCTGTAGAGCGCGAAGCCGGTGACGATCATGAAGACGCTGCCGACGGCGATCGCCCAGAACATGGCGAACTGCGCCAGCGGGTTGTGGCCGACATACAGCTTGGGCTTGCGCTCCAGGAACAGGTACCAACGGGCTTCCAGGAACAGCTCCCCCCACCAATGGCGGTCCCAGAAGGGGAAGCGGAACAGTTGCCGGGCATGGTGGTTGCCGGCGAAGGCCCAATAGAGCCGGCCGATGAAGCCGACGGCGAAGATGTAGGCCGCCGCGAAATGGACGAAGCGGATGTAGCCCATCAGGAAATTGGCGCTGGCCTCGCCCGGCATGGTCGGCAGCGGATTGGCGATCAGGTAGCCGGTGACCGACAACACCATGATCGCCAGCGCGTTGACCCAGTGCCAGACGCGCACCGGCACCTCGTACACATAGATCGCCTTCAGGAAGCGGCCGGCCGCCGGAGCGGCCGTCCCTTCCTCATCCGGTGTCGCGACCGGCTTCGCATCGTCGAGAGGAGCCATGACGTAATCCTCCTCGGTTGCCGGTCAGCGCACGGTGACGCGGGCCAGTTCGGCGCCGTCCGGCGCCATCACATGGGTGGAGCAGGCAAGGCACGGGTCGAAGCTGTGCAGGGTGCGCAGGATCTCCACCGGCTCGTCCGGGCGGGCCATCGGCGTGTTCAGCAGCGAGGCCTCGAAGGCGCCGATGTTGCCCTTGGGATCGCGCGGGCTGCCGTTCCAGGTCGTCGGCACGACGCACTGGTAGTTGTCGATCTTGCCGTCCTTGATCTTGATCCAGTGGCCGAGCCCGCCGCGCGGGGCGGCGACGGTGCCGACGCCCTTGGCCTCCTTCGGCCAGGTCTTCGGGTCCCACTTCTCCACATTGGCGGTGGCGGTGTCGCCGGCCTTGATGTTGGCGATCAGGGCGTTCCAGTCGTCCATCATCATGGTGCAGCAGTATTGGCATTCCAGCGCGCGGGCCAGCGTGCGGCCGATGGTGGTCGGCAGCGCCTGCTGCGGCGTGAAGCTGGTGCCGGCCAGCTTGTTGAAGGCGCCGAGAGATTCGGTGATCTGGTCCTTCACATAGCCGACGCCCTGGGCATAGGCCAGGATGTAGCGGGGCAGGGGACCGACCTCCACCGCATGGCCGCGCCAGCGCGGCGCCTTGATCCAGGAGTACTTGGCGGCCTCGTCAAGCTCCTTGATGTCGGTGCGGGTGCCCTTGGTGTTGGCGCCCAGTTCGAACTTGGCCTGGGTCACGCCGTCCCACGGGTGCAGGCCCTTGCTCTCGTCCTCGTAATGGTACCAGCTGTGTGCGACGAACTCCTGCACCTGCGCCGGATCGCGCGGGTCGATGGGGTGGACCTCGTTCCAGTTGCCGTTCAGGATGACGCCGCCCGGCAGCTGGCAGGTCGAATGGTCGTACGGCACCTTCTCGTAATCGCCGTAGTCCATGACGTTGGTCGCCGACAGCCCGCCGCCATAGAGCCAGTCCTTGTAGAAGCTGGCGATGGCGAGCACGTCCGGCAGATAGACGTTCTCGACGAAGGCAGTGGCTTCCTGGATGCGGGCGCGGATGAAGTTCAGCCGCTCCATGTTCAGCGGCGCGCCCGACGACCCGGTGCCCTCCATGTTGATGGCGCAGGGAACGCCGCCGACCATGTAGTTCGGGTGCGGGTTCTTGCCGCCCAGGATGGTGTGGATCTTGACGATGTCCTTCTGGAGATCCAGCGCCTCCAGGTAATGGGTCACCGCCATCAGGTCGGCTTCCGGCGACAGCTTGTAGGCCGGGTTGTCCCAGTAGCCGTTCTTGAAGATGCCGAGTTGGCCGCTCTCCACGAACTTCTTCAGGCGGGTCTGGACATCGCGGAAATAGCCGGGGCTGGACTTAGCATGGCGCGGCGACACCGCCTGCTGGAGAGCCGAGGTCGCCTGCGGATCGGCCTTCAGCGCGTTGACCGGATTGACCCAGTCCAGCGCGTGCAGGTGATAGAAATGGACGATGTGGTCATGGACCTGCAGCGTCTTCGCCATGATCTCGCGGATCAAATGGGCGTTCTTCGGGATGCGGATCTGCAGCGCATCCTCCACCGCGCGGACCGAGGTCAGCGCGTGGCAGCCGGTGCAGACACCGCAGATGCGCTCGACGAAGGCCCAGGCGTCGCGCGGGTCACGGCCCTTCAGGATGACTTCGAGGCCACGCCACATCGTGCCGGTCGACACCGCGTTGCGGATGATGTTGTCGCTGTCGACGTTCACCTCGCAGCGCATGTGGCCTTCGATGCGGGTGACCGGATCGACGACGATGCGCTTGCCGCCATTGTCGAGCGAGAACCCGTTCGGGGTCTGGACGATGCCCATGGTCAGACGTCTCCCTTGTGCTGTGCGCGCTTCAGGGCGCTGACGGCCGCGTGGGCGGCGATGATGCTGCCGACGCCGACGGCGGCGGTGGTGCCGATCTCGTCGGCGTTGGCCTCGATCCCGAACTGGAGGATGTCGGACTGGCGGGCGTACCAGGACCCCTTGTCCCAGAAGCCGTCCTCCGAGCAGCCGATGCAACCGTGGCCGGACTGGATGGGGAAGCTGGTGCCCTCGTTCCAGCGGACGGTGGAGCAGGCGTTGTAGGTGGTCGGACCCTTGCAGCCGACCTTGTAGAGGCAATAGCCCTTGCGCGCGCCCTCGTCGTCGAAGGATTCGACGAACTGGCCGGCGTCGAAATGCGGCCGGCGATAGCATTTGTCGTGGATGCGCTGGCTGTAGAACATCTTCGGCCGGCCCTGGCGGTCCAGTTCCGGAATGCGGTCGAAGGTCAGCATGTAGGTGATGACGCCGGTCATCACCTCGGCGATCGGCGGGCAGCCGGGGACCTTGATGATCGGCTTGTCGGTGATGACCTCATGCACCGGGGTGGCGCGGGTCGGGTTCGGACGCGCCGCCTGGACGCAGCCGAAGGAGGCGCAGGAGCCCCAGGAGATGATCGCCTTGGCATCCTTGGCGACCTTGCGCAGCTGGTCGGTGAAGGGCTTGCCGCCGATGATGCAGGACATGCCGTCCTGGTTTAGCGGCGGATTGCCCTCAACCGCCAGGATGTAGTTGCCCTTGTACTTCTCCATCACCTCGTCGAGGATCGCCTCGGCATGGTGGCCGGCCGACGCCATCAGCGTGTCGTCGTAGTCCAGCGAGATCATCGACAGCACCACGTCCTTCACCAGCGGGTGCGCCGAGCGGATGAAGGATTCGGAGCAGCAGGTGCATTCCAGCCCGTGCAGCCACAGCACCGGCGTGCGCGGCTTGGTTTCCATGGCGTGGACGATCTGCGGCACCAGTTCCGGCCCGAGGCCGAGCGCCGCTGCGGTCAGCGAGCAGTATTTCAGGAACGAACGGCGTGTGATCCCCTGCCGCCGCATCACCTCGTAGAAGGTTTCCAGCGTTGCCATCGGTTTGTTTTCTCCCGTCGGGCGGCACCGGCGTGCGAGGATCCGGTGCGCTTCTCCGCGGGCCATAGGCAACAATCGTGCCGTAGTACGAACATTGGGCAAACCAACGGTCACAAAGGGGCCGGGGCCTCGACCGCTGGCAACTCCCCGGCCGAAACGACGGCCGGGGTGGAAGGTGAGTTGCCGGTGGGGTCAGGCCGTCCGGCCGTCCTCTTCCGGCCGGCCGATCAGGCGGTGGATCGCGTAGCCAATCGCCACGCCGGCCGCATGCAGCCCGGCGGTGCTGGCGAGGAAGCCGGCGGCATAGCCCAGCGCCGCGGCATCGGCCGGCATCTCCGCCCCATGGGCGAAGCCGTGGAACAGGCCGAAGAAGGCGGCGAAGACCACACCGACCAGGCCGTTGCGTGACATCGGCATCATGCAAAGCAGGGCCAGCACCACGGTGGAGGCATAGATCGTCGGCTCGACCAGCGGCAGCTCGCCACCGGTCAGCGCGAACAGCCCGCCGGCCAGCATGGCGGCCAGGAACGCTCCCGGCACCGCCAGCACGGCACGCCCGCCGATGGTGGCGCCATAGACGCCGACGGTGACCATGGCGATCAGGTGGTCGAGCCCGCCCAGCGGATGTGCGGCGCCGTCGAGGAAGCCGGCCCCGGCGAGATGGCCGGGATGGGCAAGGGCAGGGGTGGCGGCAAGCGCGATGGCCGCAGAGACGGCGGCAAGGCGAGTGATCTTCGACATATCGAACGGCTCCTCGGGGTTCTTGTGGTTTTAGTGAATGGGAATACGCGGCATCAATGCCGCTGCGCCGGGCCGCGCTCGATGCCGTAGCGCTCCAGCTTGGCGCGCAGGCCCATGCGCGACAGGCCAAGCTCGTCGGCGGCCTTGCTCTTGTTCCAACGGCAGCGGACCAGTGTTTCCATCAGGATGCCGGCCTCCACCCGCTCGATCCGCGACTTCAGCGGCCCGCCCTGGCCGATCAGGTCGAGCGGCGGCAGCGGACCGTCCTCCGGCGAGGCCGGGCGGGCGTTCAGCGCCGCACCGCGCAGCACGTGGTCGGACAGCAGGTCGGCCCCAAGCGTGTCGCCCTCGCACAGCACAAGCATGCGCATGATCTCGTTCTGCAACTCCCGCACATTGCCGGGCCAGCCATAGCCCTCCAGGCAGGACAGCGTGTCGGGGGTGAAGCCGGCGACAGGCTTGCCATGGGCGGCGGACAGCCGGTCCAGGATGTGGCGGGCGAGCACCGGGATATCGTCCGGCCGGTCGCGCAAGGGCGGCATGGTCAGCGTCATGGTGCTGAGCCGGTAATAGAGATCCTCGCGGAAGCGGCCGGCCTTCACCTCGGCGGTCAGGTCGCGGTGGGTGGCGGCGACGACGCGGACATCGACCCGCCGCGTCTCGTTGGACCCGACCGGCCGGATCTCGCCCTCCTGCAGGAACCGCAGCAGCCGGACCTGGAAGGCCGGGCTGATGTCGCCGATCTCGTCGAGGAAGATGGTGCCGCCGTCCGCCTGTTCCAGCAGGCCGACACGGTTGGTGTGGGCACCGGTGAAGGCGCCCTTTTTGTGGCCGAACAGTTCGCTTTCCAGCAGTTCGTCCGGGATGGCGCCGCAATTCTCGCAGTAGAAGGGCTGGTCGGACCGCGGGCTGCCGTAATGGATGGCGCGGGCCAGCAGCTCCTTGCCGGTGCCGGTCTCGCCCAGCACCAGGACGGGCACGTTGAATCCGGCCACCCGCTCCGCCTGCCGGCAGACCTCCTCGACCGGGCTGCTCTCGGCACGGATCAGGCCGTCGAAGCGGTAGGACTGGCGCACCCGGTCCCGCTTGGTCGCCACCCGGGTTTCGGCCAGCGGCGGCAGCAGCTTCAACTCGCTGGTCAGCCGGTCATGCTCGCGCTGGAGCTGGTACAGTTTCGCGGCGTTGCGGGCGGTCAGCAGCAGATGGTCGGGGTGCCAGGGCTTGGTGATGAACTGGTGGATGCCGGCGGTGTTGATGGCGCCGATGATGTCCTCGGGGTCGATGTAGCCGGTGATGACGATGCGCACCACGTCGGGCCAACGTTCGCGTACCTGGGTCAGGAATTCCACGCCGCTGACCTCCGGCATCCGCTGGTCGGAGAAGACCACCTGGATCCATTCGGTTTCCAGCAGGCGCAGGGCGTCTTCCGCCGACAGGGCGGTGAAGACCTCGAACTCCTCGTCCAGCAGGCGGGCGATGACCTCGACGGAGCGCGGCTCGTCATCCACCACCAGGATGCCGGGGCGGGCGGGATCGGTCATCGCGCCGGGTCCTTTCTCATTCGACCTCGCCTCATTCGACCTCGAGATCCTTGATCGTCATCTCGGTACCGCCATTCGGATGCAGCCGGCTGCCGCCGCAGTGTGGACAGGGTGACAGCCGGTCGTCCAGATCCACCGTGTCGTTGCAGTCGAAACACCAGCCGCGGCCCGGCACCTCCAGCACCTCCAGTTCCGCCCCGTCGGCCAGGGACCCGCGCGTCACCACGTCGAAGCCGAAGCGCAGCGCCTCCACCTCCACCCCGGCGAAGCGGCCGATCTCCAGCCGGACCCTGGTCACGCGGCTGAAGCCGTTCGCCCGCCCGGCCTCCTCCATCGCCTGGAGCAGGCTTTCGCAGAGCGCCATTTCATGCATCAGCAGCCTCTGCGGACCCCATGCCGAGCAGCGCCCGGCGCGACGGACGCGCCGGGTCGGCCTGAACCGGTGCGGGATCGGGCGGTGGGGTGAGTTCCTCCTCGCGCCGGCGCCGGATCTCGGCGGTCTGGGCGCCGTCTTCGCGGATGGAGGGATCGAAGAGGGAGACCAGAGCCGCCGAGGCCGTTTCGGTCGCCTGGAGCATGGAGGCGAATTCGAACATCGGCGAGAACAGCGAGCAGGCCTTGTAGGCGCCCACGCCCTTGCGGTTGGCATGGACGAATTCGTATCGGCCGGACGGGAACTCGATCAGCTCCTTCGCGCCCGGCACCAGTTCCGACCACTCGTCGCCTTCACCGGGCAGCAGGACGAGGTTCAGGAACCAGGGCGTCACCAGCGCGCCGAGCCAGCGCTCGCCACGGCGGTGGAAGCCCACGGCCTTCACCGCCAGTGCATCGTTGACGATTGGCAGGCCGCGCATCTGCGCGGTGTGGACCTCGCGGAACGCCGCTTCCAGTCGGGCGATGGTTTCGGTCGGCAGGGCAGGGCCGGCATCCGCCAACGGGACCGCAGCCGTCGCCGCCGCTTCGGTTGTCACAAACTCGCTGTCCAGCGTCATGAACTGGTCACGGGCACCGTCACAGACCGGGCAGCGCCAATGGTCGGGCAGGGCGGCAAAGCCCGTGCCGGGGGGCACCTGCCAGTGCTCGCAGCCCTGTGCCGGGTCGTAGACATGCCAGCAGATCTTGCATTCCATCCGCGTGGCGGCGCCGATGCGCGTGGCGTCGCCGAGATAGGAGCCCTCGAAGCGGGAGGCGGCGGCGCTCATCGCGCCCGCTCCAGGTCGGTCGCCAGCGCATCGAGGATTTCGGCCAGCCGTTCGGCGCTGTCGGCGATGTCCTCCGCCGCGGCGCAGACCACCGCCGGCACGTCGACGATTTCCACCGTATCGAGGATCAGCGTGTCGACCGAGTTGTAATAGCGCACCCACCAGACATTCGGCGTCGCGGTTGCGGTGACGCGGCAATTGCCGTAGCCGCGCGACAGGATGGTGGTGGCGCCCACACCCAGCCGCTGCTCGACGAAGGCCAGATCCTCGGGCGTGTGGGGAAGCAGGCTGAAATTGACCGCGTGGGGGCCGTCGCCGCGGCGCCAGGCGGCACTGCGGTCCAGCAGTTCGGTCAGGATCGGCTGGCCGTTCATCAGTCCGGCCGGCGCCGGCCCGTTGACCACGGGTGCCACGGCGGTGAAGGCGCGGTTCAGCGCCACCCGCGGGAAGGCGCCAATCAGCAGGCTTTCGCGCACGGCCCCGTCACCGAAGCCACGCACGCGCCAGACGCCGGCAAGGGAAGCCTCCTGAATCTCCAGCCGATCGCCGGCCCGCTGCACCATGACCGCGACTTCGCCCTCGCCCAGCGCCTCGTCGACCAGGGCCAGCACCGGGGCGTCGAGGTCATCGACCGGAATGCGGATTTCCTCGCCGGCGGTCCAGTTGACCAGCCCTTCGTGGATGCGGGTCAGCACGGCGCGGGCGGCGGCGGCGCGGGCGGGATCGGCGACCTCCGGCAGATGCGGTTCATAGACGCGCATGCCCGACGGCATCGGCAGATATTCCAGACCTTCCTCGGTCGCGTCGGGCTGGCTGCCGGGGCCGAAGCCGACCGGCGGATGGGTCATGCCGAACAGGGAACTCATGCCGCACCGCCTTCCGAAGCGCCTTCCAGAATCTCGCCGATCCGCTGGAGATAATCGTCCCAGTCGCGAACGCGCGGGATGCTGCCCAGCAGCCGGTCGCCGCGCAGGAAGACCAGCGCCGGCAGGCTCATCATGCCGGTCAGGGCCAGGAGCGCACGCTCCGCCGCTTCGCCGGCCACCGCCGGGGTCAGGCGCGGGTGCAGGGCACGGACCAGTTCCGGCAGGATGACGGCAACGTCGGCGGTCTCCGCATTGCCCTTGCCATGGCCGGGGAGGAAGACCACCCATTCCTTGACCGGCCAATCCTTGCCCAAATCGTCCAGCCAGGGCCGGTCGTCGGCATGGTCGAGACGCAGATAGCCATGGACATCGGTCAGCAGATCGACCAGCGGCGGCAGGGGCAGCCGCGGCTTGGCGAGCGGCGGGGCAAGGTTGGTCATCGGCGTCAGGCCTCCGTCAGGCCGGCCGCGCGGGCCGCCTCCAGGTGGGGGGGAAGGGTCGGTTCGCGGTCGGTCAGGTCGGCGAAGGCGCTGTCGAGCCGTTCCCCGTCCAGCGCCGCGGCCATCGCCACCAGCGCGTCGAGGATCCGGGCTGCCTCCTCCGGTTCCAGCAGGCGGCGCGCCGCACCCAGGAAACCGAGCACCCAGTCGCCGGGACCGGCTTCGGGGACCAGCGACAGGTCGATGACCGACCCGTCCTCCGTCCGGCCAGCGACGCCGTCGACATGGGTCAGGCGCAGGGGAATGCCGATGCACATGGCCGGGCGCTCCGCTCAGGTCTCAGGGGCGGACAGCGCCGCCAGAATGCGGGCGTCGCCGATGCGGCAGGCATCCTCGGCGCTCGGCCGCCCACCCTCGTAGGCGTCGCGGGCGATGGCCGGGGCGGCGATGTCGGCGGCGGCCTCAAAGGGCGTGCCTTCCACGCCGAACTCGTCGCGCAGAAGAGTCAGGATGACGTCGATGGTGGGGGCGACCTGCGCGGCGACGGTGTCGGTCAAGCCGCCGCCGTAATCCTCCAGGCATTCCGGCTGGACACCGACGAGGATCAGTTTTTGCGGGCAGCGGCCGAGGAACATGGCGCTCGCCAGCACCTCCTGAAAGCCGGTCTGGTGCAGGCTCATCTTCTTGGCGCCGAGGAAGGCCGGCACGTCGTCGCCATGGAACACCCGGCGGGTGCCGGGCGGCAGGCCATAGTCGATGGCGTCGACCACGATCAACGCATCGGCGGCTTCCAGATGCGGCAGCAGGTAAAGGCCCTGGGTCCCGCCATCCATCAGGGTGACGTTGTCGGGAAAACGCCAATCGGCCGCCAAGCGCTCCACCGTGCGGACACCGAATCCCTCGTCGGCCCACAGGATGTTGCCGATGCCCAACACCAGGATATGGCCATCGCCAGACATTATCCGGTCGCTCCCCAAAGGCCTCATTTTCGTCGCGGATTGCCGCTTATCCATGCGTACTACAATTTTCGTGCCAATCGGGGAAAGCCTCCGAACCCCTTGCAGAGGGCCAGTTGGATCACGCCGGCTGTTTGGCAGAACAGCGATTGTGGATATAAACATTACAGATGGAACCTGAGCTGGCTACTAACTTGCCAGTCTGGATGGTTTGCTGCCGCTTCGTGAAAAGTCCGTCGAATGGAGGTCGGGGAAGATCATTCCGTGTCCAAATTCTGTGCACGCACGAGTTGTGCAGCTGTTGACCGAAGCTGCTTGCCGGCATATCATTTTCCATCTATGGACTGATCGGTGCGTGGTGGCCATGCCTGTCGGTATGTCGAAGGATCAGGTGAAACAGCTTCAGGCGAAGCTGAACGGTACATTGCGGCCCTCACCCAACCTGAAGGTGGACGGCCTATTCGGACCACGTACACGCACAGCCCTGGAAACATTGCAGAGGATGCAATCGAGGGCGCTCGGCAACAGTCCGGGCGAGCTGATCGCAGCCGGCGCACCGTCCGCCTCTCAACAGACCTACGACCATGGAGCGGAGGCTCCGGCATGGATGGCCATAGCAGAGAGCGAACTTGGTCAGCATGAAATTGCCGGCAACCGGCACAATCCCCGCATTCTGGCCTACCATGCGACGACCTCGCTGGCTGCCACGAGCGACGAGGTCGCCTGGTGCTCATCCTTCGTGAATTGGGTCATGCGCCAGGCCGGCCATGTCGGAACCAACAGTGCCGCTGCGGCAAGTTGGATAAACTGGGGAAAACCGACCGATCCACGTTATGGTGCCATAACCGTCATCAAGAAGAACAGCGCCGGGCATGACGCCAAAACCGGATCGACCAGCGGATTCCATGTTGGTTTCTTCTTGCGCTCCGACGGTACTCACTTTGAACTGCTCGGCGGCAATCAAAGCGACTCGGTCAAGGTCTCCCGCTTCTCCCATGGCGGATACACGATCCGGGCCTATCGCTGGCCGTAATCTCCCGCTCGGAGCGATCATGATCCGTCGGCCCTGCCTGATCGCAGTACTCACGGCATTCCTGGTTATCAGCGGAGCGTCACCGTCACCGGCTCAGACTGCGCCGATGGCCAGTGCGGGGCAACCGTCGGATATCTTCCGCGCGCATTGGCCGGCATTTCGGAATGCTCTGCTGTCCGGCAACAATGAGCAGTTGGCGGCACTGACCCGCGTGCCGCTGGAGGTGCGGGGCGTCGACGACAGCACCCCAATTCGAAAAATCGCCAAGGATCAGCTTGCTCTCGTGATTGATCAGGTGCTTTCGCAAGACAGCGGCACCTCGCTGCGGGAGCGTGTCACCAACCGCACATTGGTCGAAAGGCTTTCGGATATCGACCGAACGACCCGAGCGGTCAGCATGACCGACAAAGTTTCCCGCGTCGGACCCTTTCAGTTCCAGAAGATGGGACCGGGTTGGAAGCTCGTCAGGGTGTATCTGGAGGAAGACTGAAGCGCGTGCGATTGTTCGCGCCGGTCGAACAGTGAAATCAGGATCCGTGTGTTTATCCCGGACCCGCGCAGGAATAGATCTCTTCCATCAGGGCGGACAGCTTGCCGCCCGATGGAGGTTCAAATGGCACGCATGGTTTCGCTTCTGATGTTCGTCGGCGTCATGTCCTACGCGGCGTTCATCGTCTCCTGACGATCATCCTATGACGGCGCTTCAGCATTCCATTCCAACACCTTGCACGGACGTGTATTTTCCTCTCAATGAACCGTACACACCATGCAGGGGTCGAAGGACCGGACGATGTGCTGCACCGACAGCGGCGTACGCTCCCCCTCTCGCACCGGGGCGCCGACCAGGGCCTGCTCCAGCGGACCGGGCACCCCATCGAGGTCGCGGGGTGAGAAGTTCCAAGTGGTCGGTGCGATGATCTGATAGCCGGCGATGCGCCCGCGCTCCACCCGCAACCAGTGTCCCAACGCTCCCCGCGCTGCTTCCGTCAATCCCACCGCCTGGGCGCTGTCCGGCATCTCCGCCGCCGCGCACCAGGGAGCGGAAGGATCGATGGCGCGCAGCCAGCCCTCCATCGCGTCGGTGGTGCGGGCCAATTCCAGAAGGCGGGCGACGACGCGGCTGCGCACCGATCCGCCATCCTGTGCCACCAGCGCCCGGATCAGCGGATGGCCGTCCACCAACTGCCGGGCAATCGCGCCGGTCTCGTAGGGCAGTCCGGCAAGCCGCGGCGCCTTGCACCAGCTATACCCGGTTTCGTCCATCCCGTCCGGCACGGTCGAGCCGGCGAAGGGTGGGTGAGGGCGGTCCTGCCCGGCCATGCGGCTGAAGCGGTGATGCTCCGCCACCTGATCCGGATCGAAGGGAGCGTCCTTTCCGTCGGCGAAGGTGCCGCGGCGGTACAGATGTCCGCCCTCCATGTCGGCATAGGCGCCGTGACTGAGGAAGCGGCCATGGGCGCGGCCGAGATGCCCGAGATCCAGATCCTCGGCGATCTCCAGGAACAGGCGGAAGTCTCCGGCGGGGCCGGAAATCCGCCAGCGCTCCAAATCCTCCGGAGCGCCAAGCGCCAGCACGCGCTCAAGCGGCGCGCCGAACAGGCTGTCTTCCAAAAAGCGCTGGAAACTGCGGACGGTCGCGAGCAGTCGCACCCGGTCGCGCGCGTCCACCGCGCGCGTGACGCCGCCGGGCTGGAGCGTCAGGGTGTGCGGCCACTTGCCGCCCAGAATGCCCAGCACATGGAACAGTTCCGCCCGCGCCGATGTGGCGCCGCGCACGGCGCTGCCCTGCGCCGCCTTGAAACGCGCCTCAGCCCGCTCGAACCAGGGTCGCCCTTCGTAGGCGGGCCGGGCGAAGTCGGGCATGAAGAACAGGTGGAAATGGGTCAGATGGTCGGCGACATTCTCCGTCGCCGTCATCAGATTGGTGGCGAGCAGGCCGTTGCGCGGCACCTCCACCCCCAAGACCCCGGCCAGCGCCAGCGCCGCCGCATGGCTTTGCGAAACCGAGCAGATGCCGCAGATGCGCGGCGCCACCACAAGCGCATCCATCGGGTCGCGGCCCTCCAGGATGCGCTCGAACCCGCGGAACAGCGGGGAATTCACATAGGCGGCAGAGACACTTGCGCCGGAAATCTCAAGTCTGACCTCAAGATCGCCCTCCACGCGGTTGAAAGGACCGACGATCAGGCGGCGTTTGGGCTCCTCGCTCACCGGGTCAGCCTTTCCGGGTGGGGCGGACGGTGGGGGCGACGACGATGCGGTCGGCGGCGGCATTGCGGCGCACCCGCTCCGGTGTCGCCGCCTTGGCGAGCGATGCCAGTGCCACGAACCATGCCTTGGGCATGTCGGTGGGCAGGCCGATGGGAATGCCGGCGAATTTCGGCGTCTGCTGGAACGGGTGCCCCGGCTCCTCGAACCCCGGCGCGGTGCAGTTGATGCAGGCATAGCCGCCGCGGGTGCAGGACCCCTCGCCATTCCACAGGCGGGTGTTGCAGTCCGCATGCGCCTGGGTGCCGAGACAGCCCATATGCTCCATCAGGCAGCCGAGATCGGACGGCTTCTCCGCACTGGCCTTGTACTCGTAATACTCGTTGCGCGGGCAGCCATGGTGGACCAGATGGTCGGCGTAGAAGCGCGGGCGCTGGTAGACGTCCAGGTCCCCGGCGGCGAGCGCATTTTCGGCCAGCAGCATCAGCGTCTCGGTCACCCAGTTCGGATGGGTCGGGCAGCCGGCGACATCGACCACCGGCAGGCCGCCGCGCGCCCGGAACTCCGCGCCCAGGGCGCCGCCGCGCTGCGTGCCCTCATACTGCAGGCCGCAGGCGTCGGCGATGTTCTCGCCCCCAGCCGTTATGCCCCCGAAGGCGGCACAGGTGCCGACGGCGACCACGGTGCCGGCGACGGCGGCCAGATCGCGCGCCCAGTCGATGGTCGCCCGCCCGGTCCCCGCCAGCACATGGAAACGCCCGGTGCCGTTCGGCCCGCGCAGCAATGAGCCCTCCACGCACAGCACGTCCAGCGGCTCGGCCCCCGACAGGATGCGTTCGAACAGGTCCACCGCCTCGGCCCCGCTTTCCTCCGACAGGCTTGGGTGCCAGAGCAGACGGATGCCGGCGGTCTCCAGCAGAGTCAGCAGGTCCGGGGATTCGGCGCAGAGCAGCGACATGGTGCAGCCGCCGCAGCCGCCCGATTGCAGCCACAGCACCGACAGCGGACGCGCCCTCATCTTACGGCTCCTTCGCGCCGCCCGGCGGCCGGCAGGGTGAGGGTGAACAGCGCCCCGCCATCCGGATGGTTCGCGGCGGCCAAATCGCCGCCATGGTCGCGCACCAGCTGATAGCTGATCGACAGGCCGAGCCCGGTGCCCTTCCCGACCGGCTTGGTGGTGAAGAAGGGATCGAAAACGCGGCCGACGATCGCGTCGGGAATGCCGTGTCCGGTGTCGCGGATGGTGACGACGACCGTCCCCTCCTCTTCCCGTCCATGCAGTTCCAGCCGTTTGACCGGCGCGCCGGCCATGGCGTCGATGGCGTTCTGGACCAGATTCATGGCGACCTGATGCAGGTGGCCGGGATGGCCGGCAATGTCCAGCGTGTCGGGCAGATCGAAGACGACGGTCAGGTCCGGCATCTGCGCCTTGGCCACCCAGGTAACGGCGGAGCGCAGAAGTGCCGTCAGATCAAAGCGTTCCGAGGCGTGCTTCTGCTCCGATGAGAAGCGGCGAAGCTCCGCCACGATGTCGCGCACCCGCTCGGTCCCCTCCAGCATGCCGTCCAGGGTCGCCGCGGCGTCGGCGCGGGCACGGTCGATGCGCAGTTCCTTGCGCAGGGAGGCCAGTTCCGCCGGCGCGGCCCCCTCGTGAACGCGGTCGAGATAGGCGGTCATGCGGTCGACATAGCGGCGCATGGCATGGGCGTTGCCATAGACGAAAGAAATCGGATTGTTCAGTTCATGGGCCACGCCGGCGACCAGCCGGCCGAGCGACGCCATCTTTTCCGAATGGACGAGCTGCTGCTGGGTCTGCTTCAGCCCTTCGTGGGCGGCGGCGAGGTCGCGGTAGGCGCGGCGCAACTCGCCGACCGGCCGGCCGACCAGAACCAGCCCGATGGCGTGGCCGCGCTGGTCGTAGCGCACCGTGCTGTTGACCGCGATGGGGAAGGGACCGGCCGGCCCGCGGAGCGATAGCTCGACATCGCTGACCTCTTCGCGCTGAAGGGCGGCGCTACACAGGCGGGCGAAGGCGGAATGGAAGGCGGGGTCAAGGAAATCGCGCAACGGCCGCCCGGTCAGCTCGCGCCCGGCACAGCCCAGCGCCCGTTCGGCCGCCGGGTTGGTCTGCTCGATCCGGCCATCGCGGTCGCAGGCGATCAGAACGTCGGTCATGGAGCCGAGGACGCTGGCGATGAAGGCCTGCGCCTCCTCCAACTCGGCATTCTTGCGTTCCAGCTCCACCTGCTGCGTCACGAGATTGGCATAGGTCTCGTCCATCTTCCGGATCACGTCGATCCAGGCGCTCTCTGCGTCGGCATCGGGCATCATGCCGGGCATGGAAAATGGCTGCGACAGCGGGGCGGTCATGGCGCGCAGACTAGCACGCCGCGACAGCCATGGTGTGGACGATTTCAGGCGGACCAGATCGACCACAGGCCGGCAAGGCCGCTCAGCACCAGCACATAGAGCGCGAAGTCGAACAGCGGCGCGTGCCAGACCCAGCCATAGGCGCCGATGGCGCGCAGCCCCCGGCGCAGCAGCGCCGACACCGCCCAGGCCACCACGGCCAGGATCAGCAGCGGCGGCAGGAACAGGCCGTAGACGTCGATTTCGCCGATCATGCGCGTGCCCTTTCCTGTCGCAATGACTCGTGGGTGCCATCTGGGGCAATCGGTTGCGCCTCCAGGGCCGCGTCCGGGAACAGGGCGCGCCGCAGGGCGGCCAGCGCCACCACCGCACGGTCGCGCTCGGGGCAGGGCGGGGCGTCGTCGATGGCCGACAGCAGGTCGTCCATGCTGTCCAGCAGCCCGGCCGGCGCCGGGACTGGCCGCTTGGCGGACAGGGCGCGGAAATGGTCGGTAATGCCGCGCAGCAGGCGCTCCAGAGCCGCCCCGCCGGCCACCCCCAGAACCGGGCGTGCACGCTGAAGCTCCACCACATTCAGCCCGACCCGCAGGTCCCGCACAGCGTCGATGGCGTCCACATCCACCGATCCGCCCGCCTGCGCCAGCCGGGCCGACAGCAGCCCGACGCGGTCCAGCATGCGGCTTTCGAAGCCGTCATTCGCCGGCACCCCGCGCATCCGCGCCAGATCGGCGATCTCGCGCCAGCCGATGTGCAGCAGGCGCCGCGCGCTCCAGGCCGCGCCGACCGACCGGCACATGCGGGTGACCAGCATCGCGGTGACAATGCCGACGATCTGCCCGGTGCTGCTGTTCAGGAAGGACGCGAAATCGCCGTTTCCGGTGTCGAGCAGGCTGAGAGAACCGCCGACGCCGAAGATCAGCGCCATCGCCTTGCCCATCGTCGCCGGCCGGGCGACGAAGACGCCCAGCGTCACCAGCGTCGGCGCCAGGCACAGCACCAGCATGGGGAAGCTGTCGAAGGACGGCAGCACCACCAGCAGATAGAAGGCCGACAGCGGAATGGACGCCAGCGTGTAGACCAGGAACAGGCGGATGCCCGGCACCGGGTCGTCGAAGGATGCGAAGAAGCAGGTGAACACCGCCACCATCATCGCCGCCGCCGACCCGGACGACCAGCCGGTCAGGATCCAGAAGGCGCAGACGATGGTGATGCCCAGCAGGGCCGCTGCCGCCGACCATGCCGCCATGCCCTGGTCCAGATGGAAGACGCCGCGCGAGCGCTTGCGGGCCAGCGGGTCGAGATGGTCGGGCAGGTCGCGGTCGCCGGTCGCGATGTGTGCCCGCAGGTCCCTGCAGTCGCGGTGAATCTCCACCAGAGACCGCAGGCGCCGGATGAAGCTGAAGCGTGTCGCCGCCTGCCAGCCGGCCGATGCCCGCCCCGCCTCCTCCGCCTCCAGCCGATCGAGCCAGCCGATCAGCCGGGCGGCGTCCGCCGGATCGGCATCGGCGCCGGCAGCGATCCAGTCCCGCACGGCAGCCACCACCGGCGCCACATCCGGCGGCGTCGCCCCGTCCGGTCGCCGCAACGCACCCAGCCGGTCATGCACGGCGGTCAGCACCGGCAGCAGATAGACCATGCGGTCCTGCAAGGCCCGCATCGGCCGGGTCATCCAGCGCAGGTCGGAGGTGTCGTAGGGCAGGTGGGTGGTCATCACCCGCAGTTCGGTCAGGTCCGTCGCCATCCTGTGGCGGTCTTGCAGGCGCGTGTCGGTGGTGACCTGTTCCAGCGCGTCCAGCGTCCAGCGTTCCGCATCGCGCAGGGCGGCATCGAGCTTGCCGAGCAGCACCGGTCCCATACCGCGCGGCAGGATCACGCTGTGGATGACGGTGGCGCAGACGATGCCGAGGATGATCTCCTCCACCCGCGCCAGCCCGGTGTCGAAGATCGCCTCCGGATTGGAAACGGCCGGGAAGACGATCAGCCCGGCGGTGTAGCCCGCGAGCATGAAGGCGTAGCTGCGCGGCGTGCGGTCCAGCAGCGAGATGAACAGGCAGCCGCCGACCCAAAGCCCGACCGCCAGTGACAGCAGCTCCGGCGCATTGACCAGCTCCACCGTCAGGACAACGGCGGCGATGCTGCCGACCACCGTGCCGGCGACGCGATAGACCGCCTTCGACCGCACGGTGCCCGACAGCGGGCTCGACACCACATAGGCGGTCAGCATCGCCCAGAAGGGGCGCGGCAGCCCCATGCCGAAGGCGATGTAGAGCGCCAGCATGGAGGCGGCGAAGGATTTCAGCGAAAAGACCAGCTCGTCGAGGGTAGGGGCTTTGGGCATCGGCGCGCGCTCACTGCCTGGCCGGCAGTTCGGCGACCTTCGGCGTGCCGTCGGGCGCGCCCACCACCGACACCGTCGCGGTGCGGCCGGCAACCAGCTGGAGCGACTCCGGCACCTCGTCCAGGGCGATGCGCACGGGGATGCGCTGGGCCAGCCGCACCCAGTTGAAGGTCGGGTTGACGTTGGCGACCAGCCCGGTGCCCTCCGCCCGGTCGCGGTCGACGATGGCGCGGGCGATGCTGTCGACCCGGCCGCGCAGTTCGGTGCTCACGCCCATGATCCGGACCGACACGGGGGCGCCGACACGGATGCGCGGCAGCTTGGTCTCTTCGAAATAGCCCATCACATAGAAGGAATGGCTGTCGATCAGCGCCACCACCGCCTGCCCGGCGGCGACATAGTTGCCGGCCTTCATCTGCAGGTTGGTGACATAGCCGTCGACGGTCGCCCTCACCTCCGTGCGGCCGAGGTTGAAGCGGGCGAGGTCGAGTGCGGCCTCAGCCTGCTTGGCTGCGGCCGCGGCCTTGGCCATCGCCGACATCACTTCCTGGCGTTGCGCGGTCGAGACGACGTTGTTGCCCAACTGCTCGTACCGGTGTGCCTCGGCGGTGCGATAGGCCAGCTCGGCCTTGGCGCTGTCGAGGTTGGCCTGCGCCTGCTCCTCCGCCAGACGGTAGCGGCCGGGATCGACGACGAACAGCACCTCGCCCTTGCGGACCAGCTGGTTGTCGGCCACCCGCACGTCGGTCACCAGACCGGCGACGTCGGAGGAGATCTGGACGATGTCGGCGCGGACGCGGCCGTCTCGGGTCCAGGGCTCGTTCATATAGTAATCCCAAAGCCACAGTCCGCCGCCGACCGCCGCCACGGTCACCAGCAGGGTCACGGCGATCCGGGCCATGGCTCGGAAGGAAGGAAGAAATGTCACGGTCAGGGTTCCTCGATCACCGCGGACGATGCGACCGGAGGCGCAGCGCGGCCGGGACCGGCCGTGGCGCTGCCCCGGAAACACGTCCCCGGAAAACACGCTGCGGTCAGGTCTGTTCACGCTTGGCGTTGGCCTCGATGATGGAAAGCACGCGATAGCAGGCCTCCACATCGGCCTCCGTCGCCTCTGCCATCAACCGCTGGCGGACGTCGTTCAACGCCTCGTTCACCTGAACCAACAGATGACGGCCGGCGTCGGTCATGTGCAGGGTCTTCGCCCGGCGGTCGCAGGCATCCTCGCGCCGTTCCAGCAGCCCGGCCGCTTCCAGCCCGTCGAGAAGACGGACGAGCGACGGGCCTTCCACGGCCATCTCCTCCGCCAGTTCGCGCTGCCGCAACCCGTCGCCGAGTTCGGCCAGCAGCATCAGCGGCGCGATGGCCGACGTGGAAAACCCGCTGTCCGCCAGCACCTTGTTCGCCGCCCGCCGCCACAGATGGGAGGCGCGGAACAGGTGTAGGCCGAAATTGGGCGGAAGGCGCAGAGGCTTATCTTGTAGCATTCCTATTTAATAGGTTTGCTATCTAAATTCGGCAAGGGGGTAGGGTTCGCCTGCGGCCACGCTTGCCGCATGGCTGGATTGCTGCGGTGCGGGAGGAGAAGGGCAGGCCATTTGTCGCGCGGTTGTATGCAGGCGTGGGCTTTCGCCTCTCCGTTGGCTGCGTTAGCGTCGCCACCGTAAACCGTCGTGAGGAACCGGTCGGCGTGAAGGATTTTCTGGAGGGAGATGCGTCCGGCGTGATCGTGGTCGCCAAGCTGCCGCTTGATATACAGACGCATCTGAAGGCAAAGACGACGCGCGTTTTCCTATCTGGCGGAACCCGAGACACCCATGGGCACCATGCGTGGACAGCCGAGATTTTCGCATACCTTCAAGAGGTACTTAACCGTGGCGAGGTCCGGGCGGACCGTGACCACCACGTTGTTGTCGCGCATTTCAATGGCAAATGGTGGTATGCCGCACTGAAAACGACACGCGACGGCAAGGAAGTTTACCTGCAATCCTTCCGCCGTATGCGACCCGCCGACCTTCCGCGCTTTCATCGGCGCGGCGAATTGGTCCGAAAAACGCTGGATTGAGAGGCGCCGGCCTGGGAGCCATCACATCCCAGCGGCCCCGAAGGGTTCCCGGCATGGCCAAATTTACGCCGGCGCCTGCCGTGAGTATAGGCCTTCGCCCGGGGTGGGACAATCGCCGAAGATCAGCAATATTTTTCCATAATGAAAGTTATGTGCGCTAAGCCCGCCCGCAAAGTAGGAATGTCAGTGCCGGTACCGCGAACCTTCCCCCATCGACGCCCGTCCGCTATCGTCCCGGACTTTCCCCTCCCCGCAATCGGAGACGGCACGACATGACCCGCAACATCGACCGGCTGCTCGACGTGATGGCGCGGCTGCGGAATCCCGACGGCGGGTGTCCGTGGGATTTGGAGCAGACTTATCGCTCCATCGCGCCGCACACGATCGAAGAGGCCTATGAGGTCGCCGACGCCATCGAGAAGGACGACAAGGTCGCCCTGCGCGAGGAACTGGGCGATCTGCTGTTCCAGGTCGTCTATTACAGCCAGATGGCGCGCGAGGAAGGGCTGTTCGACTTCGACGAAGTGGCCGGCGTCATCACCGACAAGATGATCCGCCGTCACCCCCACGTCTTCGGACCGGAAGAGGTGAAGTCGTCGGACCATCAGACTTCGCGCTGGGAGGACCACAAGGCGGCCGAGCGCGCGGCGAAGGCGGCCGAGGAAGGCCGGGCGCCGTCGGCGCTGGAGGGCGTGATCGCCGGGCTGCCGGCGCTGACCCGCGCGCTGAAGCTGCAGAACCGTGCGGCGCGCGTCGGCTTCGACTGGACGGATGCCCGCGACATCCTCGACAAGATCGAGGAGGAGGTGCGGGAGTTGCGGGCGGAGATGGACGCCGGTTCGGCTCAGGAACGGGTGGCGGACGAGTTGGGCGACCTGCTGTTCGCGCTGGTCAACCTCGCCCGCCGGCTGAAGGTGGAGCCGGAGGCGGCGCTGCGCGGCACCAACGCCAAGTTCGAACGCCGCTTCCACCGCATCGAGGCGCTGTTGTCCACCGTGGGGCGCAAGCCGCAGGACGCGACGCTGGACGAGATGGAAGCGCTGTGGCAGCAGGCAAAGCGCGAGGAACGCGGCGAAGCCTGACGGCTCAATAGCCCCAGCGGTCGAAGGCGAAGGCCCAGCGCCGGCGGACGGCGCTGCGGGCCGTGTCCTCCAGGTCGTGACGGGCCCGGCGGTAGTCGCGGACGTCGGCGAGGTGGCGCTCGACCCGCGGCCGTACTGGCTCGAACGGGCCGAGAGCAAGCCCGTCATAGACCTCGCCCAGCGTCTCCAGCGGGTCGGCGACGAAGCGGTCATAGCGGATTTCCACCAGCCGGCCGGGCGGCAACAGCGCCCGGTCGCGGTCGAAACGCGCCATCATCGCCGGGTAGAGGTCCAGCACCAGCCCGTCCACCGCCCGCAGATCGTAGGATTGCAGCGAGAACTCCCGCAGCAGGGTCAGCAGCATGCGGCGGGTGGAACTGAAGACCTCGTACGGGTCGCGATGGATATGGACGAAGAGCGCATCGGGGCGCAGCCTCAGCAGCTCCGCCAGTTTCGGCGTGTGGGCCGGATTCTTGATCAGCAGGCGCCGGCCGCCGCAATAGATCTGCATCTTGGTCAGGTAGAGGGCCATCCGACGGCGCCACAGGTCGACGGCCTCCGGGCGGCAATCCTCGAAAAGCACGCCCTGGTGGAAGGCGCGGCGCAGATGTTTGGGGAAGAAGATGCCGTGGTAATAGGACAGCGGCTGCATCAGGGCGAGGGCCAGTTCGTCCTCCTGCGGAGAGGTGGGGTCGACCGGCATGGCGTCGATGATTCGGTCGGGCGGCAGCCATTCCTCCAGCCGGGAGCGCCAGAAGGAACTCAGGCCCAGAAAGCCCCAGGGCAGGCCGACCGCCAGCGGATCGGGGGCGGCGAAGCGCGGGTCCTGGGCCAGCAGGTTCAGCAGATGGGTGGTGCCGCTGCGCCAGTGACCGAGGATGAACAACGGCGGCGATCCGGCGGCCCTGCCCTGCCCCGCGAACCGCTTCACCCGCCTCTGCTCCAGCAAATCGAACGGCGCGCGGATCGCGGCGGCCCCCAGCGCGGTGGCGACGCGGTGCAGGTGCAGCGGCCCGACCCCGCCGCCGTCGCGCAGCACGGTCGCCAGCGTGGCGGCGTCGGCGCCGGCCAGCGGGTGGAAGATGCGGTGCCCATTTCGGCGCAGCCAAGGGGTCATGGCGCCTCCGGTCCCGGCCCGGCCGGATAGGCCCGGCCCCGCCACTCCGCCGGCTTGCCATGGCGGGCACGCAGCAGCGCCGACCATTGAATCGCCAGCATGACGAGGATTCCGATCGGGTGCAGCAGGGCGCCGACGACGCTCTGGCGGAATCGGACAGCCAACAGCAGGCGGAAGATCACCCCGGCCGCCGCCGCCAACCCGGCCATGACGACCGCCGCCATGGGCAGCGGGTGCAGAGCCGTCCAGCCCAGCAGTATCCAGGGAAGCACATGGCCGCCGAACAGCAGCAGGGTCCAGACCGGCAGGGCGGCCGGGGTCGCCATCCCCTCCGTCGCGTTCTTGGAGAAGCCGGACCACACCTCACGCCAGCCGCGATACATCCGGCAGCAGGCAAGGCCGGTGGCGTCGAACAGGTCGGTGCCCTGTCCGGCCCGGCGGAAGGCGCGCGGCAGCGTCACCCCGTCATGGAGCGAGGCGGCGATGGCGGCATGGCCGCCCGCCTGAAGATAAGCCGCCTTCCTCACCGCGATCAGTTGGCCGCAGGCGGCGCCGAAGCGTGGATCGGTGGTGCGACGCATTCCCGCCATCGGCAGGTAGCCGAGCAGGAGGAAATGGATCAGCGGGATCACCAGCGCCTCGGCCAGCGTCCCGGTCTCCTCGCGCGGGAAGCCGCTGACCAGGCCGTTCCCGCCCGACAGCAGGGCGCCGCTGGTCAAACGGGCCGCGGCGGGGGACAACCGCACGTCGGCGTCCTGGAAGAGCAGCACGGGATAGCGCGCCAGGCCGGCAAGCACCTGACAGGCATGCTGCTTGCCCGACCAGCCCGGCGGCAGCGGCGGTGCGGGCTCCAGCCGCACGCGCGGGTCGCGGGCGGCGATGGCGCGGACGATCTCCGCCGTGCGGTCGGTGGAGTGGTCGTCGAGCACCACGACCTCCACCTCGACGCCGCGGCTGAGCAGCGCCGCATCGACGGCGGCGGCGATGCCGGCCTCCTCGTTGCGGGCGGGGATCAGGATGCTGACGGCGGTGCCCAGCGGCGGGGCGACGGTCGGTCTGCGATAGAGATACAGGTTGAGGATCCCCTGCCCCAGCGGCAGCAGAGCCAGAGCCAGCGACAGGCCGGCGATCAGGTCGATGACGCTCATGGCCGTTTCACCTCCCGCTCCGGCATCCGTCTCTGCCCTTCGCTGTGTGCCGCGGAAAAAGCGCGTCCGCCGGCCCAGGCCCGCGCCCGGCGCCACAGGTCGTAAACCCCGCCGACCCCCACCGTTCCCTCCATCAGCGTCAGGAAACGCGCCGGGTCGCGGCATTGCGCGTCGAGCGCCAACTGGTCCATCACCATCTCCAGCCGCCCTTCCAGATCCGCCGCGATCTCCGGCACCGGCAGGTCGGCGAAGGAGGCGGCCTCCATCGGCTCGCCGAAACGGAGCAGAGCCTCCGGCGTGCGTTCGTCCCAGAACGGGTATTCGACGGCCAAGGGCACCACCAGGGCCGAGGGCGTGCGGCGGACCAGATGGGCGATTCCCGGCCGCAGGGTCACCGGGCGGCGGCGTGGATCGGTGAAGGCGCCCTCCGCCGTGATCCACAGCATCGCGCGCGGATCGGCCAGGATATGCTCGGCAGTGCGCAGGAAGGTGACGGATCCGGCGCGGCCGGGTTCCAGCCCGAACAGGCCGATCCGGCGCATGAAGCGGTAGCGGCGCAACATCTCCCCATCGATCGGCCCAAAGCCGGGCCGGCCGCGGAACCGGGTGGTTCCCATCACGATCAGCAGGGCGGGATCCCACCAGGACGGGTGGTTCAGATAGACGATGACCGGTCGGCCCGGCGGCAGCACCGGCCAACCCGGCCGCGCTAGCCGCACGGCATGGAAGCCGCGCCGCAAACGCCGGGCCATCACTCCGCCGAAGAACCAGCAGAGCAGCCGCGACCGTAACGCAACCGGATCGTCGGTCATCCTTTCCGTCATGCCTCCCGTCGCCTTCCGTCAGGCCACGGCGCGAATGGCGCTGCCGCGCAGGTCCTGGTCCAGGCTGTCGGCGGCGATCCAGCCCGACATCAGCACCATCGGCATGCCCGGCCCCGGATGGGCGGCCCCGCCGGCCAGATACAGCCCCTCCACATCGCGCGAACGGTTGCCGGGCTTGAAGGCGCCCATGAAGCGGCCGTGGCTCGCCAAGCCGTAGATGGCGCCGTTCAGCACATTGTAGCGGTCGTGGATGTCCTGCGGCGTCAGCACATGTTCGACCCGGATGCGGTCCTCCAGATCGGGCATGCCGGCGGTGCGCTTCAGCTTGTCGAACACCACCCGGCGATAGGCCGGCAGCATGCGGCTCCAATCATGGCGCTCGCGCAGATAGGGGGTATGGACCAGCACATACAGCGCCTCGCCGCCCTTTGGCGCGACGCCCGGCTCGGTGCGGGCCGGGGCGGCGATGTAGCAGGTCGGGTCGGGCGCCGGTTCTCCCTGACGATAAATCCAGTCGAATTCCTCTTCCGGATCGCGGGAGAAGACGAAGTCGTGGTGCAGCAGGTGATCGTAGGCGCGGTCCAGCCCCAGATAGAACACCACGCCGGAACAGGCCGGCTCGTAGCTGCGTCGTCTGGCGAACCGTTTGGCCGGTTGACCCCCGACCAGCTCCCGGTAGGTCCGGACGGAATCCATGTTCGACACGGCGGCGGAGACCGGGATGCGCTCGCCCCCGTCGGTCTCGACCGCCACCACGCGCCCGCGCTCCACCTGCAGGCGGCGGACGCCGGTGTCGGTGCGGATGTCGACGCCCAGCCGACGCGCCACCCGCTCCAGCGCCGCCGGCACGGCACGGGTGCCGCCCATCGGATACCAGACGCCGTCATTGGTCTGCATATGGGCGATGGCGCACAGAACCGCCGGCGAGCCGTAGGGGGAGGAGCCGACATACTGGGTGAAATGGTCCAGCATCTGCGCCGCCCGCGCATCCGGCACATGGTTGCGGATGGTGCCCGCCACCGTGCTGCCCATCCGCAGGGCCAGCACGTCGGACAGGGTGCTGGCGTTGAAGCTGTTGCGGAAGTTCAGCGTGTCGCCCAAATCCTCCACCGACTTCCAGAAGAAGAAGCGTTCGGAGATGCCGTGCAGCCGTTCCGACATCGCCTGGAAGCGGCGATAGCCCTCCCCCGCCCCGCGTCCGGGGGCCAGCCGGTCCAGTTCGGCCGCCATGGTCCCGACATTCTCCGACAGGTCCAGAACCGTGCCGTCGTCGAAGAAGCAGCGCCATTGCGGCTCCAGCCGCACCATCTCCAACTCGCGGTCGAGGTCGCAGCCGGCTTCTTCCAGGATGCGGCGCAGGACGCGCGGCACCGTCAGGATGGTCGGCCCCATGTCGAAGCGGAAGCCGCTGTCCTCCAGCACCGCCGCCTTGCCGCCGACCCAGGCATTCCTTTCCAGCAGGGTCACCTTGTGCCCGCGCGCCGCCAGCACGACCGCCGCCGCCAGCCCGCCCAGCCCCCCGCCGATCACCGCGATCCGATCCGTCATGCCATCCCCCCTGCAACGGCCTGCCGCAGCATGCCGGACAAACCTATGGTCTTCGTGCGCCAGGGCGTCGGCAGGCCCAGTTCCTGAGCCAGCAGCCGTGCCGTGATGCGTGCGCCTTCGAAGATGACCGGCAATCCGCTGCCGGGATGGGTGCCGCCGCCCACCAGATAGACGCCGTCCAAATCCTCGAACCGGTTGCGCGGCCGGCGGTGGAGCATCTGGTCCAGGCTGTGCGCCAGATTGAAGGTGGCGCCGCGATGGATGGCGAACCGGCTTTCCCAGTCGGCCGGCGTCACCACCCGCTCCGCCCGGATGCGACGCTCCAGATCGCCGAGCCCGAAGCCGGCCAGCCGGTCCAGCACGAGCCGGCGGTAATGCGGCGCCTCCGCCTTCCAGTCGATGTGGCCGCGCTGGTGCCCGACCGGCACCAGGATGTAGAGCGTGCTGCCGCCGGGCGGTGCCATTTCCGGATCGGTGACACAGGCGTTCTGGACGTAAATCGACGGGCGGCGCGGCAACTCCCGGCACTCCTCGATCTCCGCGAGGTTGCGGGCGTAATCCTCCGCCAGATAAACGGTGTGGTGGTCCAGCCCGTCCACCCTGCCCTCGATGCCCAGATAGAGCATGAAGGTGGAGCAGGAGAATTTCTTGGTGGCGAGGCGGGCGTCGCTCCAGCGCCGGCGCAGGTCGTCGGGCACCAGCGTCGTCATCGCCCGCGCGAAGTCGGCATTGATGACCAGCGCGTCGGCCGGATAGTCGCCGGCCTCCGTCCGCACGCCGACGGCGCGTCGGCCCTGGAACCGGATGTGGCGCACCGTCTCGTTCAGCCGCACGGTGACGCCCAGGCTTTCCGCCACGCGGCGCATCGCCTCCATCACCGCCTCCGTCCCGCCACGGGGGTGGAAGACGCCGTGTTCATGCTCCAGGAAGGACAGGATGGTGAACAGGCTGGGGCAGCGGAAGGGCGACATGCCCAGATATTTGCTCTGGAACGAGAAGGCGAGGCGGATGCGCGGGTCCTGGAAGTAGCGGGACAGGTCGCGGTCCACCGACCGGTGCGGAGACAGCCGGCCCAACGCCTTCAGCATCGGCAGCGACGCCAGGGCCCAGGGGCTGGAGAAGTCGGATTCCAGAACCGGGCGGAAGCGTTCCATCTTCGCCCGGTTGTCGGCAAGGAAGCGCGGCAGACCCTCGGCGTCGCGCGGGCTGAGCTTGGCGATCTCCGCCATCAGCGCCGACATCTGGGCCTGGACGCGCAACTCGCCGCCGCCTTCGAACACCAGACGGTAGAGCGGGTCGAGGCGGATCAGGTCGACCTCGTCCGACAGGCGCCGTCCGCAGGCCTCGAAGATCTCCTCCAGAATGCGGGGATAGAGGAAGAAGGTTGGTCCGGTGTCGAAGCGGTATCCGTCCATCGAGAAGCCGGCCGACCGGCCGCCGATACGGTCCTGCCGCTCCAGCACCGTCACCTTCGCACCCGTAAGCGCCAGGAGCATCGCGGATGCCAATCCGCCCGGTCCCGCGCCGATGATCACGACTTGTCGTTCCATCCGCTTGCCAAACGCTCCTGCGCTGCCGAACTCTGTCTTCGTGGTTACGAAGCCGGGTCGAAAATGGATCGCAACAACAGCCCTTCCCCTGATGTCGTAACCCTTTCGGAAAGAAATGAAAGGTATTGGCAATCCGCCGATTATACGGCGTGGAACGCCCAATGCGTTTCACTACGACTTTCGGTTATTCGCGGACTTCGCCACCGGATCGCGGCCGATGCCGAAAGGCTCGTGCGATCACTGGAAACACGACCGGGCCGACGTGCCGCGGAAAGCGTGAGCGCCGAAATCCTGCCGCTGGCTGAGGCCTGCCGGTTTCTGGAACGCGAGGCGGCCGGCCTGTTGGCGCCAAGGCGGCTGGGCCGGCGCGGGCGTCCGCTCTGGCTGTTCGGGGTGGAGGCGGAGGTGCGGCGGGAGCCGGTCGGCGCGGTCCTGATCGTCGGGCCGTCCAACTACCCGCTGCTGCTGCCGGGCGTGCAGGCGGTCCAGGCGCTGGTGGCCGGCAACAGGGTGCTGGTCAAACCGGCGCCGGGATGCGGCGCGCCGATGGTCCTGCTGGGGGAATGGCTGGAGGAGGCCGGCCTGCCGCCGGGACTGTTCCGGGTGCTGGACGAGTCCGCCGGGGCGGTGGCCGAGGCCATCGCGGCGGGCATCGACAAGCTGGTGCTGACCGGATCTGCCGACACCGGACGGGCGGTGGCGGAACAACTCGCCCGCCATCTGGTGCCCTCGACGATGGAGCTGTCGGGCAACGACGCCGTCTTCGTCCTAAAGGGCGCGGAGGTGGAGCAGGTCGCTCGCGCGCTGGCCTTCGGCCTGCGGCTCAACGGCTCCGCCACCTGCATCGCGCCACGGCGGGTCTTCGTGCCGCGCGGGATGGCCGCAGGTCTGGAGGATGCCCTTGTCCGTCACGCCGCCGCGATCCCGCAGGTGCCGGTGCCCCTGCCGACCAGACGGCGGCTTGCCAGCCTGGCGCGTGATGCGGTGGCGGAGGGGGCGCGTGCGCTGGGGATTGTGCCGACGGAGGAGCGCCCCGCCATGACGCCGCTGATCCTCGCCGACGCGCGGCCCGGCATGGCGTTGCTGCGCGAGGAGATCTTCGCCCCTGTCCTGTCGCTGGTGCCGGTCCGGGATATGGTGGAGGCACTGGAGGCGGCAGCCCACAGCCCCTATGCGCTGGGGGCGTCGGTCTTCGGGCCGGTGGCGCAGGCGCGGGAACTGGCGGGACGGATCGATGCCGGGACGGTAACGATCAACGACCTGATCGTGCCGACCGCCGACCCGCGCCTGCCCTTCGGCGGACGGCATGCCAGCGGCTGGGGCGTCACCCGTGGTGCCGAAGGACTTCTGGAGATGACGCAGGTGAAGACCGTCTCGGTGCGCAGGGGGCGGTTGCGCCCGCATTTCGACGCTCCGCGCGAGGGCGACGACGCGCTGATGCTGGCGGCCCTGCG
The DNA here is from genome assembly GCF_008365135.1 of Azospirillum sp. Sh1. Lineage (NCBI taxonomy): Bacteria > Pseudomonadati > Pseudomonadota > Alphaproteobacteria > Rhodospirillales > Azospirillaceae > Azospirillum > Azospirillum sp. Sh1. The sequence goes on along the minus strand of NZ_VTTK01000011.1, from coordinate 136,874 downwards.
CCTGTTCCATGGCGGCCCCGGTACCAGAACCGAGGCTCTCCGACGGATGTTGCGGGCGGTGCGTGGACGGTCCCGTAATTGACGATTCTGTAATTGACGGTGGATGACAGAATGCCTGCCCTGATCCTCGCCTTTTTGATTGGCGCCGTCTCCGGCTCGCGCACGCTGCTCGCCCCGGCCGCGGTCAGTTGGGCCGCCTATGGCGGCTGGCTCGATGTGTCGGGGAGCTGGCTGTTCTTCCTCGGACACCCGGTGTCGCCCTGGGTCTTCACCGCGATGGCCGTGGTGGAGCTGGTTGTGGACAAGCTGCCGACCACGCCCAGCCGCAAGCTGCCCTTCCCCTTCGCCAGCCGCATCGCCGGCGGCGCCATAGCCGGGGCTGCCATCGGGGCGAATGCCGGATTCTGGGTCGACGGTCTGGTCGCCGGCGGCATCGGCGCCGTCGCAGGCACGCTCGTCGGTTACGCCGCGCGCATGCGCATGGCCGCCGCCTTCGGCCGCGACCGCCCCGCCGCCCTGCTGGAAGATGCGGTGGCGCTGATCGCGGCCGTTCTGATCGTCGCGGCTGCGTGAGGGATCGCTATCCTTCGACGCCCTCCAACCGGTCGGGCAGCCCCGCGTCCAATCCGGCATAGCCGCTGCGGATGCGTGCTTCCAGCATGGCGGTTTCGGGCAGCAGCCGGGTCATGAAGACGCGGGCCAGCCCGATGCGCGCATCGAGGAATGCCGGGTCATAACCGTCCGGCCGTTGGGCCGCCGCGCTGGCAGTCAGCCCCCACATCCAGCCATAGGCGACCAGCGCCGTCAGCCGCAACAGGTCGGTCGCCCCGGCCGCCCCGTCGCGCGGGTCGCGCCCCTCCTGCCGCAGCCAGCCGGCGAGGCCGCGCAGCCGGTCGGCAGCGCTCCGCAGCGGCTCCGCCAGTTCGGCCGTCGCCGGATCGTCGGCCAGCGTCGCCGCCGCATCCTCGACCGCGTCCAGCATCCGCATCAGCGGCCGGCCGCCATGCAGGCCAAGCTTGCGCTGCACGAGGTCGAGCGCCTGGACGCCGTTGGTGCCCTCATAGATCTGCGTCGCCCGCACGTCGCGGACCAGCTGTTCGACGCCATTGTCGCGGATATAGCCGTGGCCGCCCATCACCTGCTGGGCCAGCACCGCCGCCTCGAAGCCGAAATCGGTGCCGGCTGCCTTCACCACCGGGGTCAGCAGCGCCGCCCAATCCTCCGCCTCCTCCGCCAGCGACGGATCCTTGGCGGCGCGGTCGAGCCACAGCGCCACCCATCCGGCGAGCGCCCGTCCGGCATCGGCCAGCAGGCGGGCGGTCAGCACCATCCGCCTTACGTCGGGGTGATGCAGGATCGGATCGCCCGCTCCACCCGTTCCGCCACCACCGGGCGCCCTGCCCTGCACGCGCTCCCGAGCATAGGTCAAGGCCGCCTGTGCCGCGCGTTCTCCCACCCCGATGCCCTGGATGCCGACGAACAGCCGTTCGTGGTTCATCATCGTGAACATGGCGGCAAGGCCGCGATGCGGCTCTCCCACCATCCAGCCGACGGCGCCATCATAGGACACCACGCAGGTCGGCGAGGCATGCAGGCCCATCTTGCGTTCGACCGACAGCACCGACCAGCTATTGCGGGCGCCATCGGACAGACGCTTCGGCACGACGAACAGGCTGATGCCGCGGGTACCCGGCGGCGCGTCCGGCAGACGGGCCAGCACCAGATGCACGAGGTTGTCGGTCAGGTCGTGATCGGCCGAGGAGATGAACATCTTCTGCCCCGCCAACCGGTAGGTGCCATCGCCCGCCGGTTCCGCCCGCGTGCGCAGCAGCCCCAAATCGGTGCCGGCCTGCGGTTCGGTCAGCGCCATGGCGCCGGTCCAGTCGCCGGCCAGCATCGGCGGCAGGCAGCGCTCCTTCACCGCCGCGTCGCCATGGGCGGCGAGCGCCCGGATGGCGCCCTGGGTCAGGCCGGGGGTGATGCTGAAGGCGAGGTTCGCCGCGCACACCATCTCCGTCACCAGCGTGTCGAGCAGCGCCGGCATTCCCTGCCCGCCATAGGCCGGGTCGCCGGCCAGCCCGTTCCAGCCGCCCTCGCGCCAGTGCCGCCACGCCTCACCGAAGCCGGCGGGCATCCGCACGCCGTCGCCCTCCACCCGCGCGCCCTCTTCATCGCCGGAACGGTCGAGCGGCAGCAACACGTCCACCGCCAGCCGCCCGGCCTGGGCCAGCACCGCGTCGAACAGGTCGGGCGTCGCGTCCTCCCAACCCGCTGCGGCAAGCGCCGCGGGAGCCTTCAGCACCTCGTTGACGAGGAAGCGGACGGATTGCAGCGGCGGTTCATAGGCGCTCATGCGGCGGTCTCGCCGCCCACGGTCTCGCTATAGGCGCGGCGAAGCTCGCGTTTCAGCAGCTTGCCGGCGGTGTTGCGCGGCAGGCTGTCGACGAAATGCACCTGCTTGGGCAGCTTGAAGGGCGCCAGATGGCCCCGGCAATGGGCGATCAACCCCTCGGCATCGACGCTCTGGCCGCTGCGCAGCACGACGAAGGCGGTCACCGCCTCGATCCATTTCGGGTCGGGCAGCGCCACCACCGCGACCTCGGCGACGGCGGGGTGGGTGTAGATCGCCTCCTCCACCTCGCGGCTGGCGACCACCACGCCGCCGGTGTTGATGACGTCCTTGATGCGGTCAACGATGTAGAGATAGCCGGCCTCGTCGAGATAGCCGACGTCGCCGGAATGGAACCAGCCGCCCTGGAAGGCCTCCTCCGTCTCGCGCTCCTTGTCCCAATAGCCGACCATCAGCTGGGGGGAGCGGTGGACGATCTCGCCATGGGTGCCCGGCGGCACATCGTTCATTTCCAGATCGACCACCCGCGTCTCGACATTCAGCACCGGGCGGCCGGCGGAGGCGGGGCGTTCCTCATGCTCCTCCGGCGCCAGGACGGTGGCGAGCGGGCCGATCTCGCTCTGGCCGTAGCAGTTGAAGGCGCGGGCGTTGGGCAGGCGCCGGCGAAGCTCCTGGAGCACCGGCACCGGCATGATCGAGGCGCCGTAATAGAGCTTTTCCAGCGACCCCAGATCATGCGCGTCGAAATCGGGATGGCGCAGCAGCCCGACCCAGACGGTGGGCGGCGCGAAGAAGGAGGTGATGCGGTGCGCCTCGATCAGTTCCAGACATTGTTTCAACGCCGGGGCCTGGATCAGCAGCGTGGTTGCGCCGACCATCAGCTGCGGCATCAGGAAGACGTGCATCTGCGCCGAATGGTAGAGCGGCAGCGCCGCCAGCGACCGGTCGCTTTCGGCGAAACGGCAGTCGTGGATGGCGCTTTCATACTCCGCCAGCAGGCTGCCGTGGGTCATCATCGCGCCCTTCGGCGCCGCGGTGGTGCCGGAGGTGTAGAGAAGCTGAACCACCGTGTCGGCATCCACCACCACGTCGATGTCCGCCGATGCGCCCGCATCCTTTGCGATGGCGAGTACGTCCAGCTCGCCGGTTCCGGCGGCCAGCGTGCCGGTCCATTCCAGCCGCGCGGTCTTCCCGGCATGGGCCAGAGGGCCGGCGAGATCGGCATCGTGCAGCACCATCCGCGCGCCGGACTGGGTCAGGATGTAGGACAGCTCCTCCCCCGTCAGGGCGTAGTTGACCGGCACATGGATGAAGCCGCCGACCGCGCAGCCCAGCCACGCCACGACATAGGCGTCAGAATTGCGCCCGAAGGCCGCCACCCGATCCCCCCGCTTCAGGCCGATGTCCGTGAACCGCCTTGCCACCCGCTTCGCGGCGGTGTGCAGATCGCTGAAGCTCCATTCCCGCCCTTCATAGCGAAGCGCGATGCGGTCGCCATACCGCCGTGCCGCCCGCGCCAGAGCGCCGCCGATGCTGATGCCGCGCGCCGCGGCGATCGCGTTGTTCGCAACGTCCATAGGCATGCGTGTCCTCCCGGTTTTCAGGTTTTCGCGACCGGCGCCGCTCACCGCAGCACGGGCGTGGCCAGCTTTCTTTTTTACTGGCTGGAACTTAAGTTACTTGAAAGTAGGAACGGAAACAAGTTTGCTGAACGAACGGATTTATGCTGCCCCTGGACATGGGCACCGGCAAATGGGAAAGCGATGGGCCGCGAAGCCCCGCGGGATGGTTTGGGAAATGATCGAAGGGAGCCTGTGCCGGATGTCGGACTCGCCGTGGAAGACCGTCGCCGACCGCCGCAGCGAGCGCGAGGAAAAGCGGATCGCCGTGCTGCGAACCGCGGCGCAGGCGTTCAACGAGCTTGGCTATCACGCCACCTCGCTGGACGACATCGCCCGGCGGCTGAACGTCACCAAGCCGACGATCTACTATTATGTGAAGAACAAGGAGGAAATCCTGTTCGAGTGCGTGCGGATCGGGCTGGAACTGCTCGACAACGCATCAAGCGAAGTGATCGGCCATGGCGGCAGCGCCTATGACGAGCTGGTGGCGGTGATGAGCACCTATGTCGGCATCGTCACCATGGATTTCGGCATGTGCGTGATCCGCGTCGGCGAGGAACCGCTGACCGAGGAGAGCCGCCGCACCCTGCGCGGCCTGAAGCGCCGCATCGACCTGAAATTCCGCAGCCTGATCGAGCGCGGCATCGCAGAGGGCAGCATCGCCCCCTGCGATCCGAAGATCGCCGCCTTCACCCTGTCGGGCGCGCTCAGCTGGGTCGCGCGCTGGTATCGTCCCGACGGTGACCTGGACCCGGCGGAGATCTCGCGGCAGTCCATCGCCCTTCTGCTGAACGGCCTGCGCCCGCGACCCGCATGACAGGTCGAAAGTGCACGGACTCATAGGCCGTCTTCCGTCTATGATCGGCCGCTGAACTCTTTCGTACGCATATCAGCGTATGCAGAAAAAGGGGGCATCCGCGACCGCTCTCCGGCAATCCGGAACGGCCAAGATTGCGTAGAACGATCCTTGAGAGGCACCTGAACCAAGGATCGTCGAAAATCATGACCGCCGAGCTGACTGATTCGCAGACGAAGCGACTTGCCACCTTCTCCATTACCAATGACGATCTGGCCCGGCTTCGGGGCAACCGCGAATTTGCGGAGCGGCGGCTTCCCGCGCTTCTGAATGAATGGCACCGGCATTTCGACGCCTGGCCGGAGATCCAGGCGGCGCTGAAGCTTCCCGACGTTCATGCCGCCCGGCTGGACCACTGGACGCGGGCCGCGTCCGGCCGGATCGATGCCGAGTTCGCCGAATCCGCGAAACGGCTCGCGACCCTGTTCTATCGGAACGGCGTCCCCGCCTATGCGGTGTCGATCTGCCATTACGTCGTCAGTTCCAACATCGCCCGCGAGCTTGGCCTCACCGGTGGCGACGATGGTCTGGCCGCCAACCTGTTCGGTGCCGCCGCCCGCCGCACCCGCGCCGCACAGCTGGAGACATTGAACAAGATCGCGTGGTTCGACATCGAGCTGCTTCTGGAGACCTATCGCGAGGCGGAGGAGGAGAGCAAGCGCGCCACGCTCGACCGGCTCGCCGGCACATTCGAGGACAGCGTGAAAGGCATCGTGGAGGGCACGGTCGCCGCCTCCAACCAGATGCAGGCCCATGCCCAGCGCATGTCGGAAATCGCCACCAGCACCAGCCGCCGCTCCTCCGACGTGGCGTCGGAAACCGAAGTCACCTCGTCCAGCATGCAGACGGTGGCCGCGGCGACCGAACAGCTCTCCATCTCCATCGCCGACATCAGCCGCCACGTCACCGAATCGTCCCGCATCTCCTCCTCCGCCGTCGACGAGGCGGAGCGGACGAAGAGCACCGTCAGCGGGCTGGTCGAGGAAGCCAAGCGCATCGGCGACGTGGTCAAGCTGATCAGCAACATCGCCAGCCAGACCAACCTGCTGGCGCTGAACGCCACCATCGAGGCGGCCCGCGCCGGGGAGGCGGGCAAAGGCTTCGCCGTCGTCGCCAACGAGGTGAAGCACCTCGCCAACCAGACCGCCAAGGCGACGGAGGACATCTCCAGCCAGATCGCCGGCATGCAGAGCGCCGCCGGCAATGCGGCCGAGGCGATCCACGCGGTCGGCCGCACCATCACCCACATCAACGAGATCGTCACCACCGTGGCCGCCACGGTGGAGCAGCAGACCGCCGCGACCCAGGAAATCACCCGCAACGTGCAGGAGGTGGCGGTCGGCACCCGCCGGGTCACCGACTCCATCGGTCAGGTGACGCAATCCTCGTCGGAGACCGGCGGCATCGCCCGGGAGGTGCTGGCCGCCGCCGGGCTGCTGCACCGGCAGGCGGACGACCTGAACCGCGGCGTCGGCGATTTCCTGACCCGTATCCGCACCGCCCGCTGATCGGGCTCCCCGCACCCCGGTTCCGCACTCCTGTTCAACGTCGGCCGCGCATGGCTGCCGCGCCCGTTCGCCTGCTGGACGGGCAAGGCCGGCGGCAGGCAGCATGCCGGGGACGCAAATCATTCGTAAAGGTAAGAGTTCGTGGTCGGGACAAGGGACGGGTCGGAGGGGGGCTGGCCGAAGCTCCGCGCGCGGACGGTGGCGCAATGGGCGGGGCTGCTCGCCCTGTCGGCCGCGGTGACGTTGGGACTGGAGGCGGTCGGGCTGCCGGCGGCCTGGCTGATCGGGCCGATGATCGGGGCCATCGCGCTCGGGGTCGGCGGCGCGTCCATCCGGGTGCCGCCCTCGGGCTTCACCATGGCGCAGGCGATCATCGGCTGTCTGGTCGCCCATGCCGTCACCTCGTCGATCCTGTTGTCCATCGCGCGGAACTGGCCGCTGATGCTGGGAACCGTCGGGCTGACGGTGCTGGTCAGCGGCATCGTCGGCTGGCTGTTCGTCCGCTACGGCAGCCTGCCCGGCACCACTGCCGCCTGGGGGGTGTCACCGGGCGCCGCCGCCGCCATGGTCGCCATGGCCGGGGAATACGGCGCGGACGCGCGGCTGGTGGCGGTGATGCAGTATCTGCGCGTGGTTCTTGTCGTACTCAGCGCTTCGCTGGTCACGCACGCGCTGACCGCCGCCCCGGACGGCGGCGCCCTGCCGGTGGCGCCGGTGGAGGCGATGGACCTGCGGGGGCTGGCGGCGACGCTGCTGGTCGCCGGGCTGGGCGGCTGGATCGGCCAGCGGTTCCGCATCCCCTCGGGCGCGCTCCTGGTGCCGATGGTGCTGGGTGCGCTGGTCCAGGCCGGCGCCGGGGTGACCCTGCAGCTGCCGCACCTGCTTCTGACCGTCACCTACACCGTCATCGGCTGGAGCATCGGCCTGCGCTTCACCCGCGAGGTGCTGCGCCACGCGATGCGCGCCGTGCCGCAGATGCTGCTGTCGACCGGGCTGATGATCGCGCTGTGCAGCCTGTCGGCCTGGGTGCTGGTCACGCTGCTGCCGACCGACCCGCTGACCGCCTTCCTCGCCACCAGTCCGGGCGGGCTCGATTCCGTGGTGGTGATCGCGCTGGGCAGCGGGGTGGATTTGCCGCTGGTGCTGGCGCTGCAGACCTTGCGGCTGTTCGTGGTGGTGCTGTCCGGGCCGCCGCTGGCCCGGCTGATCGCCCGTTACGCCTGAGCCTTCCGGACAAAAGCGGATAGCCGGGACGGGACGTTGCGCCGACGGCGAAGCGGGGCGTATCCTTGTTGCCCCCCTCAAGCCCGATCCCGGGCCCGATATCGGAGTGCCCCGGCAATGACCGACCGTCCCCACCGTCCCGAAACCATCGCTGCCGGCGCCCTCGGCTTCGAGGACGCGGCCAGCGGCGCGGTCATTCCGCCGATCCACCCGTCCACAACCTATGTCCGCGACCCCGACAACGGCTATGGCCGCGGCCGGGTCTATGCCCGCGCCGACAACCCCACCTTCGACATTCCGTCGCGGACGATCACCGAACTGGAAAAGGGCGCCGACACCCTGCTGTTCGCCTCCGGCATGGCGGCGGCGACCGCCGTGTTCCAGGCGTTGGATCCGGGCGACCATGTGCTGGTGCCCGACGTGATGTACTGGGCCTTCCGCAACTGGGTGCATGGACCAGCCACCCGCTGGGGGCTGAAGGTCGAAGGGGTGGACACCAGCGATACCGACGCGGTGCGCTCCGCGCTCCGCCCCGGTCAGACACGGCTGGTCTGGGTCGAGACCCCGGCCAACCCGCTGTGGACCGTCACCGACATCGCCGCCGTCGCCGAACTGGCGCACGAGGCCGGGGCGTGGCTGGCGGTGGACAGCACGGTTGCCACGCCGGTGCTGACCCGGCCGATCGAACTGGGCGCCGACATCGTCATGCATTCGGCGACCAAATACCTGAACGGTCATTCGGACATCGTCGCCGGCACCCTGACCACCGCCCGCAAGGACGAGTTCTGGGGCCGCATCAAGGCGGTACAGACCCAGCAGGGCGGCATCCTCGGCAGCTTCGAGGCATGGCTTCTGCAGCGCGGCCTGCGCACCCTGTTCGCCCGCGTCCGCTGGCAGAGCGCAGCGGCGATGGCGTTGGCGGAGCGGCTGTCGGCCCATCCGCGGGTGTCGGAGGTGCTCTATCCCGGCCTGCCCGGCTTCCACGGTCACGGCATCGCCTCGCGCCAGATGACCGGCGGCTATGGCGGCATGCTGTCCATCCGGGTGAAGGGCGGCACCCAGGCCGCCATCGACGCCGCCGCCCGCGTCGGCATTTGGCGCCGCGCCACCTCGCTCGGCGGGGTCGAGAGCCTGATCGAGCATCGCGCCAGCATCGAAGGCCCGACCTCCCCGGTGCCGGGCGACCTGCTGCGCCTGTCGGTCGGCCTGGAGTCGCCCGACGATCTTTACGACGACCTGGATCAGGCGCTCTGCCAGCCACCCGGCCAGGGCTGAGCGCCGGGACATATCGACGCGGCACCGGCGGCATGCGCTTTTCCGAGTACCCCCAACGCGGATAGGGCTTGACAGTGAGAATGATTCGCGACGTTATTCGCTGAGAATAAGTCGCACTTGCTGCCATTACCGACCACCGACGTTCGAGGAGACCTCCATGTCGAAGCGCGCTGCCGGCTTCGCCGCCGTAGCCGTCGTTGCCCTGCTGCCGTTCGCCGCCCAGGCGGCCGGTCCGGCTTACAAGGACGTGGCGAAGAATTACGCCGACATCGCCCATGCCGCCTATCAGGACGCCACCAACGGCGCCAAGGCGCTGAAGAAGGCGGTGGACGCCCTGGTCGCCAACCCGACCGAGGAGACGCTGGCGAAGGCGCGCGAGGCCTGGAAGGCCGCCCGCGTTCCGTACATGCAGACGGAAGCCTTCCGCTTCGGCAATCCCGTCGTCGACGAGTGGGAAGGCAAGGTGAATGCCTGGCCGCTGGACGAGGGCCTGATCGACTATGTCGACGAGGGCTATGCCGGCGGCGAAAGCAACCCCTACGCCAAGGCGAACGTCATCGCCAACCCGAAGATCACCGCCGGCGGCAAGACCATCGACGCCACCAAGATCACCAAGGAGCTGCTGGCCGAAAAGCTGCACGAGGCCGGCAAGGTCGAGGCGAACGTCGCCACCGGCTATCACGCCATCGAATTCCTGCTGTGGGGCCAGGATCTGCACGGCACCGGTCCCGGCGCGGGCGAGCGCAAGGCCAGCGACTATGCCAAGGGCAAGGACTGCACCAACGGCCATTGCGACCGCCGCGCGCAGTACCTGAAGGTCGCCACCCAGATGCTGGTCGACGATCTGTCCGAGATGACGGCCGATTGGGCCGCCAAGGGCAAGGCCCGCGTCTCCATCGCCAAGGCGCCGGAGGGCGAGGGCGTCGCCCGCATGCTGACCGGCCTCGGCTCGCTGAGCTACGGCGAACTGGCCGGCGAACGCATGAAGCTCGGCCTGATGCTGCACGACCCGGAGGAGGAGCATGACTGCTTCTCCGACAACACCCACAACTCGCACTATTACGACGAAGTCGGCATGGTGAACGTCTACAACGGCAGCTACAAGCGCACCGACGGCAAGACCGTGTCGGGCGCCTCGCTGTCGCAGCTGGTCGCCGCCAAGTCCGCCGACGCCGACGCCGCGGTGAAGACCGCCATGGGCAACACCATGAAGGCGATGCAGGCGATCAAGGACACCGCCGACAGCGGCAAGATGGCCTACGACCAGATGATCGCCGCCGACAACGACGAGGGCAACAAGCTGGTCGCCAACGGCATCGACGGTCTGGTCGCCCAGAAGAAGGCGCTGGAAGGCGCCGTCGCCGCGCTCGGCGTCTCGGTCGAGGTCAAGGGGTCCGACAGCCTCGACGACCCGTCGAAGGTCGGCAAGTAAGCACGTCTAACCCGGCCCGGTCCCGCGCCGTCCCGCGCATGACCGAACCACCCGCGCTTCCCTTCCGGGCCGATCCGGCGAGGGACGGAGGCGGGACCGGAGCCGGCACTTTTCCCGCCTGAAGTTTTTGGACCGCCGTCATGCCGCATCGTCCCGCCGTTCCTCTCTCCCGCCGCGCCCTCTTGCGTGCCGGAGGTGCCGCCGTCGCGGCGACGGCACTTGGCGGGACCGGATTGAAAGCTACCGATGCGGGCGCGCTGCAGCCCGGCCTTGCCGCCCCGGCGCCCGTCACCTCGACCGGTGATCTGGTCGAGGTCGAACTGGTCGCCAAGCAGCGGATGCAGCGCATCCTGCCCGAACCGGCGGAGCCATCGCCGCTCATCACCTATGCCGACCACTTCCCCGGCCCGATCATCCGCATGCGCAAGGGCCAGCGGCTGCGCGCCACGCTGGTGAACGAGCTGGACGAGCACACCTCCGTCCACTGGCACGGCATCCGCCTGCCGAACCTGGAAGACGGCGTGCCCTACCTGACCCAGCCGCCGACCAGACCGGGCGAGCGCCATGTCTACGAGTTCACCCCGCCGGATGCCGGGTCCTTCTTCTTCCATCCCCATTGCAACACGGTGGAACTTCTGGGCCGCGGCCTTGCCGGCGTCCTGATCGTCGAGGAGCCGGACGCGCCCAAATTCGACGCGGACCTCGTCTGTCTGGTCAAGGACTGGCAACTGGACAAGACCGGCAAGTTCGGCACCTTCATGACCGACCGCGGCGCCTCGCGCGCCGGCACCTTCGGCAGCGTGTCCACCGTCAATGGCGCCATCGATCCGGTGATCGAAGTGCCCACCAACGGCGACATTCGTGCCCGCCTCTACAACATCGACAGCACGCGCGTGGTCGATCTGCGGGTGGAGGGGGCGGATGCCTGGATCATCGCCGTCGACGGCAATCCGCTGCCGCCCCGCCCGCTGGACGGCTGGCCGATGGGGCCGGCGATGCGCATCGACGTGCTGTTCCGGGCGCCCGCCAAGGCGGGCCAGACCCTGCGGCTGACCAACGTCTATTCGGCGGAGCCCCGGCCGCTCGCCACCTTCCGCGCCGTCGGCCCCGCCCGGCCGAACAAGCGCTTCAAGCCGCGCGCCCTGCCCGCCTCCGCCATTCCCGAACCGGACCTGAAGGACGCGCCGATCATCCCGATGGCCTTCTCCGCCACGGCGGTGGCACAGAGCTTCGCCCCGGACGTGCTGGCCGGCCTGCCCTATGCCGACGCGCTTTGCCTGTCGGCGAAGACCTTCTGGGCGATCAACCAGCAGAGCTGGCCGGAAGGCGGGCACGAGCATCTGCCGCCGCCGCTGGTCACGCTGGAAAAGGGCCGCAGCTACATCTTCGAGCTGGCCAACCTGACGCCGCACCTGCACCCGATCCACATCCACGGCTACACCTTCAAGGTGCTGTCCTCCGACGGCCGCAAGGTGGTGCCCCACCATGCCGACACGGTGCTGCTGGAGCCGAAGGAACGGCTGCGCGTGGCGATCAAGGCCGACAATCCCGGCGACTGGATGTTCCACTGCCACATCATCGAACACCAGGACACCGGCATGATGGGATACATCCGCGTTGTTTGAGATGCTTCGACGCAAAGCCGAACCCGATCCAGTGGAAACCAGTTCCCGTCATCCCCGCGAAGGCGGGGATCCAGACCTTTCCACGAGTACCGCCATGCAGACCCTGGATCCCCGCCTTCGCGGGGATGACGTTCCGCTTTGGAAACGCGCGGTCCGTTCCGCCACCCTGACCGCCCTGCTCCTCCTCGCCGCCCCCACCGCCCAGGCCGCCGACAGCCTCGACAACCGCATCGGCGAGGCGCTGTTCCGCCGCAAGTGGGTCGCCGCCCCCACCGCGACCCAGGCCGCGGACGGCCTTGGGCCGCTCTACAACGCCCGCTCCTGCGCCACCTGCCATCCGCGGGCCGGCGGCGGACGCCCGCCCGATCCGGCGGTGGCGGGCGACCAGGGCGTCGGCTATGCGATCAAGCTGAACAGCGATCCGGTCTATGGCCGGCAGATCCAGTCCAACGCCATTCTCGGACAGGTGATAGAAGGCCGCCCCCGTGTCACCTACCGCGAGGAGGAGGTCCGCTTTCCCGACGGTGAGACCGTCCGCCTGCGCCACCCGACGCCGGTCGTCGAGGATCTCGGCTATGGCCCGCTGGCCGAGGCGACGGTGATGTCCGCCCGCGTGCCGCCGCGCGTCCACGGCATGGGCCTGCTCGACCGCATCCCCGCCGAAGCCATCGAGGCCGAGGCGGCGCGGCAGGAGGCGTCCGGCGGTGCCGTCTCCGGGCGGGTGAACCATGTGACGGTGGACGGCAAGCGTCAGGTCGGCCGTTTCGGCTGGAAGGCGATGCATCCGACGCTGGAGCATCAGAATTCGGAGGCCTTCAGCCTCGACATCGGCATGTCGACGCCGGCCTATCGCGAGCCCTGGGGCGACTGCACCCCGGCGCAGACCGCCTGCCGCGAGGCGCCGCACGGCGATTCCAAGCAGTTCGAGGGGCTGGAGATTCCCAGCACGATCATCGGCCTGATCGACGGCTACCTGCGCGACCTGCCGCCCGACGGCAGCCTGGAGGCGCCGAAGGACAAGGCGGGGGCGGCGCTGTTCGCCGACACCGGCTGCGCCGCCTGCCACCGTCCCTCCTGGCGCACGGCGGAGGAGCCGGATCACCCTGCCCTTTCCAACCGCGAGATCTTCCCGCACAGCGACCTGCTTCTCCACGACCTCGGCCCGGCATTGGGGGACGAGCTGCCGATGGGCGAGGCGCGCGGGTCGGACTGGCGCACCACGCCGCTGTGGGGCCTGAACCGGCTGGCGGCCAAGGACGGGCAGCTGTCGCTCCTGCATGACGGGCGCGCCCGCAGCGTCGCCGAAGCGATCCTGTGGCACGGCGGCGAGGCGGAGGGGGCGAAGGACCGCTTCATGTCGCTGTCGGGCGAGGAGCGGAAACGGCTGGTGCGTTTCGTGCTGGGTTTGTAAAGGAAGGGCGGGGGCTTCGATCCACACCAACGGCAGAACCAACGGCAGAAGGGATTTGATCGTATGCGACGCCGCATAGTGCTTGGACTGATGTCGGCCGCCGCCGCCGTGGCGGCTCTGCTGCCGCGGACGCCGGCCTTCGCCGCCCGCCAGTCCGACAAGGATGCCGTCTTCCTGGGCGGCATGGTCCGCACCCATGCCCTGCCGCGCTTCGACGCGCTGGTTGCCGCCGCCACAGGTTACGTCGACACGCTCGACCGTTTCGCCGCCGGTCCCACCGCCGCCGGCCTGGAGGAGGCGCGCGCGGCCCACGCCAAGGTCACCGATGCCTGGGCGTCCGTGCAGCATCTGCGGCCGGGTCCGCTGACCATGAACCTGCGCGCCGACCGCATGTCCTTCTGGCCGGAGCGGCCGGGCGTGGTCCAGCGCCAGATCGGCCAGATGCTGCGCGACCATGACCCGAAGCTGCTGCAGCCGGGCGCGCTGGCCCGCCAGAGCGCAGCGGTGCAGGGGCTGACCGTGTTGGAACGGCTGCTGTTCGACGAGGGCGTCACCGCGGACAATTTCACCGGCAGCGACGCCAAGAAATACCGCGGGCAGTTGGCCCTCGCCGCCGCCCGCAACATCGCCGCCATCGCGACCGAAGCGCGCGACGGCTGGAAGGAGTTGGAGGCCCCGCTCGCCGCCGGCCAGCCGACCGTCCTCGGCCCGACCGCCTCGGAAGCGGTCAACACGCTCTACTCCGCCGCCATCACCGCCATGCAGGTGGTAATCGACCAGAAGCTGATGGCGCCGCTCGGCGCCGGCATCGAGGACGCCAAGCCGTTGGTGGTGGAGGCGCTGCGCAGCGGCCGGTCGCTCCGCAACATCGCGTTGAACCTGGAGGGGCTGCGCGCCCTGCTGATGGGAGAGCATGGCGGGCCAGGCTTCGTCTCGCTGCTGCCGGCCAACGACGACGGCGCAACCGCCAAGCAGGCGATCGACGAGAGCTTCGCCGCCGCCATCGGCGCCGTGGAGGCGATCCCCGGCCCGCTGGACAAGGCGGTGACCGACCCCGCCAACCGCAAGAAGACCGAAAGTGCGCTGCGGCTGGTCAAGGCGGCGCGGGTGGAGATGCTGGGCACGCTGGCCCCGCTGCTGGACATCACGCTGGGCTTCAACGAGCTGGACGGAGACTGACCATGGCGATCGACCGCAGGAACATCCTGGGCATGGTCGCCGGGCCGGCCTTTGCTGGGCGAACCTTGGGTGGGCGCATCGTTGGCGGGCTTCTGGCGGTGCTGACCGGCAAGGCCCATGCGGCGGACGCCGGCACGCTTTATCTCAACGCCTATGCCACCGCCGGGGCGGAGCCGAGCTTCGGCGTCGCGGCGCTGGACCGCAGCGGCAAGGTGCTGTTCACCACCGCCACGCCGGGCCGCGCCCACGCCATCATGCCGCGGCCGGGCGTGGCCGAGGCGGTCGTCTTCGCCCGCCGTCCCGGCCGCTGGTTCCAGACCCTGTCGCTGGCCGACGGCACCCCCGGCCCGGTGGTGCCGGCACCCGACGACCGCCGCTTCACCGGCCATGGCGATTATTCCGCCGATGGTCGCATCCTTTATGTCGCCGAGGACGACGTCCCGCGCGAGGAGGGCGCCATCGGCGTCTACGACGCCACCGACGGCTACCGCCGGATCGGCGTCATCCCGACCCATGGGCTTGGTCCGCACGAGCTGATCCTGATGAGCGACGGCTCGACCCTGGCCGTCGCCAACGGCGGCGTCATCACCCACCCGGACACCGGCCGGGCCAAGCTGAACCTCGACAGCATGGACAGTTCGCTGACCTATGTGGAGGCGGCGACCGGCAAGCTGCTCGACAAGGTGCGCCTGCCGGAGGAGCATGCCAACCTCGGCATCCGCCACATCGCCCTGCTGGACGACGGCGGGGTCGCCTTCGGCGTGCAGGACGAGCGCCCCATCGGCATGCTGCAGCCCCTGACCGGCGCCCACCGTCCCGGCGGCGGCGCGGTCCGCCTGTTCGACGCACCGGAGGATGTGCTGTCGCGCATGCAGGGCTACATCGGCAGCGTCGCGTCGGACGGCAGGACGGTGGCCGCCAGCTCGCCGATGGGCGGGCTCATCGGGCTGTGGAACGCGGCGGACGGTGCGTGGCTGGGCTCCACCGCTTTGGCCGACGGCTGCGGTCTGGCTCCGAACGGCGAGGGCTATCTGGCGACCAGCGGGCTGGGCGTGATCGAGCCGGTGTCGGTCAGCGCCGAAGCGGGTCCGGAGCGCAAGGCGCCGGCCTTCCGCTGGGACAACCACCTGACGCGGCGGGTGGCTTGACGCCGAGTGTCAATGAAAGGGGGTGTTCTGCCCCCTCCCCGACCCTCCCCCGCTTTGCGGGAGAGGGAGTTAAGCGCAAGGGCAGCGGAGTTCCCTCTCCCGCGAAACGCGGGGGAGGGTTAGGGAGGGGGCAATGACACCCCTCCCATTCAGTCCCTACCCCACCAGCGCCGCCGCATGGTGGCGCAAGTGATCCTCGATGAACGTGCTGATGAAGAAATAGCTGTGGTCGTAACCAGGCTGCATGCGTAGCGTCACCGGGTGCCCGACCTCCTGAGCCGCAGTGACCAGCGCCTCCGGCTTCAGTTGCGCTTCCAGGAAGCTGTCGCGGTCGCCCTGATCGATCAGGATCGGCAGCCGCTCCGGCGCGGTCCTGATCAGTGCACAGGCGTCCCACTCCAGCCAGCGGTCGCGGTCAGGCCCCAGATAGCGCCCGAAAGCCTTTTCGCCCCAGGGCACCGCCGCCGGGTTGACGATCGGGGCGAAGGCCGATACCGCCTTGTAGAAGCCGGGATGCTTCAGCGCGCAGACCAGCGCGCCATGCCCGCCCATCGAATGGCCGGCGATGGACCGGCGGTCGGTGACCGGGAAATTCGCCTCGATCAGCGCCGGCAGTTCCCGCGTCACGTAGTCGTGCATGCGGTAGTTGTGCGCCCACGGCTCCTCGGTCGCATCGACATAGAATCCGGCGCCCTGGCCGAAGTCCCACGCGCCGTCGGGATCGCCGGGCACCCCCTCCCCGCGCGGGCTGGTGTCGGGGGCGACGATGGCGAGGCCGAGTTCGGCCGCGACGCGGAAGGCGCCGGCCTTCAGGGTGAAGTTCTCGTCGGTGCAGGTCAGGCCCGACAGCCAATAGAAGACCGGAACCGTCGCGCCGGCCTCCACCTGCGGCGGCAGGAAGATCGCGAAGGTCATCTCGCAATTCACCGCCGCGGACTGGTGCCGCACCCGTTTCAGCCGGCCGCCGAAGACGCGGGCTTCCGACAGGGTGGTCAGGGGGTCGGTCATGGAAACGCCTTTTGAAAATCGATGGCGGCAAGGCTCCCTCCCCCGGTGCGGTGGCCCGGTGCGGAGAAGGGAGCCCTCGTCACCTTACTGGTTGTAGAGGATGACGGAGCGGATGCTCTTGCCCTCATGCATCAGGTCGAAGGCGTGGTTGATGTCCTCCAGACCCATGGTGTGGGTGATGAAGGTGTCCAGTTCGAACTCGCCGCGCAGGTAGCGCTCCACATATTCCGGCAGCTCCGACCGGCCCTTGACGCCGCCGAAGGCCGACCCGCGCCAGACGCGGCCGGTGACCAGCTGGAACGGACGGGTGGAGATCTCCTCGCCGGCGCCGGCGACGCCGATGATGACCGACTCGCCCCAGCCCTTGTGGCAGCATTCCAGCGCGGCGCGCATCACCTTGACGTTGCCGATGCACTCGAAGCTGTAATCGACGCCGCCGTCGGTCAGTTCGACCAGCACTTCCTGGATCGGGCGGTCGTAGTCCATCGGGTTGATGACGTCGGTGGCGCCCAGTTGCTTGGCGATCTCGAACTTCGACGGGTTGATGTCGACGCCGATGATGCGGCTGGCCTTCGCCATGGTGGCGCCGATGATGGCCGACAGGCCGATGCCGCCCAGGCCGAAGACGGCGACGGTCGAACCGGGCTCCACCTTCGCGGTGTTCATCACCGCGCCCATGCCGGTGGTGACGCCGCAGCCCAGCAGGCAGACCTTCTCCAGCGGGGCGGCCTTGTTGATCTTGGCGAGCGCGATCTCCGGCAGCACCGTGTATTCGGAGAAGGTCGAGGTGCCCATATAGTGGGCGATCTGCTTGCCCTTGAGGGAGAAGCGGCTGGTGCCGTCCGGCATCAGGCCCTTGCCCTGGGTGGCGCGGATCGCCTGGCACAGGTTGGTCTTGCCGGACAGGCAGAATTTGCACTTGCCGCATTCCGGCGTGTAGAGCGGGATGACGTGGTCGCCGACCGCCACCGACGTGACGCCGGGGCCGACCTCCACCACCACGCCGCCGCCCTCATGGCCGAGAATGCAGGGGAACACGCCTTCGGAATCCTTGCCGGACAGCGTGTAGGCGTCGGTGTGGCAGACGCCGGTGGCGACGATGCGGACCATCACCTCGCCGGCCTTGGGCGCCGCGACCTCGACTTCTTCGATCTCCAGCGGACGGTTGGCTTCCCAGGCGACGGCGGCGCGTGACAGAACCATGTGGGTTTCCTTCCCCAATGCGGATGGCTTTTTGATTCCCACAGTGTAAACGCCTCGGGTCATTGCCAGAACGGCGATTTCGGGAATAGATTTTTGCGGTACGGGGATAATGCTGCGGGTTCAGGGTGTAATTCGATGAGCGGCTGGGACGGCATCGACGAATTCGTGGCGGTGGCGGAGAGCGGCAGCTTCTCCCGCGCGGCGGAACGGCTGCGCGTTTCCTCCTCCCATGTCAGCCGCAGCGTGGCGCGGCTGGAGGACCGGCTGCAGGCCCGCCTGTTCTACCGCACCACCCGCAAGGTCAGCCTGACCGAGAGCGGCCGGGCTTTCCTCGCCCGCTGTCAGCGGCTGGCGGAACAGCGCGACGACGCCTTTCTCGCGGTCGGCGCATTGCAGGGCGGCAGCGACAGCGAGGTGAAGGGGCTGCTGCGCATGACCAGCGCCACCGCCTATGGCGAGCAGTTCATCATGCCGCTGATCAACGACCTGATGGAGCGCCACCCGCAATTGAGCGTCGAGGTGGAACTGACCAACCGCCAGCTCGATCTGGTGCAGGAAGGCTATGATCTGGCGATCCGCCTCGGACGCCTCAGCGAATCGAGTCTGGTGGCGACGCGCATCGCCCCGCGCGTCATGCATCTGTGCGCCGCCCCGAGCTATCTGGAGCGCCATGGTGCGCCAGAGAGTCTGGCGAGCCTTGCCACCCATCAATGCCTGATCGGCACCACCGACCATTGGCTGTTCGACGACAACGGTCAGGACTGGCTGTTCCGCCCGCGCGGGCGCTGGCGCTGCAACAGCGGATTCTCGGTGCTGGACGCGGCACTGCGCGGATTCGGGCTGTGCCAGTTGCCGGACTATTATGTGCGCGGGCCGGTGGCGGAGGGACGGCTGGTTTCCCTGCTGGACCGGCACCGGCCGCCCAACACGGCGGTTTGGGCGGTCTATCCGCAGAAACGGCATGTGCCGGCGAAGGTCCATGCGGCCATCCGGCACCTGAAGGACGGGCTGGCGCGGCGGCCGGAATACCGGTGAACGGCCTGGAGCCGGCCGGTCAGCTTGGTGCGGAGTTGGACAGGTCTAGCACATGGTCGGCGAGCGCGAGGGTGGACGGGCGATGGCTCGCCACCAGCACGGCGATGCCGCGGGCGCGCAGGTCGGCGAACAGGGCGGCCTGGATATCCTCGTCCAGCGCGGCGGTCGCCTCGTCGAGAACCAGAAGGTCCGGATCGCGGGCCAGCGCGCGGGCGATCAGCAGTCGCTGCATCAATCCGGCCGGGAAGGAGTCCTCGCCAACCAGCGTCTGGATGCCCATCGGCAGGGCCGCGATGTCGGCGTCGAGCCGGACCAGCCGCGCCGCCTCCCACGCACGCTCGACCGGCAGCGGCGCCATGCCCAGAATGACCGACCTGATGGTCGCCACCCCGATCTGCTCGTCCTGCAGAACGGCGCCGATGCGGCCACGGACGGCGGCGGCATCCAGGCTGCGAAGGTCGCGGCCATTGATCCGCACTATCCCCGAATCCGGCCGAAGCAGGCCGAGCGCCAGCGCGATCAGGGTCGATTTCCCGCTGCCGGACGGGCCGGCGACCGCCACCACCTGCCCCCGCGCAAGGCCGAGCGACACGCCGCGCAGGCAGGGCGCCGGCGCCCCCGGATGGGTGAAGGTGATGTCGCAGAGATCAAGGCGCTCGACCGGTCCCGGATCGGGCGCGCCAACCGGGCTGTCGGGCGCTGCCTCCAGCAGCGGGCGCAGGGCGGCGATAAGTTCACCACCTGTAAGCCGGCCGAACGCACCTGCCAAACCCAGCACGGCCCGTACCGCCGGCAACGCCGCCAAGGCTGCGGCAGCTGCGACGGGCAGGCCGCCGCCCTCCCGCATCGCCAGCCCGCCGACCAGAAGCGGCACTCCCAGCATCAGGGCCTGTGCGACCGCATCGGCGTCTGCCCTGCGTGCCGCCGCGAGGCCGACCTGAGCGGACAGCCTGCGCAAGGCCGTCATCGCTCGATCGGTCGCCCACAGGTCGGCCCCCAGCAGGCGAAGCTGCGGCAGGCTGGCAGAGGGCAGTTCGATCCTGTGCCAGGAAGCGGCCGCAGCATCCCTCCCCGCCCTCCGTGCCCGAGCAGACCGGCGCAACAGCCACGCGGGCAGCAGCCCGCCGACGATGGTCACGCATCCGCCCGCCAGCGCCGGCCAAGGTGCAGCCCATCCCATCACCGCCAGCGCCGGCCCCAACCGGACCAAGGCTTCGACCATCGCTTGACGGCGTGCGACCGCCTGCTGCATCGCGGTGATGCCGTCGCGGAGCCGGTCTTCCTGAACGGCACCGGGAACCGCCCGCAGCATGGCGGGCGCTACGGCCAGAAGCCGCTCCCACAGCAGGCCTTGCAGCCCGAGGTCGGATGCGGCGCCGGAGCGTGCCGAGGCGACCCGCCGCACCCGTTCGCACAGTCCGGCCGCCGTCGCCGCGAGCAGAATAACCCCCGCCAGGGCGGTGACCGCCGTCGCGCCGCCCGCCAAGGCGCGCTCGCCCAGCAGCAGCACCGCCACCGCCGGCAACACCGCCGCCACGCCACCGCCGGACGCCGCGAGCAGCGCCAGCATCCGGTCGGCCCGGCCATCGCTCAGCGCGGTGTTCAGCCAGCGTTCAGGCGTCAGCGGCCCGACACCTCCGGTGCGGACAGGCGCACAGGCATCGGGGGAAAGCGCCGCGGCGAGAGTGGCATCAAGCGGGCGGGACCGCCCGTTGGCCTCCTCCAGACGATAGCCGCCACGCCGGTCGGGGAGCAGCAGCACCGGTTCGCCGTCGGACTTCCGGAAGGCCAGAAGCGGCCCTTGGTCGCGCTGCCACCAGGGCGTCGTTCCCCGGCTGCCCGGCGGCAAGCGCACCCGGCGCAGGCGCATTCCAAAGGCCGGGGCCGCCGCACGCAAGTCCGCTTCCCGTCCGCCGTCGCGGGTCCCGTCACGGATCAGGGTGCGCAGTCCGTCCACGATGTCGCGGGCCTTACCGGTCACGACGTCGTCTCCGCACCGGCCGCCGACGGGTCGAGTTGAAGGCGGTGTTCACAGCCCTCCAGCGTCGCCGGGCGCCGGCTGATCACCAGGACGATGCGGTCGGGTCGCCGCAGCCCGTCGAGAATCCGACGCGCCAAATCCGGCTCCAGCGCATCCAGAGCATCGTCGATCACCAGCAGGACCGGATCGCGCAGAAGCACCCGCGCCAAGGCCAACCGGCGTCGCTGTCCGCCGCTGAGTTCCGGGCCGCCTTCGGACAGTTCCAGGAAAAGGCCGCCGCGCGGGTCCAGATCGCTCCACAGCCGGACCTGCTCCAGCGCCGTGACCAGCGCCGCATCGCTTGCGGAAAGATCGCCGACCCGCAGATTCTCGGCGACCGTGCCGGCGATCACCGGACTGGAGCGGTCGACCAGGGCCACCGCGCCGGGACATTGGCGGGCAATCGTTGCCACCGGCCGGCCATCCAGCAGAATGCCTCCGGACGACGGTTCCAGCAGCCCGCAGGCGAGCTTGGCCAGCACCGACTTTCCGGAACCGGAGGGACCGCAAACTCCCATCCGTTCCCCTGGTTCGAGGCGCAAATCGACTCCGGACAGCACCGGCGGCGCCTGTGGTGATGGTTGAAACCCGACGGACTGGACGTACAGGCGGGCGGCGGGACGCTCCGCCACAGGGTGAAGCTCCGCCTCGGCTGCCGCCGCCTCCAGATCGTCCAGGCGATGCAGGGCGGCTTTCAAATCCTGCAATGCCGGCATGACGCGGTCCAGACGCAGGACCTGCCGATGTGCCGCCAACGTCAGCATGGCAAGCGTCACCACCCCGCCGACGCCTACCCGGTTGGCGGCCAGACCCGCCACCAACACTGCTGCAAGACCAGCCCCGGCGATACCGGTGAGCAACCCCATGAGCCGCGCATGCCGGACCACCGACTTCTGCCCCCAGATGGTCTGCACGGCATGGCGGCCGGCAAGCTGGGCCAGCACCTCGCCATCGCGCCCACCCATCCTGTGGGTGTGGAGCGTCGTGATGGTTCCGCCGTCCGGAACCAGCGGTGCCGGCGCATCCCGGCGTGCCGCCATGGCACCGCGCCGGAGATGAACCCTGCCAAGCGCGGCCAGGGCGGCGATGACGGTCAGCAGCAGCACCGCCCCGGTCCACCCGTCGATCCACAGAGCGGCTCCGACCGGCAGGACCAGCAGCGAAAGTTCCACCAGCCGCATGATGGCGCCGATGTGCCGTCGCAGCGCGCCGCCCGCCAGCGGCACCTCCAGCACCTGTGCCGTATCCCGGCGGGCGAACCAGACGGCAGGCATCCGCCGCAGCCGGCCGAACACGCCGGCGGCGGTGTCGTCGGCCAGCCTCATGCCCAGAAGCGCGGTCAGCCGGCCCCAGCCCCAGCCGGCGGCGACCGCAGCGGCACAGGCGCCCGTCAGCGGGACCAAGCCGGCGGCGCCTTCGGCCCAACGTCCGGCCGCGAGTGCCGCACCCACACCGGCGGCGCGGCCAAGCGCGGCGGACAGCAGAATCGCGGCCACGACGCCAGCTTGCGGCAGAAGCCGCGTCGCCAGCGCCCGCACCGGTGTCGGCGGGCGCCAAGCTCCCCGCGGTCGGTATACGCCGGACTCCGGCGGCTGGATGGTGATGGCGATGCCGGTGAAGGAGTCGTCGACCTCGTCCCAGCCCATGACATGCGGCCCGCCGCCCGGATCGTTGACCAGAAGCCCGTCGCGGGTCTCGGCCTCCACCACGACGAAATGGATGAAGCGGCTGTGGGCGATCAGCGGAAAGCCGAGGGAGGACAGACGGTCCGGTTCGGTGCGGAAGGCACGGGCGACCATGCCGTGGTCGCGGGCGATGCGGATCAGGGCGCGGGCATTGACGCCGAGCCGGGTCGACCCCGCCTCGGCCCGCAACTTTTCCAGGGGAACCGGACAGCCGTGATGGGCCAGCATGATGCCGAGCGCCGCCAGACCGCACTCGGCGATCTCGCCCTGGCGCAATTCGGGCGTCGCCGTCCGCCTTCGGCCTTGGCCTTGACCTCGGCGGGCAAAATTGGATGGTGGGGAGTTGCTCATTCTTGCTGCAGGTCGCGTCCGCGGGGATCACCTCCGCGAGACGCAACGCCTGCCGGTTCGGAAGACCTCAGCGGCCGAATCCGGAACCCTTCTTCACCTCCTTTTGGCCGAATCCGACGGGCGGGAAGCCACCGGCAACCATGTCGAGTTCCTCGTCGCTCAGTTCCGGCTGGCTGTCGTCGGCCGGAACGGCAAGCAGTTCTCCTTCGGTCTCGACCAGCCGCATCGGCATCGGCAGGTCGACATCGTAATGGCGCTTCACGGCCGCGTTCAGGTCGGCCAGAGCCTCCTCACGGAAGGCTTCGTCGGTCTTCAGGCGCTCCGCCGCCGCGGCGATGGCATCGGCGCCGTACATCTGCTCGAAGTCAATGCTGCTCATTTCGGAAACACTCCTGTTGGCGATTGGGTGAAGGGCTGAAGGAAGCGCTGCGGCCGGCGATCACGGCGAACCGGCCGCGGGTTCGCGGATCATCTCGAAGGTCTCGTCGACCCGCAGCGAGATCGGGGCGAAGCGGCGGCGGACCAGCGACATCATACGGGGGAACATGGTGCCGAACATGGCGATGGAGTTGGGACCGAAGGCGGCCACCTGCCGGGCATAGGCGTGCCAATAGGCCCCGACCAGCATTCCCGTGTGCCAGAGCGACCGCGCCAGATAGGCGCTGCGGTAATCGATCGCCGGCCGGTCGCGATAGCCGTCGAGCGGCACGCTTTCCGCCCGCTCCGCCAGCACCCAGCCGACCAGCATACCCCGCCGCCGCACCGCGATGGAGCAGGCGGGCTCGATCCGCTCGGCCCGGACATCGGGATGCATCAGAGGCAGATGTTCGGGTTCCGCGGCCAGATCGGCGATGGCGGCGCGGTCGTCGGCGTCCGGTGTCCGCCAGGGATCGAAGCTGAAACCGTCGGGATCGCGCAGCCGGCCGGTCAACGATGGCCAGCGGCCGACCGCCTCCACCATCGGTGCGGCCTCGCCGATCGCTCGGACATGGGTCAGGCGCGGCGCAGTCCAGCCGGCCGCCGACAGGGTGGCGGCCAGCGCCGCGCGTTCCGGCAGCTTGTCCGAAAAGGCGGTGACCAGACCGGTGGCGCCCGCGGCGGCGGCGGCCCTCCCCCACCCTTCGGCAAGGGTTCGCCCGATGCCGCGGTTGCGCAGGCTGCGCGCGACCGTCAGCGACAGCAGCCGTGCCCCGTCATCCTGTATCTGCCCAAGCGCCAGTCCGGCCGGCAGACCGCCGACCGTGGCGCCCACGGCCACCCAGGGCGGCTCCAGTTGATTCAGCACCGGAGCCAGCCGGGGAAAACCAAGAGTGGAGAATGCTGCGGCATTGCCGGACAACGGCGCGACGCGAAGGCCGGCAATGCCGCCAGTCGGCGCCGTGACATCGTTCATCCCAACCCGGTCCTTCACGCCAGCGATCCCGATCATGCACACTCTGGAAGAGATGGAAACCCTGCGAAGTCCGCTGGACAATCCGGATGCTCTCTAACCATTATGCGTGCGAAACAAAGGGGTGCAAGCAATAAGCGGTGTCAGGACTGACATGGAACTGTTTCGGCGCAACAATAAAATTGCTTGGCTTTCAACGCCGGCGCGCATGTCGAATCCCGCAGGACAAGGGATTCTGTGATGCGGACTGCAGCCGGACCGCAGGGTGCCGAACGCCTTTTCCGCCGCAAGGCGCTGGAGCGGCTTACGACAACCGAAGATTTCGACCAGCCGCCGACCCTGGTCAGCCCGCGCGGGCTGCGGCTGCAATTGACGTTTGCCGTCCTATGCATCGTGGCGGCGGTCATGGTCCTGGCCGCCGTCGCCTGATTTCCGGTCAGCCGCCCGATCAGCCATGATGGCGCAGATAGGCGTTCGGATCGCATTCCTTCCCCAGCGCCATGGCGCGGGCACGGTGGATGTGCTGCATCAGCACGTCGCGGAACTCCTGTGCGGTCAGGTCGCTCCACTCCGGCGTCTCGCTGGCGAAGGTCATCTGCGCGGCGGTCGCTTCGAACAGGCGCAGCCACTCGTCCGCCTTGCCGGCCGGGTCGTCGTCCTTGCGGAACATCTCCGCCATCATCTTGGTCATCAGCGTGCCAAGCGCCAGCAGGTTCACATGCAGCAGCATGTTGCCCAGCATCACATCGGGCTTCTCGTCGAGCATGGATCGGTCACTCCGGGCGATGTCGTGACGGTTCACACGGACGGCACGGCGAAAGCTGGCGCGGAATCTCGAGCAAAAAGAACCTTCGGCAAAAAAAGGCCCCTCCCCGCGGGTGCGGAAAGGGGCCAGGGTCGGGAGGACGCCCGAGAGGAAAGGGGGAGTAAAGGTCAGGCGTGCACCCCGGCTCCCTGAACCGCCGCCTTCGGTGCAGCGGCAGCGGCGGCGACCGGCTTCTTCAGGAGGCGCAACGCCAGCGCGGTCACCACGGTGCCGACCACCAGGGCCACCACATAGCCCAGCAGATGCGTCACCGCGTTCGGGATCGGCAGGACGAAGATGCCGCCATGGGGCACCTTCAACTCAGCCCCCACCGCCATCGAAATGGCGCCGGTCAGCGCGCCGCCGATCATCAGCGCCGGAATGACGCGCAACGGATCGCGGGCGGCGAAGGGAATGGCGCCTTCGGTGATGAAGGCGATGCCCAGGACGGCGGCGGCGTTGCCGGCCTCGCGCTCCTCATGGGTGAAGCGGTCGGCGAACAGCTTGGTCGCGAGCGCCAGACCCAGCGGCGGCACCATGCCGGCGGCCATGGCGGCGGCCATCGGGGTGTAGACCTGCGAGGCGATCAGGCCGGTGGAGAAGGCGTAGGCCGCCTTGTTGACCGGACCGCCCATGTCGAAAGCCATCATCGCCCCGATCAGCAGGCCGAGCAGGATGGCGCTGCTGCCCTGCATGCCCTTCAGCCAGGCGCTCATCCACGCCAGCGCTTCCGCCACGGGCGTGCCGACGACGTAGATCATCAGCAGGCCGGTCAGCAGCGATCCCAGCAGCGGCAGGATCAGCACCGGCTTAAGCCCTTCCAGGTTGCGGTGCAGCTTGATGTGCCGGTTGAGGAAGGCGGTGCCATAGCCGGCGATGAAGCCGGCGACGATGCCGCCGAGGAAGCCGGCGCCGATGCTGCCGGCCAGCATGCCGCCCACCATGCCGGGGGCGATGCCGGGGCGGTCGGCGATGGAATAGGCGATGTAGCCGGCAAGCGCCGGCACCATCAGTGCGAAGGCTCCCTTGGCGCCGATCTGGAACAGGGCGTAGCCCAGCGTCCCCGCGTTGGATTCCTCATAGACGTAGATGCCGCCCAGCGCGAAGGCGAGCGCGATCAGCAGGCCGCCCGTCACCACGAAGGGCAGCAT
The DNA here is from genome assembly GCF_008365135.1 of Azospirillum sp. Sh1. Taxonomy (NCBI): domain Bacteria; kingdom Pseudomonadati; phylum Pseudomonadota; class Alphaproteobacteria; order Rhodospirillales; family Azospirillaceae; genus Azospirillum; species Azospirillum sp. Sh1. The sequence goes on along the minus strand of NZ_VTTK01000011.1, from coordinate 110,596 downwards.
GAAGGACACGCCGGTCATCAGATGCTTGTAGGGGCCGGTGCGCTGGGCCGACCGTTCGGCCTTGCCGGCGGCGACGGCGTCGGCAAGCGGGACTGCCGAGCCGTGCGTCTTCGCCTCGGCCAGGGCGCGGTTGACCAGGGCCTTGCCGTCATTGATGGCGGGCTTGGTGCCGCTCAGGAACACGCGCTTGCCGGCGAAGCGCGACAGGTCGATCTGGGTGTCGGCGGCGATCAGGACGACGTCCGCCTCGCGGATTTCGTCCTCGGTCAGCGTGTCGCGCGCACCGACCGAGCCCTGCGTCTCCACCCGGACCTTGTGGCCCAGCGCGGTCGCCGCCTGCTGGATGCCTTCGGCCGCCATGAAGGTGTGGGCGATGCCCGTCGGGCAGGACGTGATGGCGACGATGCGGCGCGGCGCAGATGCCGCCGCAGGAGAGGCAGAGGGAGAAACGGAACCGAGCACGCTCGCCAGCACGGCGCCGGGATTTCGCAGCACCTCGTCCAGCGAAGCGGAAGCGCGTTTGACCGAGCCGAAGCGGCCCTCATCCAGGTCGCCGCTGCCGACCAGGACCACGCCGTCCGCCGCCGCCGGTGCCGCCGGATCGAGCGGGGACTGGATGCCGAGGCTGGTGCGGATTTCCACCTGGATGCGGTGGCCGGCCGACGATGCCGCCTTGCGCAAGGCTTCGGCGGCCAGTACGGCCTGGGTGGTAAGGTCTCCCGCCGCGATCACGGCCAACAGGTTCGCCATTGTTTCCTCCTGGCGGGTTCATGCCCGCGCCTGTCACTCTGTTTGAGTCCCGTCCGATGCCATCGGCACTGTCAGTCAAGCCCGGTCAGCGTCACCTGTGCCGCAAGCGCCCGCACTGTCGCCGGATCGGGCAGGTTGGGACCGAAGCAGCCGAGCTTGGCGGCGGCGAAGGCCACCGACAGCCGGGCCACATCCTCCAGCCCGCCCTCCTGCTGGAAGGCGGCGATCAACCCCGCCACCATCGCGTCTCCGGCGCCGACGGTGCTCAGCGCCTGGACCGGCGGCAACCGGCCATGCAGGGCGCGTGTGCGATCAACGAACAGAGCGCCGTCGGCCCCCAGCGACACCACGACCACGCCGACACCGCGCCGGTTGAGTCCGCGCGCCGCATCTAGCAGGTCGGCGTCGCTTGGCAGCGGCCGGCCAGCCCAATCCTCCAGTTCATGCCGGTTGGGCTTGATGCAATGGGGCAGCGCGCCGGTGGTGGCCAGCGCCGCCGCCAGCGGCGCCCCGCTGCTGTCCAGCACCACGCGGGCCCCGGCCGCCGCCAGATCGGCGGTCAGAATGGCGTAGGTGTCGGTGGGCAGTCCGTCCGGCAGGCTGCCGGCCAACAGGACCGGGGTGCCCGGCTCCACCAGCCGGCGAACCGTCTCCTGCATCCGGCCGAGCGCGCCGGGATCGGCGGTGAGGCCCGGCAGGTTGATGTCCGTCGTGTCGTTGGCCGCAAGGTCGGCGATCTTGATGTTGACGCGCGTTTCGCCCGGCAGCCGCAGGAAGGCGTCGGCGATGCCCTTCGCCTGGAACAGCGCCTCGAACGGCGCGGCATTGCCGGTACCGAGAAGTCCGGTGGCGACCACCGGCGTCCCCCAATCGGCAAGGCAGCTGGCGACGTTGACGCCCTTGCCGCCGGCATTGTGGCGCACCGCCCTGGCACGATGGACGCTGCCGGGTTTCAGCGCCTCGACCGTGATGGTCTGGTCGATGGCCGGGTTCAGCGTAACGGTGACGACGGGTTTCGTCATGACGCCTCTCCCTCCAGCGCACGCACCTCGTCGGAGGATTCGCAGTCCAGTGCCCGCTGCGCCAGCGCCCGCAGGCCGTCGAGGTCGCTGTCGCGCAACCGGTCCTTGACGCCGGGGATGTCGCGCGGGGTCATCGACAGCTCGCGGACGCCGAGGCCGGCCAGCAGGGCGGCGCCGAACGGATCGCCGGCGATGCCGCCGCAGACGCCGACCCAGCGGCCATGCTTCGCGGCCCCCTCCACCGTCATGCGGATCAGGCGCAGCACCGACGGGTGCAGGCTGTCGGCCTCCGCCGCCAGTTCGGGATGCTGCCGGTCGACGGCCAGCGCGTATTGCGTCAGGTCGTTGGTGCCGATGGAGAAGAAATCGACATGGCGGGCCAGCACGTCGGCCTGGATGGCGGCGGCCGGCACCTCCACCATGATGCCCAGCGGCACCGCCGGGGCGTCCAGTTCCGCCCGGATGCGGTCGCAGACGGCGCGCAGCGCCTCGATCTCGCGCAGCGTGGTGATCATCGGGAACATGATCAGCAGCGCATCCGGCTTCGCCCCCTTGGCGGCGCGGTAGAGGGCGCGCAGCTGCGGTTCCAGCAGTTCCGGATGGCGCAGCAGCAGGCGGGCGCCGCGCACGCCGAGGAAGGGGTTCTCCTCGTGCGGCAACTGCAGGTGCGGCACCTGCTTGTCGCCGCCGATGTCGAGCGCGCGGACGATCAGCGGACGGCCGTCCAGCGCCTCCAGCATGGCGCGGTAGGTCTGGTACTGCTCCTCCTCGCTGGGGGCGTCGCCGCGCTCAAGGAACAGGAACTCGGTGCGCATCAGGCCGACGCCTTCCGCACCCTGGGACAGGGCCACCGGCACCTGATCCGGGCGGTTGACGTTGGCGCCGATCTCCACCGTGTGGCCGTCGCGGGTGCGGGCAGGCAGGCCGCGCCGCTCCTCCTGATGGGCCTTCTTGACGCGCTGCTCCTCGATCCAGCCAAGCGCGGCGGCCAGAGCGGTGTCGGGCGGATCGAGGTACAGGCGGCCGGACTGGCCGTCGAGGATGGCGGTCGTACCGTTGGCAAGCTCGGTCAGCGCGCCGCCGCCCGCCACCATCGCCGGCAGCCCCAGCGTGCGGGCCAGGATCGCGGTGTGGGAGGTCGGTCCGCCCTGGGCCGTCGCCAGACCGATGACGCGGCCCATGTCGAGGGCTGCGGTGTCGGACGGCGACAGATCGTCGGCGACCAGGATGCAGGGGGTGTCCGGCAGGTCGCGGATGGAGCCGCCGCGCAGGTCCGGATCGATGCGGGTCAACACCCGGCGGCCGACGTCGCGCAGATCGGCGGCACGGCCGGCCAACACCGGGTTCGGATTGGCGGCCAGCTTGGCGGCGTTGCGCTCCACCGCCTCGTTCCACGACCAACCGGGGCCATGCCCCTCCACCATCAACTGGCAGGCGAGCGTGATGACGTCGGTGTCGTTCAGCAGCTCCGCTTGCGCTGCGAAGATTCCCGCTTCGGCCGGACCCAGCCGGCGGGCGGTATCGTCGGCCAGCGCCTTCAACTGCTGGCGGGTCAGGTTCAGCGCCTCGTGCAGGCGGTTGCCGCCCTCCAGCAGCGGTACCGGCCGGTCGGGAACCGTCAGGTCGGCCTTCGGCATCACATGCACCGGACCAATGGCGAGGCCGGGACTGGCGCCGACACCGGCGACCACCGGCATCTCGCGCCCGGCCGCGGGCGGCGGCGTCCAGCCCTGGACCATGGCCTTCGCCTTGCGCGCCGCGGCTGCGGCATCTGCCTTCTCCCGCGCGCTGAGGCCCGTGATGGTGGCGCGCAGGCGGTTCAGCACCGCGCGCGCTTCGGGACCGTCGGCGGACACGGTGATGCGGTCGCCGGGGCGCAGGCCGAGTTGCAGCAGCGCCACCAGCGTCTTGCCGTCGGCGGCCTCCTCGCCATGGCGGATACGGACCCGGCCGGATGCTGCGCGGGCGGTTTCGACCCAGGCGGCGGCGGGGCGGGCATGCAGGCCGGTCGGATAATCGACCACCCATTCGAAGCTTTCCGCAAGGTCGCCGGCCTCGGTGGCGGGCGTGGCCGGGGCGGCGCTGTCGTCCGACAGGGCGGCGGCGAGATCGGCGGGATCGCCGGTGGTGAAGAGGGCGTTCAACCGCACCTCGTCCTGCATCAGGCGGGTCAGGCGGCGCAGGATGGCGATGTGGGCATCGGACTGGGCGGCGATCGCGACGACCAGCCGGGCGGTCTGCCCGTCGTTCCACACCACGCCGTCCGGCACCTGCAGGATGGCGATGCCGTTGCGGCGGACCAGATTGCGGTCGTCCACCATGCCGTGCGGGATGGCGACGCCGTGGCCGAGGAAGGTGTTCGCCACCGTCTCGCGCCGGATCATGCTGTCGGCATAGGCGGGGTCGATGCAGCCCGCGGCGATCAGCAGCTGCGCCGCCTCGCGGATCGCCGCCTCCTTCCCGGCCGGGGCGGCGCCCAGGCGGATCAGATCGGGGGGAAGGCTCAAGGGGTGCGTGTCGGTGGCCATGGCAACCGTCTCCTCCGCAGGTTCTTGTCTGTCCTCTTGATGCCTAGTGAAAACGATTACAGTCGGACTGTCAACGGCTGCCGCAATGCAGCATAAGCACTTTTTCGGCGAAGCGTCTTGTCAAGCGGGCTGAAATGGGGAATGCTCCGGGCATCGCACTGGAAACGTTTTCAGAAGTGGCCCCCGCCCCAACCCGCTCTGGTCAGGCCGGGCCGCGCACGGCTAAGATCGCCTCCCCGTTCGGGGTGCCCTCTACCACCACTGGTTTGCAGATGAACGCCTCCGGCAAGACCGCCAGCATCAAGGACGTGGCCCTGGCCGCCGGCGTATCGGTCGCCACCGTGTCGCGCGTGCTGAGCAACGGCCCGGTCAGCGAGGCGTTGCGCAAGCGGGTGGAGGATGCGGTGCGCGCCACCGGCTACCGCCCCAACCTGTCGGCACGGCGGCTGCGCTCGCAGCATTCGCAGACGATCGGACTGGTTGTCTCGGACATCCGCAACCCCTTCTTCACCGCCGTCAGCCGCGCGGTGGAGGATGCGGCCTATCGCGCCGGCATGCGCGTGATCCTGTGCAACAGCGACGAGAATCCGGAACGGGAGGAATTGTACCTGCGCCTGATGCAGGAGGAGCGAATCACCGGCCTGATCTTCGCCCCGACCCGCGCGACGCTCGACCGGCTCGACACGCTCGACCTCGACTTTCCCGTCGTGCTGATCGACCGCAACGCGCCGACCGCCCGCCACGACGCAGTGGTCCTGGACAACCCGCGCGCCGCGGCCATGCTGGTGGAGCACCTGCACGCCCAGGGTTATCGCCGCATCGCCGGCCTGTTCGGCAACACCAGCACCACCGGCCAGGAGCGGTACGAGGGCTATCGCTCCGCCATGGCGGCCCGCGGCCTGGCTCCGGCCGCCCGCTTCCTCGCCCCTTATGCCGACGCGGCGGAGGCGGCCGTGGTGGACTGGATGGCGGAACGCGACCGGCCGGAAGCCTTCATCGTCAGCAACAGCCTGTTCCTGATGGGGGTGGTGAAGGCCGCCCGCCGGCTGAAACTGTCGATCCCCGATGGGCTGGCGGTCGCCGGATTCGACAATGAACCCTGGACGGAGCTGGTCGGACCCGGCCTGACCGTCATCGAGCAGCCGGTGCAGGACATCGGCCAATCGGCGATGACCCTGCTGTTCGAACGGCTGGAAGCACCGGACCGTCCCCGCCGCCGCCTCGTCCTGGGTGGCACCTGCATCGTGCGCGGTTCCACCGCCGCGCGGATGGCCGACGCCGACTGAACCGGCCGGACTGAACCGGCGCGTCCCGCGGCGATTGGGCGAACTGCCCCGGCCGCAACCTTTCGTGGACCGGCCCGACTGGGCGGGCATTGGTGCCCGCATCAAACGGGCTGCGTCACCGCCGCCGCACCCGGCAGCGAAACGCAACCGCGCTTCCCCCTCTCCTCTCGTGTGCCGCCGACCCGGCAACGGACTACTCCCGATGCCGGAACATGGGCGTTGCCGATAACCGACGCCCGAAAGATACGCTAAGACTCGCGGTTCCCGGCAACGGATGATCAAAGAAAAATACTCCCCCGGTGTGCGGGAAGAACAGTTCCGAAAGCGGCGTTGACCGTCGCCCAACACCCCACTACCGTTCCGTTTGCAATGCACAACAAAAATGCTCGCCCTAGCTAATAACGGCGACCACAAATCGCTGTTCCACTCTGCGACAATTTTTAGGGTAACCAAGTAATTGTTGGAGAGATCAACTAATTCTTGGTGGCATTCATGACCCACGATGGTCACCCCTAGTGGGGGCCAACCGGCCGACAAAACAAGAAACACGAATCCGGGGGAGAACGCGGTGCGCACACTTCAGGGACTTCGACGGGGGTGAAGGCGTGATGCTGAAAGGTCTGACCGGACGCAAGGCGGCGGCGAAGGGGGGCAGCTTCGCCCGTCATGGCGTGACGACTGTACTCGTCACCGCCGCCACGATGGCGCTAGGACTGCTGACGGGAATCCTCGTCGCCCGCACCATCGGTCCGGAGGGTCGGGGTGCGCTGACCGCCGTCCTCACCACCATACAGATGCTGGGCTGGCTGTTCGGCATGGGCTGCGGCAAGGCGGTCACCTACGCGCTGTCGCGGGACCATTCGGCCGGCGGCCGGCTGCTGAGCACCTGGACGCTGATCCTGCTGCCGCTGGCGGCGCTGGCGATCGGCACCGGCTACCTGCTGCTGCCGCTGCTGCTGGCCGCGCAGCCGGTTGAGACGCTGGTACTGGCGCGGCTCTACCTGCCGATGATCGCCATGGCCCTTCTGGCGGAGCTGATGCTCGGGCTGATCCTGGGCGACCAGGATTTCCGCAGCTTCAACGCGCTGAACTTCATCCAGCCGGCCGGCGTCGCCACGCTCTACGGCGTCCTTTGGGCCACCGGCCACTTCACGGTGGAGGCCGCCGTCATCGTGCAGGCGGCGATGAGCACGCTGGTGCTGGTCATGGCCACGGCCCTGCTGGTCCGCCGCCACGGGATCGGCCGTCCCGATCCGGCGCTCGGCCGGCGGACGCTCTGGTATGCGCTGCGCACCCACGGCGACGTGGTGGGCGGCGTCATCACCCAGCGGCTGGACCTGCTGATCATTCCCGCCTTCCTGCCGGCGGCCCAGGTCGGGCTCTACGCCCTGGCGACCAGCCTGTCCTGGCTGATCGTCAGCCTGTCCGGCGCGCTGGCCACCGTCGTGATGCCCGCCGCCACCCGCCGGGGCCAGTCGGGGCGGGCGCTCGTGCTGAACAGCCTGCAGGTGACCTTCGCCATCGGCGGGCTGCTCGGCGGCGGGCTGTTCGTCTTCGCGGATATCGCCATCGGACTGGTCTACGGCCCGTCCTTCGCCGACAGCGCGCTTCCGCTGCGGCTTCTGCTGCCGGGCGCCGTTCTCTACGCCGCCGCGTCGATCCTGCTGAACGGGCTCTATGCGGAGAACAGGCCCTTCACCGCCACCACGGCCAATCTGCTGGGCATGCTGGTCACGCTGGGCGGCCTGCTGCTGTTCCTGCGCAGCGGCGGGATCCTGGCCGCGGCCATCGTCTCCACGGTGGCCTACACGCTGGTGTTCGCCACCGCGGCGACCCTCTACCGCCGGGCGACCGGACTGCCCTGGCGCGTCTTCCTTCCCGACCCGGCAATGCTCGCGGCCTTGCCGCGGCGCCTGATCGCACTCGCCAAACCGTCTCCGGCGACCGCCGCTCCGGCCGGACCCGCAGGCAAATGACAGAACCTAAAGGATTTGGGGGACCCACAATGCGACTGTCGCTCTTGACGCCCGAATACCCACCCGGCGAAAAGCTCGGCGGTATCGCCACCCACACCCACACGATGGCCCGTGCGCTGGCACGGCTGGGCCATGCCGTCCAGGTGGTGACCCCGTGGAAGGCCAACGGCCTGCCGGCCGGCACCACCATCGAGGACGGCGTGACGGTGAACCGCGTCGATCCGGGGCCGCATCTGCATGCGGTCGTGGACCGCTTCCGGACCAACCGCCGGCTGGCCGACGCGGTCCGCGCCTTCCGTCCCGACGTGGTTCATGCCGCCGAGTTCGACGCCGACGCCTGGTGGCTGACCCGTTTCAGCACCATCCCCGTGGTGACGCGGCTGGCGACGCCGACCGGGCTGGTGATGGACACCAACACGCAGCCCTGGGTGCCGCACACCCACCTGTTGAACGCGCTCGAACGCGACCAGACCAAACGCAGCGCGGCGATCTACGCCTCCACCCGCGCCATCGCCAGGCGGGTGGCCGATTACTGGCGCATCCCGCCTGAGATGATCCAGGTCATCCCCAACAGCATCGATCTCGCCGCGGTGGCGGCGAACCGGACGGCCGAGCCGCCGATGGCGCTGCCGAAGCGCTTCATCGCCTTCTTCGGCCGGCTGGAGGGGCGCAAGGGCATCGCCACTCTGGGCCGCGCCATTCCCGGCGTGCTGGCCGCCAACCCCGACCTGCACCTGATGATGATCGGCGGCGAGGACTCCGCGAGCGCCGCGATCATCGACCAGTTCCGCCGCGACGTCGCTCCGGTCGCCGACCGCGTCCATTTCACCGGCGCCCTGCCGCGCAACGACGCGCTGGCCGTGGTGGCGCGGGCGGAAATGGCGGTCGTCCCCTCCCTGTGGGAAAGCTTCGGCTTCGTGGTGGTGGAGGCGATGGCGCTGGGTGTGCCGGTGGTCGCCAGCGACTGCGGCGGCTTCCCGGAAATCATCGAGAACGGCCGCACCGGCTGGCTGGTCCCGCCCGGGCAGGCGGAGCCGCTGCGCGACATGCTGATCGCCCGGCTGGCGGACCCCGAAGGGCTGAAGGCCGCCGCCGCCGCCGGGCTGGAGCATGCAAAGAGCTTCGATGTCGACACGGTCGCCGCCCAGGTCGCCGCCCTGCTGGAGAACGCCAAGGCGGAGCGGTCGCAGGCCGCAGGTTCCGGCATCTACAACAACGGCTATCGCCGCCATTTCCGCCCCGACCACCCGACCACCCCCTTCTACCGCATCTATGACGAGAAGCGGCGCGCGGTGGCGGCGGAGCTGGAGCGGCTGCCGCGGATGCGCATCCTCGATGTCGGCGGCGGATACGGCCGCATCACCGGTCCCTTCGCCGACCGTCACGACGTGACGCTGGTCGACATCTCCCACGAGATGCTGGCCGAAGCGAAGGAGCGTTTCCCGGCCCTGACCGTCCAGCAGGCCGACGCCCGCAAGCTGCCCTTCGCCGACGACAGCTTCGACATCGTCATCGCCATGGACCTGCTCTGCCACCTGCCGGACCTGGAAGCCGGCGTGCGCGAACTGCAGCGGGTGGTCAAGCCCGGCGGGCGGATCGTCTGCGACACCACCAACGCCAACCCGCTGTGGGTGATCGCCTATCCCCGCTACTACCGCTGGCGGCCCGACCGGCTGCTGGCGACCATGCGCTGCCACGGCGTCCTGCCGGAATGGAAGGCGCTGGTCCGCCACCACTGGGCGCCGGAAATGCGCAAGGCCATCGCCGCCACCGGCCTGACCCTGCAGAAGACCGATCATTTCGGCCCGCCGGGGGTGGCGAAATGGCACCTGTGGTGGTGCCGGCGCGGCGGCAAGGGCACGGAGGGGCACGCATCGTGACCAAACCGCCCCTGCTCCTTTTCCTTGCCCATGGCGGCGACCCGCACCGCGTCGCCATCGCGCCGGTGCTGGCCGCCGCGGCGGAACGCGCCGGCTGGGCCTTCGACCTCTATTACGACGGACGCCGCAGCGGCCGGCACTTCGGCGGCTGGGAGGACGGCAACCGGACCGAGGCGACCGGCACCGGCAGCCTGATGGCCGGCGGCCGGCACCTGGACCATGCGCTGTGGCTGACCACCCGGTTCCGCGTCGTGGCGCTGGGCGACCCTGCCTCCCCCCTGTGGCCGGTGGTGGAGGCAGGGGGCGAATGCGCCCTGCGCAGCACCGACCCGGCCGCGCTCTATGAGGCCGCCTTTCGCCTGCTGGAGCAGCCGATCCCGGACGAGGTCGCGGTGCTGGACATGGCGCCGCAGACCCCGCTCGGCATCGTCGCCGCCCCGTTCCTCTACCCGCAACTGATGGCGAAGCCCTGCCTCGGCATCGACGTCGGTGCCGATGCCGGGCTGCGGCAGAGGCTGGAGGCGCTGGGCGCCCGCCATTTCACCGGCCATTGCGTCGACCCGGTGCGGGCCCGTCACTTCCCCGGCGGCCTCGATGCGGTCGAAGGCAGGGTGGCAGGGGAAAGCTATGCCAGCTTCAGCGCCGCGCTGGCCCATCGCCATGCCGGCTGGGGCCGTGGAACGCTGCTGGGCGATCCCGATCTGATCGCGGCGCAGCTGCCGCTGGCGGCGGCCAAGCGGCTGCTGCCGCTCTATGGCCGGCCGCAGACCGACGTGATCGAGCGCGCCGCCGACCTGATCCGCAACGGGGCCGACCCGGTCTATGGCCGCCAGTTCGACGACCACGACTTCTTCGCCCTGGGCCGCCTGGGCCGCGGGCTGCAGATCGTCGATCCCGATCCACCCTTCGCCAGCACGGCCGACGTGCCTCTGCGCATCGCGGAGCCGCCGCGCCCCTTCACCGATTACGAACCCGACGACGCCACCCTGCGCCGCTGGGCGGCGGAGGGGCGGGTGCTGACCACGCTGGTGCTGTGGTCCGGCATGATCCGCGAACTTCACTGCATCCCGCGCATCCTCGATCTGGTGGCGGCGACCGGCCTGCGCTGCGGGCTGGTGGTCACCGTCGACAGCCTCACCCAGTCCAGCCCGGCCGACCTGGCACTGCTGTCGGTGCCGGAGGAACGCGGCGGCGTGCTGGGCCGGGTGGAGCTTCTGCTGGGCAGCACCGGCCGCGGCGTCTGCGCCGAGGGCGAAATGCCGGGCGACGAACTGGCCCGGCTGCTGACCGACGCCCGCGCGGAGATGGCGACCATGCTGCCGCCGGGGCTGATGCCGCGCGGCTGGTGGCCGCTGGTCGACTCGCCGCTCGTGCCGGGCCGCACCCCGCGCCTGCATTGGGAGGAGGGCCGGCCCGTCCTGCGCATCTCGCCCCGTCCGCGCCCGTCCGAAACTCCGGCCGCCAGCGTTGAGGCCGCGTCGGAGGGCACGCCCCGCAAGGCGCCGACGCGGGCCGGGGCTCCGGCCATGGACGCCCGGCGCATGATCGGCAATGCGCTGCGCCGCTACCGGCTCGACCGCTTCTACGAGGCGTGGCGGCCCTATGACAGCGCCCGCCCCGGTCCGTTGCGGCAGGACATCGCCGCCGCCGTCCGCTCCGCCGGCTTCGATTACATGTGGACCAAGGCCGCCTTCGGCTCGGCCGAACCGGCGCTGGTCGACGGGGAGTTCGTGGCCCTGCCCTTCACCGCCGGCGATTGGGACGGCTGGTCGCCCTTCTACACCATCCGCAACACCGCACAGGTGCGGGCGGCCGAACGCCGACTGACCCGCGGCGGGCGGCCGGGATGGCTGGCGTCCAACATCGATTCCATCCTGTGGATGCTGCCGGGCGAGGTGCTGGAGAAGGGGCGCGCGCTGTTCCAGGTCGCCCGGCTCGTCGCCGACGGCGGCGGGACCGGAACGCTGGTCAACGTCACGCCCAACACCGTCGCCCGATACGCCCGCATCCTGGCCGAGACGAAGGCGGGACGGGCCACCCCGACAACCCCGGAGCTGCCGGCGGAGATCCGCGGCGACCCGGCGCCGGACGCCCCGTCCGCCCCCCGTCAGCCCACCCGAGACCCGGCAGAGGTCGCCTGAACCATCGCGGCCGCATCGCACCTCCGCGCACCGTTTGTCGAGATGAAGGAGTTCAGCCCATGGACGCACCGGAACACCGATTGCCGCCAGGCACGGCCGGTATCCCCTCCGGCTTTGTCGCACCGCCGGTCGGAACGGGCGCCGATAAGGTCAACGTAGGCCGGCTGGTACAGACGCTGTGGCGCCAGAAATGGCTGATCCTTGGGCTGACCGCGGTGCTGTGGCTGCCCGCGGTGCTGCTGATCAACGCGATGACGCCGCTCTACAGCGCGTCGGCCGTCGTGGTGATCGATCCGCATACGAACCGCGTCATCAACATCCCCTCGGTGTCGGAACCGATGGGAATGTATCTCGACACCGTCAACACCGAGGTCGAGATCCTGCGATCCCGCGATCTCGCCCGCCGGGTGGTGGAGATGCTGAATCTGGGGAACGAGCCGGAATACGCCGCAACTCCCGACAAGCCCGGCCTTCTGACCCCCCTGTTCGAGGAAGGCCGCGCCCTGCTGACGGAGGTGGCGTCCGGTCTTCCCGAACCGCTGTCCGCCCTGCTGACGCCGGCCGCGCGCCCGCCCGCTCCGACCGGCAGTGCGGAGGAGAAGGAAACCGCCCGCCTGATCTACGCCTTCCAGAAGAACCTGCGCGTCAGCCCCGGCGTGCAGTCGCGCGCGATCCGCATCGCGGTCGAGGCCAAGGACCCGCAGCTGGCGGCCCGCGCCGCCAACGCCGTCGCCGACGCCTACATCGCCATCCAGGTGGAGGCGAAGCGCAAGGCCACCCAGAATGCCAGCGAGTGGCTGCAGAGCCGGCTCGACGAACTGCGCCAGGACATGACCACCACCGGCCGCGCCGCCGTCGAGGCGATGCGTGCCGAGACCGGCATGGCCAAGGGCCGCGATGCTCCCCTGGTGAACGAAGAGATGTCGGCCCTGAACGCCCAGCTGGCGGAGGCGCGCACCGCGCTGACCAACGCCCAGGGGCGGCTGCGCCAACTGCAGTCCGTACAGCCCGGCAATCCCGAATCGCTGACCGGTGCCGATATCGGCGGCGACCCGCTGATCACCGGCCTGCGCCAGCGCCAGACGGCACTGAGCGCCCAGCTGGCAGAGCTGCGCGCGCAATATGGCGACCGTCACCCGGCGCTCGCGCGGCCCGCCGCCGAGCTGCGCGAACTCAATGCCGCCCTCGCCACCGAGGTGGATCGCGTGATCCGCAGCCTGCGGGGCGAGGTGGAACAGCAGATCGCCAAGATCCAGAGCCTGTCCCGCCGGCTGGAGGCCCTGCGAACGGAGTCCTTCGACAACCTGCAGGCGGACGTGCGGCTGCGCGAGCTTCAGCGGCAGGCCGACGCTTCCGACGACAACTATCGCCGCGCCGTCACCCGCCTGAAGGAGACCCAGGTGCTCCAGGCGCTGGAGATGACGCCCGACGTGCGGATCGTGTCCTCCGCCGACGTCCCGGTGGGGCCGGTCGGGCCGGGCAAGTCCGTGCTGGCGGCCCTGGCCGCGGTGGTCTGCGGCGCCATCGCCACCGGCGTCGCGCTGGTGCGGACCGCCAGCCAGCGCGGTGTCTACAGCTCCCATCAGGTGGAGGCGGTCCTGGGCCTGCCGGCGGTCGGCATCGTTCCGCTGCTGGGCCGGATCAAGCGGTCCGCCCGCTCCGACGCCAACCGCGACCCCTATTCCAACACCGGCGGCGGCGAATTCGCCGAGGCGGTCTGGCGGCTCTGCGCACGGCTGCATCTGGTCCGCACCGGCGCCGAGCCGGCCACCGTCAAGGGCGGCGAGGTGGTGATGCTGACCTCGTCGGTCGCGGGCGAAGGCAAGACCACGCTGGCGGTGGCGCTGTCCGCCTTCCTGGCCGACACCGGCCGCCGGGTCGTCATCGTCGACTGCGATACCCGCCGCCCCGCCGTGCACCGGCTTCTCGGCGGCACCCGCCCGCCAAAGGGGCTGACCGACCTGCTGGAAGGCGATGCGACGCTGGATCAGGTCGTGCAGGTCGACGATCGCCGCCGGGTGGCGGTGATCACCGCCGGCCGGCCGGTCGACCGGCCGCAGATCCTGTTCGGCTCCAAGGCCATGCTGTCGCTGCTGGTCGAGCTGTCCGAACGCTACGACGTCGTCGTCCTCGACACGCCGCCGGTGCTGTCGGTGTCCGACGCGCTGATCCTGGCGCCGCTGGCCGACCGCGTCCTCTATGTCGTGCGCTGGGCGCGGACCGCCACCAGCCTTGCCAGCGCCGGCATCAAGCAGGTGCGGCAGGTCGGCGGGCGGATCGGCGGCGCGGTGCTGTCGATGGTCAACGCCCGCGACCACGCGAACCTGGAATACGGCGCCCGTCCGCCCAGCGGCCGATCCTACCGCCTGCGCCGCATCGCCTGAGCGGAAGTATCCAGAACCCAATTACCCTCGGCCCAAGTGAAGGCCTGCCCCTTGCCGGAGGACCCACAATGAAAGTCGCGATCGTCCATTACTGGCTCGTCGGGATGCGCGGGGGGGAGAAGGTTATCGAAGCCCTGTGCGAGCTGTATCCGGAGGCCGACGTCTTCACCCACGTCTACCGGCCGGAGCGGATCTCCCCGATCATCCGCAGCCATCAGGTCACCACGACCTTCATCGACCGGCTGCCGATGGCCCACCGGATGTATCAGAAGTATCTGCCGCTGATGCCGCTGGCGCTGGAGCAGCTCGACCTCAGCGCCTACGACCTCGTCATCAGCAGTGAATCCGGGCCGGCGAAGGGGGTGCTGACCAGGCCGGACGCGCTGCACGTCTGCTACTGCCACACGCCGATGCGCTATGTGTGGAGCGGCTATCACGATTACCTGCACTCGGCCGGGCCGATCGTCCGGCCGCTGATGCCCTATGCCATCCACCGGCTGCGGCAATGGGATCTGGCGACGGCGGCGCGGGTCGACCGTTTCATCGCCAATTCCGAGACGGTGGCGAAGCGCATCTGGCGGGTCTACCGCCGCGACTCCACCGTCATCAACCCGCCGGTGGAAACCCGGCGCTTCGCCACCGCGGAGCCGCCCGGCGATCACTACCTGTTCGTCAGCCAGCTGGTGTCCTACAAGCGCGCCGACGTGGCGATCGAAGCCTTCAACCGCATGGGCCGCAAGCTGGTCGTGGTCGGCGAGGGCGAGGAGTACCGCCGGCTGAAGCAGATGGCCGGGCCGACGGTGGAACTGCTGGGCCATTGTTCCGCCGAGGAGTTGGACCGGCAATATGCCGCCTGCCGCGCCCTGGTCTTCACCGCCAACGAGGATTTCGGCATCGTCCCCGTCGAGGCGATGGCCGCCGGCCGGCCGGTGATCGCCCTGAACCGTGGCGGCGCGACCGAGACGGTGAGGGACGGCCTGTCCGGCCTGTTCTTCGACCAGCAGACGCCGGAAGCGCTGATCGAGGCGGTGCAACGCTTCGAGGCGCAGGAACACCGCTTCAATCCCACCGTCATCCAGGCCTATGCCGCCCGCTTCGACCGTTCGGTGTTCAAGGCGCGGCTGCGCGAGACCATCGACAGCTGGGTGAACGGCGAGGAACCGGCCCTGGCCCCGGCACGGGCCGCCGCCAACGACGCCCGCGGGCGGGAGCTGGCTCCGGCATGAGCGTGACCATGAATTCCGCTGGCAACCCCACCGGCATGCCCCGCCCCGCCTCCCATGTCCCGATCGACCCCCATGCCGTCGAACATCTGGGCGTCACCGTGATCGTACCGACCTATCGCAGGCCGGACCAGTTGGCCGGCTGCCTGGACGGTCTGGTCCGGCAGACGCTGGCGCCGGTCCAGGTGGTCGTCACCGTGCGCGACACCGATCCGGAGTCCGCAGAGGTTGCCCGGCGCTATGCCTCCACCCTGCCGGTCGAGGTCGCCGGCATCGACGTGCCGGGGCAGGTGGCGGCGATCAACCGCGGCATGGATCATGCCCGCGGCGACATCGTCGCCATCACCGACGACGACGCCGTCCCCCATCCCGACTGGGTCGAGCGGATCGAGGCCTGGTACCGGGCCGATCCGCGCATCGGCGGCGTCGGCGGCCGCGACCATGTCTATCACGACGGCGTGCCGGAAACCGGGGAGGCCCTGGTCGTCGGCCGGCTGCAATGGTTCGGCCGGGTCATCGGCAACCATCATCTGGGCGTCGGTCCGGGGCGGGATGTCGACGTGCTGAAAGGCGCCAACTGGAGCTTCCGCCGCGCGGCGATCGACGGCCAGCGGCTGAACACCCGGCTGCGCGGCAGCGGCGCCCAGGTCCGCAACGAGGTGGATTTCTGCCTGCGCCTGTCCCGCCAGGGGTGGCGGCTGGTCTACGACCCGCTGGTGGCGGTCGACCACTTCCCGGCTGTGCGCTTCGACATCGACCAGCGTGGCGCGAACCACTTCCACCCGCTGGCGCAGGAGAATGCGACCTTCAACGACACGCTGGCCCTGATGGCCCATTTCGGCCCGGCCAACCGCGCGGCCTTCGCCGCCTGGGCCATGCTGGTGGGGACCTGCGAGTTTCCCGGACTGGCGCAATGGGCGCGGCTGGCGCTGCGCGGCGACCGCCATGCCGGGGCGAAGCTGCGCGCCACCTTGCGCGGCCGGCTGGAGGGAATGCGCGACTGGCGGGAGACGGCGGCATGACCTTCGCCACAGCCGGCTTGGAGCATGGCCATCACGGCACGGCCCATCATGACACCGGCCATCACGGCACCGGCGGCCTGCCCTCCCTGAACAGAATGGCGGCACCGGTCTTCTGGTTCCTGGTGGCGGTCCCGGTCCTGATGGGCAAGGCCGGTGTGCTGGAGATCGTCTTTCCGATTGGGGCGCTCGCCGTCGGCGCGCTGCTGGTGACACGAGATCCTGCCCGGTTCGCCGCCTTCACGTGGTGGCTGTGGTTCCTGACGCCGGAGGTGCGCCGGCTGGTCGATTACCAGTCGGGCTGGAGCGTCATCAGCCCGATCATGGTGACGCCCTTCGTCGTCGGCGCCATGACCGGGCTGGTGATCGCGCAGTATCTTCCGATGCTGCGCTACCGCGCCTATTTCGGCTTCCTGCCGGTGATGCTTGGCATCTCCTACGCCTACTTCAATGGAATCTCCCAGGCCGGCGTGGCGGCGGCGACCTTCGCACTGTTGAACTGGGTGGTGCCGGTGATGCTGGGGCTCTATGTCGCCCTGCACTGGCCGATCTACCCGCAGATGCGTGACGCCGTGCTGCGCGCCTTCGTCCTCGGGCTGGCGCTGGTCGGCGGCTATGGACTGATCCAATACTTCGTCATGCCGGCCTGGGATGCGCGATGGCTCCTCAATGTCGGGATGACCAACCAGGGCTTGCCGCTGCCGATGCAGGTGCGGGTGTTCAGCACGATGAACTCCTCCGGCCCGCTGGCCTTCCTGCTGGTCACGGGGCTGGCCGTGCTGCCGGCCGCACGCGGCATCCTGGTTCCGATCGCCGGCGCGCTGGCCCTGGGCTCGCTGCTGCTCAGTCTTGTGCGCGCGGCCTGGCTGGCCGGGCTGTTCACCTTCACCTGGCTGATGCTGACCATGCCCGGCCGCCACCGGATGCGGCTGATCGCGGTCGGCGTCGGGCTGGTCCTGTGCTCCCTGCCGCTGCTGAGCGTGCCTAGGGTCAATCAGGCCATCGTCTCCCGGTTCGACACGCTGAATTCAATGGAGAATGACCGCAGCTACCAGGACCGGCAGGAGTTTTATGTCACCTTCCTGTTCTATGCGCTGACCGAGGTGCGCGGCGCCGGGCTCGGCACCATCGACACCGCGACCAAGCTGACCAACGAGGACGGGCAGCTGGGCGTCATGGCCTATTTCGACAGCGGCATCCTGCGCGTGCCCTATGAGCTGGGGTGGCCCGGCGCGTTCGGCTATGTCGCCGGCCTGATCATGCTGACGGCCGGGATGCTGCGCCGCGGCGGCGCCCCGCCCGACCCCTTCGCCCGCTGCGCCGAAACGGCGGCCCTGACGATGCTCGGCTGCATGGTGTTCGAACACACGCTGGTGAAGGTCACGGGCGTCGGCTTCTGGTTCTTCCTGGGCATGGCGATTGCGGCCAAGAATTACGGGCTCGCCGGCCTGCAGGGCGCCGTCCCGACGTCTGTCCCCGCCCATCAATTCCAAGAGGACAAGCAATGGACGGAAGCCTGATCCTGCCCGGCCCGCTGCCGGGGGAGATGCGGGAGACCAGCGTGCTTCAGCTTGGGCTGGGCTGGTTTCCGGAGACCCATGGCGGGGCGGAGAACATGTTCTACCACCTCGCCCGTTACCTGCCGCAGCAGGGCATTGCCTTTTCCGGGCTGGTGCTCGGCACCGTTTCCCGGACGCTGGACAATGGCGCCCGCATCGACAGCTTCGCACCGCCGACCGCCTCGCTGCCGCGCCGGGTGGCCGCGGCGCGGACCGCCATCGCCGAGACGCTGCGCCGGCAGGCGCCCGACCTCGTCGCCTCCCATTTCGCGCTGAATATGGTGGGCGCCCTGCCCGCCTTGCGCAACCGGCCGCTGGTCGTCCATTTCCACGGCCCCTGGGCGCTGGAAAGCGCCGCCGAGGGCGCCGGTCCGCTGGCGGTGCGGCTGAAATTCCTGGTGGAGCGGCTGGTCTATCGCCGCGCCGCCCGCTTCGTCGTCCTGTCGCAGTCCTTCGCCACCATCCTGACCGAGCGCTATGGCATCCAGCCGGAGCGCATCCACCGGGTACCCGGCGGGGTCGATGCCGACCGCTACGACCTTTCCGACAACCGCCATCAGGCGCGCGCCCGCCTCGGCTGGCCGCAGGGGCGTCCCATCCTGCTGACGGTGCGCCGGCTGGTGAAGCGCATGGGGCTGACTGCCCTGGTCGATGCCATGGTGGAACTGCGCCGCCGGGTGCCCGACGTTCTGCTGGTGGTCGCCGGCCGCGGGCCAGAGGCGGCGGCCCTTCAGGACCGCATCGGCGCGCTGGGGCTGGAGGACCACGTGCGGCTGCTGGGCTTCGTTCCCGACGCGCATCTTCCGCTCGCCTACCGCGCCGCCGACCTGTGCGTGATGCCGTCGCAGGCGCTGGAGGGCTTCGGCCTGACCGCGCTGGAATCGCTGGCGGCCGGCACGCCGGTGATGGTCACGCCCATAGGCGGCCTGCCAGAGGTGGTGGAGGGGCTGGACGGCGACCTCGTGCTGGCCGGGACCGACGCACGCTCCATCGGCATCGGCCTTGCGGAGGCGCTGACCGGCGTCCGCCGGCTGCCGGACGCCGACGCCTGCCGGGCGCTGGTGCGCAGCCGGTTCGACTGGCCGGTCATCGCCGCCCGCACCGCGGCAGTCTATCGCGGCGCCCTGCAATGAGCACCCTGCGATGAGCACGATCGTCATCCTCTGCGACCATGCCCATCCCAGCGGCGGGCTGGCGAAGGTCGCAATCGCCGGCGCCGTCGGGCTGGCCCGGCGCGGCCACCGGGTCCATTTCTTCACCGCCGTCCCTCCCATCGACCCTGCCCTGCTGACCGACGGCATCACCGTCCATTGCCTGGAGCAGCCCGACCTGAAGGGCAACGCCGACCGCGTGCAGGCGGCGCTGCGCGGCATCTGGAACCGGGAGGCGGCGCGCGCGCTGGAAAGCCTGCTCGGCAGCTGCCCGGCAAACGACACGGTGGTCCATATCCATGGCTGGGCCAAGGCGCTGTCGCCCAGCGTCTTCCCGGTCTGCCGGAAATCCGGCCTGCCGGTGCTGCTGACCCTGCACGACTATTTCCCGCTCTGCCCCAACGGCGCCTTCTTCGTCTTTCCCGAGGGCGTCAACTGCCCGCACCGGGCGCTGTCCACCGGCTGTCTCGCCACCGACTGCGACGCCCGCGCCCGGCACCACAAATGGTGGCGCGCCGCCCGCCATGCGGCGGGGGCGTTGGCCGGCGGCTTCACCGGCGGCATGGCACTGGTGACGCTCAGCGACCGGCAGCGCGCGGTGGTCGCCCGCCATCTGCCGCCCGGCACCGTCACCCTGCCCGTCCCCAACCCGGTGGAAGTCCCGGACGAACTCAGGGATCGCGGCCCCGCCCCGGTCGCCGGCAACCGCCCCGTGCTGTTCGTTGGCCGCCTGTCGCGCGAGAAGGGCGCCGCTTTGCTGGCCGAGGCGGCGGCACAGGCCAACTGTCCGGTGCGCTTCGTCGGCGACGGCGACGAGGCGGCGGCGGTGCGCCGGCTGAACCCGGATGCGGAACTTGCCGGCTGGCTGCCGCCCGATGCCGTGCTGGAGGAGGTGCGGCGGGCGCGGGCCCTGGTGGTTCCGTCGCTGTGGTACGAGACGTTCGGGCTCGCCGCCTACGAGGCGCTGGCGAACGGCGTTCCGATCGTCGTCAGCGACAATTGCGCGGCGGCGGAGGCTGTGCGGCCCGGAGAGAACGGCTTTCTGTTCCGCAGCGGCGACGCCGCCGACCTCGCCCGCTGCCTCCGGCTGCTGTCCCACGACGCGGAGGTGGAGCGGATGGGCCGGAACGCCCATGACGGGTACTGGCGCGCGCCCTTCACGCTGGACCGCCATCTCGACCGGCTGGAGCAGGTCTATCGCGCGGCGCTCAGTGATGGCATCGGTTCGCTGGGCCGGCCTGGCCGTCGATCGCGGGACTTCGGGCCATGACCGGCGGTCCCGGCTGCCGCATCGGCAGGCGTGCGTTGCTGGCGGCCGCCCTCGCCCTGCCCGCCGCCCGGACGCCCGCTGCCGCCCAAGCCGCCCAGGACAAGCCATTGCGCCCGGCACCGGACCCGCCGCAGAGAAGCGGCCCAGCCCTGTCGATCCGCGAACGCGGCGCCGTCGGTGACGGGCGCAGCCATCCCCTGTCGGAGCGCTACAAGAGCCTGGAGGCGGCACGGCGCGTCCATCCGCATGTCCGATCCCTGGACCAGGAATGCGATTGGGCGGCTCTGCAGGGCGCCGTGCTGGAACTGGCGCGCAGCGGACAGGGCGGGACGGTGCTGGTGCCGCCCGGCGATTACCGGCTGGATGGCGAGATCGTCCTGCCCAACCTCGACCGCTACGACGACGCCTTCAACGAGGTGGAGATCGTCGGCGCCGGCATGCGCGCCTCGCTGCTGTCCTGGCCGGAGGATCTGGGCCCCGGACGCTTCGCAATCCGGGCCGGCAGCCGGCAGGGCGTGCGCGACGACGACAAGGGCTATCAGCGCAGCCGCATCGCGCACATCAGCCTGCGCGGGCCGAAGCCCGGCAATCGGCCGGGCGACCCGCCGCCGGGCATGGATGGGCTGGCGCTGACCTCCCGCTTCCTGCTGGAGCGGGTCGGGGTGTTCGGCTTCCGCGCCGGGGTGGATGTCTGGCGCGATCATTCCTCGCTGATCTCCTGCCAGCTGACCAAGAACCACATCGGCGCCTTTTGGTCGGCGGGGACCGACAGCTTCGGCGATCATCTGTTCCTCGACACCGACCTTGCCGGCAATACGCTGGCCTCCATCGCTGTGGCGCCGGAGAACGGCATCGACCATTCCAGCTTCATCTCCTGCCATTTCGGCTTCTCGCCCTACGCGATCCTGGCGGAGGACGGGCCGGCGAAGCGGACCTTCCTGTCCAACAACAAGTTCCTGGACTGCGCCTTCGAGGCCTGCGGCAACGGTTGGATCCAGGGGCCGATGGCGGAGATGTACGGCAATGTCCTGATCGGTTGCAGCGGCTCGCTGCTGCCGGTCTATCGCCTGGCCAAGCGGCCGGTCACCGGCCTGATCGTGGTGCGCGCGCTGGAGCGCAACGAGTTCACCGGCGGCAGCGCCAGCTTCGGCGACGGCACCAACGACCGCGCCGCCGACATCGAGACCGCCGCCATCGTCGCCGCCTCCGCCGTCGGCAACCGCTTCGACGATGCGGAGCGGCTGATCCGCCTGGGCCGTGACGGTTTCGCCCCGGCTCTCGCCATCTCCGGCACCTGCCGCGCCAACCGGTTCGAGGCGCTGGATTGCTCCGGCGAGTTCCGCAAGGTCGGCGCCGGCGGGGTCGATGCCGGCAATCTGGTGCAGCGCGACTACGACCGGGTGCGCCGGCTGGAGCCCGACCGCCCGGCCGACGGCGTCGCCCTGACCACGGCTGCCGCCGGCGGCATCGTTCCCGTCGCCACCGGTGGAACCGTGCCGGTCGGCAAGACCCGCGCCGCCATCCGCATGGGCACCGTCCTGCGCCCCGGCGGCGGCACCCCCCAGCGTGTCGATCCCACCCCTGGAGCGGCGGCGCCGGTCGGAATCGCGGTGGCGGACGCTGCGCCGGGAACCGACAGCGTGGTCATGGAGCTGAGGCTGGAGTTGCGGTAAGGGGAGCAGGTCAGGATGCCGACCCGGCCAACAGCCGCCGCCCGTCGACCGCCTGATCCGCCGGACCCAGTTCCTCCAGCAGATCGGCATACTGTCCGGCCGTCACCGACCAGTCCTGGCTTTCGGCGATGCGGCGGCCCGCCTCGCCCATCCGGCGGCGCAGGGACGGGTCCGCAGCAAGATCGTGCATGGCCCGCACCAGATCCCCATGCGCGTCCGGATCATCCAGCAGGATGGCTGCACCATCCTCCAGCAGACGGCCGGCGCCGGCCAGCCGGGTGGTGACCACCGGCAGGCCGCTGGCCGCCGCCTCCAGCAGGACGAGCCCGAAGGGTTCATAGCGGGTCGGGAAAACGAACAGGTCGGCCGCCCGCATCAGCGCCGCCACGTCGCGCCGGTGGCCGAGGAAACGGACCCGATCGTCCACCCCCAGCGCCCGCGCCATTGCCGGGAACGGGCCGCCGCGCTCGTCGCCGACCACCGCCAGCGCCAGATCGGGCACGTCGGCAAGCGCGCGCAGCACCCCGTCCAGATTCTTGCGGTCGCTGCGGGCGTCGCCGACGAACAGCGCCACCGGACGGCCGGGCGGCAGGCCGAACAGCGTCGGATCGGGTGTGCCCGGACGAAACTCCCGGACATCGACGCCATTGTCGATCACCCGCAGCCGGGCAGTCTCGATGCCGTCCCGACGCAGTTCGTCCGCAACGGTCCGTGAGACGGCCACCAGCCGGCCGGCGCGGCGGAAGCTCCAGCGCTCGAACCCGACATTCAGCAGGGTGTAGAGCGCGCGATAGAGCGACAACGGCGAAACGCCCTTGCGGATCGGATGGGTGGCGGAGCGCATCCAGGCGGAGTGGACGAAATGCACGGCGTTCACGTCCGACCGCGCCCAGCTGACGAAACCGTTCACCACCACCCGATCTATCCCCGCCTGCCGTTCCCGCGCCAGGGCCCGGCTCGCGCGCCAGGCGAACAGCTGGTCCTTCGCCAACTGCGTCGGCACACCGCCGCCGCTGACCGGCACCCAGCGCAAACGGGGATGGCGCGCCAACTCATCCGCCAATTCCGACGCGATGGCGACGACCTCATGCCCACGGCGGAGCAGTTCATCGACCACGACGGCGTTCACGCGCCCCTGTCCGTCATGCCGGACGATCTTTTGCGTGACGACGGCGATGCGCAGGGAAGCGGTGCGCATAAGGCGATCTCCTGCCCGGCTTGATCGGCGGTATCTGCGGCGGTTCGTGCCGAAGTGGACCACGGCGCCGGCACCCACGCCAAACAAACGAAAGATACGGACGCCACACAACAGGCTTAAGACTGCCGTTGTTGGACTCAGTCCTTCAGACACTAAAACATTCGCGGACTCAAAATCGATTTTTTTGGAAGAGTCAAAGATGAGTCAGAGTCATGTCCCAAGATTGACTCTCCATTCTATAGCGAATTCTGTGCGACTACTCCCAACGAGCAGGGTAATCCAACCGATACGGTTAACCCAGTCTAGCAAGATCTTAATATCCGATTAATGGGAGTCGTGCCGATGGCGCTCACCGGGTCCAATCTCATCGATGTCACCTTTGCGATCGACGCATGGGGACAAGCAGCCGGCGGCGTCTGGCCGCATCTGGCGCTCAAGCTCGACGGCGCGACCATCGGTCAGGCGACGGTGAACAGCAGCAGCCTGGGGCGCTACACCATCTCCACCAAGGTCGCGGCCGACAGCGCGCACAAGCTGCAGATCGTCTACGACAATGACGGCCTTTCGGGCGGCGTCGACCGCAACCTGTTCGTCCAGGCCGTCTCGGTGAACGGCACGTCGATCGCCGCCACCGATCCGTCGGTCACCTATGACAGGGGTGCGGTCGACGGAAAGGACGTGGTGAAGGGGCAGGAAGCCCTTTACTGGGGCGGTGCGCTGAACGTGCCGCTGCCGGCGTCGCTGTTCCCGGCGGACGATGCCATTACCGCGGCTCCGGCGGCGACCAAGTCCTACAGCGTCGTCGTCAACGCCTGGGGCAAGAGCGCGGGCGGGGTGCCGCCGCACTTCAAGCTTCTCGTCGACGGCAAGGCGGTTGGCGACGCCAAGGTGGCCGCCACCAGCCAGACCGCCTACAAATTCACGGTCGATCTCGACCCGACCCAGGCGCACAAGGTCCAGGTCCAGTACGACAACGACGCCGTCGTCAACGGCCAGGACCGCAGCCTTTATGTCGGCTCGGTCGTGGTGAACGGGCACAGCGTCGCCTCGACCGCCGCCGGGGTCACTTATGACCGTGGCGCGCTGGACGGCAAGGACGTCATCTCCGGCCAGCAGGGCCTTTGGTGGAACGGCACGCTGAGCGTTCCCGTCACCAAGGACATGCTCGCCGGCACCACGACGACCACGCCCCCCACACCGACCGCTCCCACCCCCACCACGCCGGCTCCGACGGCACCCACCGCCACGCTGCCGAAGAACGACCACAGCGCCAGCGCCGGGGTCAGCAGCGACCGGCCGCCGCTGATGTCCGATGTGTCGACCATCTCCTGGGGCGCCGACCGCGGGCTGGCGCCGCAGCACCTGTTCTGGGAATCGGTGCCCGATTATTCCAACGCCGCCCATCTCAAGGAAACCCGCGACGTCGCCGCCGGTCATCTGTCCGACGGGGTGATGCCGCTGATCGGCTTGCAGCTGTGGGAGGACACCTTCACAGAGTCGCAGAACGGCGGTGAGTTCGCCAGCCTGGGCGGCCACAAGGCCTGGGTGTCCTGGGTCAAGGCCCATCAGCAGTATCTGGGCCGCGACGCCGACGGCTACGTCCTGAACGCCGACAGCAGCAATCCCTATGGCTGGGGCTATGTCAGCCCGCTGATGCCGCTGGACGCCAAGGACGCGCCGGCCGGCTGGACCGGCGGCACCGCCCATTACGCCGACTGGATGGCCGACAAGCTGGGCCGCCTGTCGGCCCTGACCGGCACCCGCGGCTATGAACTGGCCGACTTCTTCGACGGCAGCCCGCATTCCGGCGTGATGGACTTCTTCAACAGCCGCATGATCGCGGAGTTCAGCGCCAAAACCGGCATCAAGGTGGCGGGAAGCACGCTGGCGCAGCAGGCGGCGGACATCGTCGACAACCACCCGACCCAGTGGCTGGATTACTTCGTCGACGGCTGGGCCTATAGCTGGAAGGCGCTGGATGACGCCATCGTCAAGAACACCGGCAAGGCGGCGTGGCTGACCACCCAGGTGTCCTTCACCCCGGCGGCAATGCGCGAATTCGCCGGCGTCGATGCCCGCGTGATCGCGGACAAGATGAACGAGAAGGACATCCTGTTCAACGTGCAGACCCTCGAACGCTTCGAGATGCAGCACAAGCAGGCACCGGCCTCCTACGAGCAGGCGATGCTGGGCATCCATGCCGCCCGCGCGCCGGACGCCCATTTCGGCCACATGATGTCCTCGTCGGAAGATGATTACTGGGGTGCGGTGAACAGCCTCTACACCGGCGTGACCGGTACGGTGCGCGAGGAACTGGGCTGGGGCCGTCTGGAACAGACCTGGCTGCAG
The DNA here is from genome assembly GCF_008365135.1 of Azospirillum sp. Sh1. Classification (NCBI taxonomy): domain Bacteria; kingdom Pseudomonadati; phylum Pseudomonadota; class Alphaproteobacteria; order Rhodospirillales; family Azospirillaceae; genus Azospirillum; species Azospirillum sp. Sh1. The sequence goes on along the minus strand of NZ_VTTK01000011.1, from coordinate 85,187 downwards.
AGCGGCTGGACGATGATCGCCGACGACCAGGGCGGCGTCCGCCGCGCGGCGGAGCAGTGGTCGCGCAGCTATCACGATTGGGGCGAGGTGAAGCAGCCCTGGCTGGACATGCTGCGCGACATCGTGCCGACCCGTCCCTTCGGCCCGGCGCTCTATTACAGCGCCAATGCCGAGAAGGCGATGAACGCGCTGGAGCCCGACGGCAACGCCATCGGCAACGCCTATCTGGGCGAACTGCTGGAGCCGATCACCAAGCTGCATGATGCCGGCGCGACCTTCGGCTATTACGTCAGCGACGCGGCCCTGCCGTCGATGACCAAGGCCAGCACGCCCAGCGCCTGGATCATTCCGCAGGCGACCTATGACGGGCACAACCTGTTCAGCGACGCCGAGATCGCCGCCCTGAAGGCCAAGGCGCCGGTCCTGATCGGCGACGAGGCGCTGAACTACCATTACCCGCTGACCTTCACCGACAAGGATCCGGACGCCCAGATCACCGGCTACGGCTTCTACGACCAGAAGGACCGGCTGATCGTCGTCGCCTCCGACCGGGTCGATTTCAACGACACCGCGGCGCGCAAGGCGGTGGCCACCCATGTGGAGCTTCAGCTCGCCAACGGCCACTACACGGTCCAGGACCTGATCCACAACACCACGCAGGGCTTCGACGTGGTGAACGGTGTCGGCGGCTTCGACACCACCATCGCCCGCTGGGACACCGGCGTCTTCGCCATCACCCACGACGTGGCGGCGTAAGGCGGAAGCCGGCAGGCAGGTCGTCGGAACGAAAGCGGAGTCCCGTCCCGGCGGGGCTCCGTTTTCGTTTCGATGTTCAGTGAAAATTGTCCTGGCAAACTCTGTTTAAGAGTCTATATTATCGCTAACGAACTCGCCCAGTGCAGCTTGACCCCAAGTCCAGCCATCTAACATAAGTTGTCTTGCAAAGAGCTTTTTCTTCTTTGAACGGCAATATCGTTTGGCTTCCTTTGCTTGCGACCTTCCCCACTTGGCGATACCCGCCGGAGACCGGCATGGCTTTAGCGGGTAATCACTTCCATATTCGCGTGCAAGGATGACTTATTACTGCCGGCCTTCTGACGAAGGACTCTGCCCGGACAGTATGAGTTCACACCCCACTGAGCCTGGAATCATTCCAGAAGTGCAGCAGACAATGCCGTGAGTGCCGGATCATAGTTTGATCTAAATTCGATCGGGCGAGCACGAGAAGACCGATACAACGTGCACCGTCCATCGGATATGCGGCATTGCGCGGCCAGGCGCGGAGGTACCGGAGACAAAGGTGGCAACGGCCCGAACGGGGGGCCGAGGGTTTCACGCCGGGCACCAGAATCCGGCAGACCCGAATTGCAATGCACCGGTGCAATCGACGTCGAAGCAAAGCGTCCAGGGGGGAATCCTTGCCTTCCGGCCGCGCGATGCCGTCCACCAATTCGTCTATTTCTTGGGGGAGACGGACATGTCCGATCGCATTCGGGTAATTGTTCACAACCAAAGCCGATTGCTGCGCGAATCCATCCTGAACATCCTGGACGACTGCTTCGAGGTCATCGATCCGCAAAGCCGCCTCGCAACCGGACTTTCACCCAAGACGATGTGGAATGGCCGGGCGAACGGCGGCCCCGACCGTTATTCCGACGGCATGTCGGCCGGCGGGGCCGTGGTCACGCTGGAACCGCCGGCGGGCAACGGCAGTTCCGAACGGACGGCGGACATCGTTCTGTTCGACCTCGCCTCTCTGAAGACCGACGCCTGGAACTTCCGCAACTGGTACGGCGAACAGGCCAAGCTGGCGATGATCGCCGACGAATTCTCCGCCCACCACATGCGGATGGCCCTGCGCTTCGGCGTTCGCGGCTATCTGCTGAACCGGATGGCTCCGACCGCCTTCGTGCTGTCCTTGCGCCTGATCCATGCCGGCGAACCGGTCGTGCCGGAAGAATGCTTCGACTATTTCTCGCCCACCGCGCTCCGCCGGGGCGGAGAGGATGGGGCGATTGCCCAGCATGAAAGCGAACTTCTGGGCTATCCCGGCCTCTACCCGCGCCACGCCCGTATCCTGAAGCTCATCATGGACGGATGCAGCAACAAGGAGATCGCGCGCGAGATGGGGATGACGGAGGATCTGGTGAAGCTGCATGTCCGTCACATCATGCAGACCATCAATGTCCGCAACCGCACCCAGGCCGCACTCTGGGCCGCGCAGAGCGGCATCATCCAGGAGATGGAGTATTTCCTGGAGCGGGCGGCACCGTAATCCTGGGAGAATGCGCACGGGCGCCGGCATGGCGGCGCCCGTCCCTTGCCGGCGTCAGGCCGGCACCACGCTGTTGGTCAGGAAGGTTTCGAATTGGTCGACCGGCAGCGGCCGGCTGATGAGATAGCCCTGGATGCGGGTGCAGCGCTGCAGGCGCAGCATATCGGCCTGCTCCTGCGTCTCCACCCCCTCGGCGATGGTGTCGAAGCCCAGGCTTTCGGCCAGATTGACGATGGTGCCGACGATGGCCGGATCGGTGGTCGACTTGACGATGTCGCGGACGAAGCTGCGGTCGATCTTCAACGTGTCGATGGGGAAGCGCTTCAGATAGGCCAGCGAGGAATAGCCGGTGCCGAAATCGTCGATGGACAGGCGGACGCCGATGTCCTTCAGCCCGTTGAGGATCGTCACCGCCTTTTCGATGTCGCCGATCATGGCACCTTCGGTCAGTTCCAGTTCCAACCGGTCGGCCGGGATTCCGGCGGACTCGACCACGCTGCGGACGAAGCCGACGAGGCGGGCGTCCTGGAACTGGCGTGGCGACAGGTTCACCGACACCGAGGGGATCGGCAGACCGCGCTCGATCCAACCCGCCAGCCGGCGGCAGGATTCGATCAGCGTCCAGGCGCCGATTTCCCAGATCAAACCGGTTTCCTCGGCCAGCGGAATGAACTCCGCCGGGCTGACCATGCCGCGCACCGGGTGGCGCCAGCGGATCAGCGCCTCCGCCCCGATGGTGCGGTTACCGGCAAGGTCGATCTTCGGCTGGAAATGCAGTTCGAACTCGTCGCCGCCGCTGGCGCGGCGCAGATCGCTCTCCAGCCCCAGGGTGAAGCCCGACCGCTCGCGCATCCCGTTGTCGTAGAAGACGTATTTGTGCTCCGGGTTGCGCTTGGCATGGTACATCGCCAGATCGGCGTTGCGCAGAAGCTGGTCCGCCGTCTCGCCGTCGTCGGGGTAGAAGGCGATGCCGATGGACGCGCCGCAGAACAGCTCCTGATTATGGACGCTGAACGGCTCCGCCATCGAATAGAGGATCTTCTCCACCAGCCGGGCCCCGGCGGAGCGGTCGGCGGCGTCGGGGGCGACGATCAGGAACTCGTCCCCGCCCAGCCGGCCGACCGTGTCGGTCATGCGGGTGCAGTTGCGCAGGCGCCGGGCCACCAGCTTCAGCAGCTCGTCGCCGGCATGGTGGCCCAGCGTGTCGTTCACCTGCTTGAAGCGGTTGAGGTCGAGGAAGGCCACGGCGACCTTGCTCTTGCCGCGCTGGGCGCGGACGATCGCCTCCTCCAGCCTTTCGCAGACCAGCCAGCGGTTGGGCAGGTCGGTCAGCCGGTCGAAGCTGGCCTGATAGCGGATCTGGTGTTCCTGCGACTTGCGCTGGCTGATGTCGGCGATGGTCAGGACATAATGTTCCAGCACGCCGCTCGGCGCGCGGACCGACGTCACCGACAGGGCGGCGGCGAAGGCGTCGCCGGAATGGCGGAAACTGGTGACCTCCCCCTGCCAGCGCCCGGCCTGCCGCGCGGTGGTCCAGATGGCGTCGATGAACTCCCGCTCGTGCGAGCCGGGGGCGAAGAGGACCAGCGGCCGGCGCAGCAGTTCCTCCCGCTGGAAACCGGTCATGATCTCGTAGGCCGGGTTGATCGCCTGCACCGTCAGTTCGGGATCGACGATCAGGATGCCGTCGGCGACGCTGTCGAACACGGTGGCGAGCAGCCGGATCTTCTCCTCATGCTGCTTGCGTTCGGTGATGTCCTGGACGGTGCCTTCGTAATAGCGGATTCGGCCGGCAGCATCGCGCACGCAGCGTGCGCTTTCCGCGATCCAGATGATGGAGCCGTCGCGGCGGAAGACGCGCGCCTCGAAACTGTGGACCCGATCCTGGCGGGCCATCAGGTCGGCAAAGGCCTCGCGCTTGCCGGGATCGACATAGAGCTGGCAGGCGATGTCGGTGAGGTTGGCGATCAGGTCTTCGGGCGAAGCATAGCCGTAGATGTCGGCAAGTGCCGGATTGACCCGCAGGTAACGGCCGTCGACAGTCGTCTGATAGATGCCTTCGACAGCATTTTCGAAGATGCTGCGATACTGTTCTTCCGTCTCGTGACTCATCGTGCGCGCCTCATCCGACGCCAATCCCGAACCGCCTGGAAAAAACATAAGCCTGCAACTCAAACAACGATTGTGGAACTTCCACTTTTCCGCAACGCGGCAAAGTAGACGCCGGTTCGGAGAGACCCGTCAAGCGACATCGCCGATACTGTCTCACAATATGAAGGGAAATTATAACAAAAAGGTAACCGAACCTGACCCATAGGCGGGCCGGCGTCGCCTGCTTTCGGCCAAAGCATTGATGCAGAACGATAGTCTTCTCTCGCACGGTTAAAAATCTGAAAGACTTTGATCCAACCGCGGCACGGCTGACGGCATCAAGCCGATCTGGTCTCACAATCGTTCTTATACAAATGGCTGTTTTTTATTCATCGCAGCACAGTCTTTGGGCAACTGCGGTTCCGCACCGCACCGCGACAGGAAGGGCGATGGGCGAAACCCGCCGGGTTTCCGGCATCTGCGCGTTTGGCACATCGCGTGCAAAGCGGTTTCCCGTTCAAGCCAACGGCGGTTTGACCCGCGCGGGACCAAAGACCGGGGCCCGCACCCAAATCACACGCAGCGCGTCTTCCCTCCCCCGCCCCGCACCGGACCGGTGCCGCACGGGCTCCACCGGACGCTGCGTGCCGTTCCTTCAGCGCTTGTTCCAAGGGGACTCGTCATGTCGTATCTGGTGCCCTCCGAGTTCGTCACCAAAATGGTGGATGCCGGCGAATCCAAGATTTTCATGTCCACCCGCGACACCGTCATCCGCGCCTTTATGGCCGGGGCGATCCTGGCGCTGGCGGCGGTCTTCGCCGTCACGGTCACGGTCCAGACGGGCTTCCCGATCATCGGCGCCATCCTGTTCCCAGTCGGCTTCTGCATGCTGTATCTGCTGGGCTTCGACCTGCTGACCGGCGTTTTCGTGCTGTCGCCGCTGGCGCTGATCGACAAGCGGCCGGGCGTCACCATCGGCGGCGTGCTGCGCAACTGGGGGCTGGTGTTCATCGGCAACTTCCTGGGCGCGCTGACGGTCGCGGTGATGATGGCCGTGGTCTTCACCTATGGCTTCTCCACCCCGCCGGACAAGGTCGGGTCGGTCATCTCGCACATCGGCGAGAACCGGACGCTCGGCTATGCCCAGTATGGCGCCGCCGGCATGCTGACCATCTTCCTGCGCGGCGTGCTGTGCAACTGGATGGTCTCCACCGGCGTCGTCGGCGCGATGATCTCCACCTCGGTCAGCGGCAAGGTGATCGCCATGTGGATGCCGATCATGCTGTTCTTCGGCATGACCTTCGAGCATTCGGTGGTGAACATGTTCCTGTTCCCGTCGGCGATGCTGATGGGCGGCAAATTCTCGATCATGGACTACATGATCTGGAACGAGCTGCCGACGGTGCTGGGCAATCTGGTCGGCGGTCTGGCCTTCACCGGGCTGACGCTCTACGCCACCCATGTCCGCACGGCGCCGAAGCGCCGCCTGCATCAAACCGGCCTGCAGCCCGCTGAATAAGGCACCCTGACCGTCATCCCGTCACCACCCCGGTCCGCCTTGGGCCGGGGTTTTTCTTGCCAAGGGCCGACATCGTGCCAAGTGCCGACATCTTGAAAGAGCTGCGGATCTCCATCGGCCAGTGCTCCGACAAGGGGCGCAAGGAGTCCAACCAGGATTTCCACGGGGCGTTGATCCCGACGCCGCCGCTGTTGGGCATGAAGGGGATCGCGGTGGCGCTGGCCGACGGCATCAGCAGCAGCCGGGTCAGCCACATCGCCAGCGAAACCGCGGTGAAGAGCTTCCTAACCGACTATTACTGCACGCCGGAAAGCTGGTCGGTGAGGACCTCGGCGCAGCGGGTGCTGGCGGCGGCGAACAGTTGGCTGCACGCCCAGAACCGGCGCAGCGAATACCGCTACGACCAGGACCGCGGCTTTGCCTGCACGCTCAGCGCGCTGGTGTTGAAATCGGCCACAGCGCATCTGTTCCATGTCGGCGATTCCCGCATCTACCGCATCGCCGGCTGCGCGCTGGAACAATTGACCACCGACCACCGGGTGGTGGTGTCGTCGGAGGTCAGCTATCTCGGCCGGGCGATGGGCGTGGTGCCGCATGTGGAGATCGATTGCCGGGATCTGCCGGTGGAAGCCGGCGACATCTTCCTGCTGGCCACCGACGGCGTCTATGAGCATGTCGATGCCGATTTTTTGATCAACGCGATCGCCGACCATGCCGACGACCTCGACCGCGCGGCCCGACTCGCGGTGGAGGAGGCGTTACGGCGGGGCAGCACCGACAATCTGACGCTCCAGATCGTGCGAATCGACGCGATCCCCGATGCGGATGCCGGCGACCTGTTATCCCGGCTGTCCGATCTGCCCCCGCCGCCCCTGCTGGAACCGGGGGAGGAATTCGAAGGCTACCGCATCCTGCGCGAGTTGCATGCCAGCAGCCGCAGCCATGTCTATCTGGCCCAGGACGGAGCGGCGGGTCCGGCGGTGGCGCTGAAGGTGCCGGCCATCGACCGGCGCGACGACCGCGCCCATCTGCGCCGCTTCCTGATGGAGGAGTGGATCGCCCGGCGGATCAACAGCCCGCATGTGCTGAAGGCCCCGCCTCAGAGCCGGCCGCGCCGCCACCTCTATGTCGTCACCGACTATCTGGACGGGCAGACGCTGACCCAGTGGATGCGGGACCATCCCGATCCCGACCTGCCCACCGTCCGCGCCATCGTCGAGCAGATCGGCAAGGGGCTGCAGGCCTTCCACCGGTTGGAGATGCTGCACCAGGATCTGCGGCCCGACAATGTGATGATCGACCGGACCGGGACCGTGAAGATCGTCGATTTCGGATCGGTCCTGGTCCCCGGCATCCTGGAGACCATGCCGGACGCCGACCACGGCGAAATCCTCGGCACCCTGCAATACACCGCGCCCGAATATCTGCTGGGCGAAGGCGGGACACCGGCTTCCGATCTCTATGCCCTGGGGGTCATCGCCTATCAGATGCTGACCGGCCGCCTGCCCTACGGCGCCGATGCGGCGACCGCCACCACGCGGGCGCGCCAGCGCAAGCTGGCCTACCGCACGGCGCTCAGCGACCAGCGGGACATCCCCGCCTGGATCGACGGGGTGCTGCGCAAGGCGGTCCATCCGGACCCGGCAAAGCGCTATCAGGAATTGTCGGAGTTCCTGTACGACCTGCGCCACCCGCGCAAGCATGCCGCCGGAACGCGGCGCCGGCCGCTGATCGACCGCAACCCGCTGGCCTTCTGGCAGGGGCTGTCGGCGCTGCTGGCCCTGGCGGTGCTGGTCCTGCTGGCCGGCCGGGTCTGATCGGCCCGCCGGCAGGACCGGAGCGCAATCAGTGCCCGTGGGCGACCTTGGCGCCTTCCTTCAGCTTGTACAGGCGCGAGCAGTAGGGGCATTCGACCTGCCCCTCGCGATCCAGCGTCAGATAGACCAGCGGATGGCCCAGGGCGCCGCCGCCGCCGTCGCATCCGACGGTCGAGGTTTCAACAAGGATCGTCTCGGTCGGCTGCATGGCAGTCATCCTCTGTTTTGACAGGCGCGCCGGTTCACGCCATCGTGGACACGCCCGCTGTCCGGGCCCCCGATCAGGGTTCCGCGCGCGCGGGCCGGATGATACCCATCGCGCGCCGCGGATCAACGGGGGAAACCACCGGACTCGTGGGCTTTTTCGTCAACCGCAAACATCATGGTTCAGGATCAATGGCCGCGCCCACCGATACCCCCACGCCCGTCTCGCTCCCGGCCAATGCGGTGGAGCTGCGCGGCCTGACCAAGATCTACCAGCCGACCGGCAAGGCCGGGCCGAAGCATGCGCTGAAGGGCATCGACCTCGCCATTCCGCGCGGGTCCCTGTTCGGGCTGCTCGGCCCCAACGGTGCCGGCAAGTCGACGATGATCAACATCCTCGCCGGGCTGGTGAACAAGACCGGCGGCACTGCCACCATCTGGGGCCACGAGGTGTCGGAGCATCCGCGTCGCGCCCGCGCCTCCATCGGCGTGGTGCCGCAGGAACTGAACATGGACCCCTTCTTCACCCCGCGCGAGATGCTGGAGCTTCAGGCCGGCCTCTATGGCGTGCCGAAGAGGGAACGCCGGACGGACGAACTGCTGGAGGCGGTCGGGCTGGCCGACAAGGCCGATGCCCATGCCCGCTCGCTGTCCGGCGGCATGAAGCGCCGGCTGATGGTCGCCAAGGCGCTGGTCCACACCCCGCCCGTGCTGATCCTCGACGAGCCGACCGCCGGCGTCGACGTGGAGCTGCGCCGCCAGCTCTGGGAGTATGTCCGCCAGCTCAACAAGTCCGGCACCACCGTCCTGCTGACCACCCACTACCTGCAGGAGGCGGAGGAGCTGTGCGACACCATCGCCATCATCAACCACGGGCAGGTGGTGGCGTGCGAGCCGAAGACGACCCTGCTGCGCCGGGTGGACAACAAGGCGCTGTGCCTGACGCTGGAGCGCGACCTGACCGCCCCGCCGCCGTCGCTGGAAGGCTATACGGTGGAATTGCCGGAACCGCGGCGGTTGGTCGTCCGCTATCAGCCGAGCCGCCAGCGCGCCGGCGCCATCCTGTCCGCTCTTGCCGCTTCGGGAATCGGGATCGTCGATGTCACGACCGAGGAATCGGATCTCGAGGATATATTCCTCCAACTGACGGGTGGTGCGCACAGCGACACAGGGGTAATCCATGCGGCATAGCGGATCGGCGGCTGTCGGCTTGGCGGCTGTTCTGGGGTTGGGGCTTCTGCTTGGCGGCTGTGCCGCGGATTTCCAGCCGATGGGAACGGCCGTCGTCCAGCCGCAGCTGAACGACCGCGTGCTGATCGCCGCCGACGGCTTCGAACTGCCGATGCGCACCTGGCTTCCGGCCGATGGCCGCGTGCGGGCCGTGGTGGTGGCCCTGCACGGCTACAACGATTATTCCAACGCCTTCGACGGCGCCGGCCGCGATTTCGCCGCGGCCGGCATCGCCACCTACGCCTACGACCAGCGCGGTTTCGGCGCCACCCGCGAACGCGGCGTCTGGGCCGGCACCCCGACCCTGGTCAGCGATGCCCGCACAGCGGTGGACATGGTGCGCAGGCGCCATCCCGGCGTTCCGGTCTATCTGATGGGCGAGAGCATGGGCGGGGCGGTGGTGCTGACCGCGATGACCGGGCCCAACCCGCCCAAGGTCGACGGCACCATCCTGGTCGCCCCCGCCGTCTGGGGCCGGCAGGCGATGGGCTTCTTCCCGCGCGCCGCCCTGTGGATCACCTACAATCTGGTGCCGGGCATGGTGGTGCATCCGCCGCAGGACCTCGGCATCCATCCGTCCGACAACATCGAGATGCTGCGGGCGCTGGGCCGCGACCCGATGGTCATCAAGGGCTCGCGCGTCGATGCGCTGGAAGGGCTGACCGATCTGATGGGGTCCGCGCTCGACGCCTGCCAGCGCCTGCAAACCCCCTCGCTGGTGCTCTACGGCGCCCATGAGGAGGTTCTGCCGCCGCGGCCGGTGGAACGCGCGCTGAAGGATTTCGAGGCGGGCGGGCGTCATGTCGTCGCCGTCTATCCGGACGGCTACCACATGCTGCTGCGCGACCTGAAGGGCAAGCTGGTCGTCAACGACGTCATCGCCTGGATCGGGAACCCCAAGGTGCCGCTGGCCAGCGGTGCCGACCGGGCGCCAAGGGCCCTGCTGGCGGCCAAGTAAAGGGCGCTACAATTTGTCACACGCGGCTGCGCGATCGCCGGTCAGACGGATTGTTCCTTATCCATCATGACCGACGGCACTCGCGGAAGGTTGGCAATGCGTGAAGATCTGAGTGAAGACCCTGCTCCCGGCCTGCGGTTGTCCCCGGCCGAAGTCGAGGAAATAGCGGCCGAATTCAAGGTTTCGCCGCTGTGGGTGCGGCTGGCGCTGCTGTTCCGGCCGGCCAACCGGGCGGCCCTGGTGGCGATCGTGGCTTGGGCCGGCGGATTGCCGCTTCCGCCTACCTGAAAGGCGCAGTCCGGGGCATGGGACCTTCGCAGCCAAAGGTATAGTACCCCTTAGGACCAAAGCAACTCTGCCACTTTCAGCGGTTGAGGGCTAAGGTACCGCATAAGCGGACACCGAACGTCCCCGTTGGGAGGAACCATGCACAGCGTCGAATCCCAGGTTACCCCGTCCGGCGCCCTCCGCGCGCCGACGACCGCCCAGTCGACCATGTCCTCTACCATGGATGTCCAGATCATCGCCGACCGCTACGGTTGGACCACCCCGATGGCGCGCTGGTGGATGGCGTTCGCCGCCTCATCGGTCGGGCCGAAGCCGGACACCATGATCGCCTTCCTCGACAAGACCGTCGGCGGCGTGACGATGATCCGGCGGCGGTGACTTCGCTGGACGGACGGGATTGAGAAAAGCGGCCCTGCGGGGCCGCTTTTTTTGTCTGGAGTTTGGGCATCGGGTGCCAGAACGTCCTCACACCCCCGGCGGCACGATCCGCCAGATCGCCGCGGGGTTGCGGTGGGGGTCCAGCCAGACATGCTGGAACTTGCCGATCCAGGTGAAACGGTGGCCGCTGAACAGGTCCTCCACCTGAACATGGGCGCCGTCGGGCAGACCCAGTTCCCACAGCGGAATCTCGATGGTCCCGCCATGGCCGTTGTGGGGATCGAGGTTCACCGCGATCAGGATCACGTTGTCCTTGGCCTCCGTCATCTTGCCGTACAGCAGGATGTTGTCGTCGAAGGCGTTGTAGAAGCGCAGGTTGGTGAACTGCTGCAGCGCCGGGTTCTCGCGGCGGATCCGGTTGATGGCGGTGACGTAGTCGCGGATGTTGCCGGGCTTGTTCCAATCCCAATGCCGGACTTCGTACTTCTCCGAGTGGTTGTATTCCTCCTTGCCGGGATAGGCTTCCGCCTCGCACAGCAGATAGGGACCATAGAGACCGTAGACACCGGCCAGCGTCGCCGCCAGAACCGCCCGCATCATATGCGCCGGCCGGCCGCCATGGGTCAGGATCGGCGGGAGGATGTCGGGTGTGTTGGCGAAGAAGTTGGGCCGCATGTACTCGCGCGATTCACCCTGCGTCAGCTCCGTCAGGTATTCGGTCAGCTCCGGCTTGGTGGTGCGCCAGGTGAAGTAGCTGTAGGACTGGGTGAAGCCGACCTTGGCCAGCCGCTTCATCAGCTTCGGCCGGGTGAAGGCCTCGGCCAGGAACAGGGCGTCGGGGTAGCGGTCCTGCACCTCGCGGATCATCCATTCCCAGAAGGGGAAGGGCTTGGTGTGCGGGTTGTCGACGCGGAAGATGCGCACACCCTCCTTGCACCACATCAGCACCACGTCGCGCAGCGCGTACCACAGATCCGGATAGGACTGCCGGTAGAAGCTGACATTGACGATGTCCTGGTACTTCTTCGGCGGATTCTCGGCATAGCGGATGGTGCCGTCGGGCCGCCAGTAGAACCAGTGCGGATGCTCCTTCACCCAGGGATGGTCGGGGGAGCATTGCACGGCGAAGTCCAGCGCGATCTCGATGCCATGGCGCTTGGCTTCGCGCACCAGCCGGCGGAAGCTGTCGAAGTCGCCGATCATCGGGTCGATGGCGTCGTGCCCGCCCTCCTCCGCGCCGATGGCATAGGGCACGCCGGGATCGTCGGGACCGGGATTCAGCGTGTTGTTCTTGCCCTTGCGGAAGGCGCGGCCGATCGGGTGGATCGGCGGGAAATACAGAACGTCGAAACCCATGTCCCGCACCATGGGCAGCAGGTTCACCACGTCGTCGAAGTTGCCCGGCCGCGACGGGTCGGGCGAGGCGGAACGCGGGAAGATCTCGAACCACGCCGAATAGGCGCCGGCGGTGCGGTCGACATAGACCTCCAGTTCGCGGACATAGCGCGACTTGTACTGCCGCTCGCCATACTGCTTCATGATGCGGCGCGGCTCGTCCGACAGGGCGTAGTCGACGGCGTCGCGGCCGGCCAGCGACTGCATCCGCTCGATCACCGCCTCCAGCGCGGCGCGGCCGTCACCATGGTTCAGGTCCAACGCCTGTTCGACGAAGCGGCGGCCCTCCACCAGTTCCAGATCGACGACCATGCCGGCATCGACCTTCTTCTTGAAGTCGGCGCGCCAGCTTTCCCAGACGTCGCGCCACGCCTCGATGCTGTAGGTGTAACGGGCGTTGCGGGTCAGCGGCACGCGCCCGACCCAGCGGTCGTTCTGGTGGAAGCGCATCGGCGCCTCGCTCCACTCCTCGTCGCCGTTCGCCTTGTACATGACGGAGGCCGCGAGAACGAAGGTACCGTCGGTGTAGATGTCGGCCCACACCTCCATCACGTCCCCGACCGCGCGCTTGATGGCGAAGCGGCCGCCATCCAACTCCGGATAGACATTCTCGATGGTCATCCGGCCGGCGGCGATGGAATCCATCCACTCCCGCTCCTCCACGTCGTGGAGTTCGACCGGGTGGCTGCGGGCGGCGCGGGCGCGGAAGACGCGCAGTTCCATCGGGCGCAGCGTCATCGGAGCGCCGGGTTCCATCGGCAGCGGTTCCGCCTCCGGCGTCACATCCTCGAACGCCTCATAGGTGCCGCCGGTGGCCGCCAGCACCGGGCCGACATCCAGCATGTGCGGCCGGTTCTCGTCGGGGTTCAGCACCAGGATGGCGCAGCCGTCGGGCTGGTCGAGCGCGGCGCCGTCCACCTGCCGGATCAGCCCCAGCACCGGGCTGTGCGGCGAGGTCACGCGGCGCTGCGGCCCCTCGACGTTCAGGGCCGGGGTGGCGGCCTTCATGGCGTTGACCGCGCCGATGAAGCCGGTCAGGTCCAGCTTCGGCTGCTCCCAGTCGGCGGGGCTGGTGCGCACCACGTCCAGCTTGCGGGTGAAGCCGTATTCGTAGCCGACCGGCATCAGCACGCCGGTGGAGAAACTGGCGGCGAACAGATAATGCATCTTCAACTGGGCGGCCAGCCGCACCGCGTCCTGGCTGCCGACCTCCGCCGCCAGGCGGTCGGTGTCGTGGCTTTCCGGGAAGGCGATGGACGGCGCGATCCAGCGGAACTCGTCATACTGGTCCAGCAGCCAGTCGGCCTTGAAGTCCCACCATTTGGCACTGTTGAACAGGAAATCGAAGCCGGCGCCGCACAGCTCGCGCACCTGCTCCACCGTGCAGCCCAGCGTCTCGGCGAAGAACTTCACCTCCGGATTCACGGCGTGGGCAGCGTCGATCAGGCTCTTCCACACCTCCGCCGGCACCTGATAGGCGGCGTCGCAGCGGAAGCCCTTCACGCCCAGCGCGATGTAATGGCGCAGATAGTCCGACCAGTAGCCGATCAGCCCGGCCCGCGACTCCGCCCGGTCATAGTCCAGCGAGGCGAGGTCGCCCCACACCGTGACATGGGCGGTGTTGTTGGGATCGACGGCACCCGGACGGTGCAGGTCGCCGTCGGGGCCGCGCTTGTACCAGTCGGGGTGACGGTCGACCAGCAGCGCATCACGAGAGGTGTGATTGATGACGAAATCCATCATCACCGACTGGCCGTGCGCCCCGGCCTCCCCGATGAAGCGGCGCAGCAACTCGTCGTCGCTCTCATGCGAGCCGCCGCGGAGCGCGTCATGCAGCCGATAGGGATCCTTCACAGCATAAAGGCTGCCGGAGAAACCCGGCTGATGGATCGGGTTCAGGAAGATCCAGTCGAATCCCATCCCCTGGATCCGCGGCAGGTGCCCGGTCCAATCGCGGACCGGACCGACCAGGGTCGGAAACAGGTTGTAGATGCGTGGTCCGACGATACTCATGGAACCCCCTTCCTTGGCCCTGCTTCTCCGTTGACAGCCGCCGGTCCCCGTTGTGGGATCGACGAAGCGGCATCGGCGCCGTTCCCCTCCGGAATGCACCGATGCCCGACAGCGGCCGACACCTTGCTCCCGCCGGTCAACCGGCTGGGGCGGCGAAGGTTCCGCCTGCCGCATATGGCAACCCGCAACGGATACCACCAGCACAGGATGCACCTAATGGCCGAGAAGCCCGGCAAGGTCTCGAAAATCCGCCTCGGTAAACTGGACCAGAAGAAGGTGCGGATCGAAACGGCGGAGGAGTACGACCGCCGACTCGGCAAGCTGCAGAAGGAGTTGCTGCACATCCAGCAGACCTATTGGCACGAGAAACGCCGCGCCATCGTGGTGTTCGAAGGCTGGGACGCTGCCGGCAAGGGCGGGGCCATTCGCCGCATGACCGAACCGCTCGACCCCCGCGGCTTCCATGTCTGGCCGATTTCCTCCCCCACGGCGGAGGAACAGGGAAAGCATTACCTGTACCGCTTCTGGACCAAGCTGCCGGCGGCCGGCACCTTCGCCATCTTCGACCGGTCCTGGTATGGCCGGGTCATGGTCGAGCGGGTGGAGAAATTCGCCACCAAGGATCAGTGGAAGCGCGCCTATGACGAGATCAACGAGTTCGAACGGCTGCTGACCGACGACGGCGTGCGCATCATCAAGCTGTTCCTGCACATCACCCCGGAAGAACAGCTGGAACGCTTCCGCGAGCGGATGAAGAATCCCTATAAGCGCTGGAAGCTGACGGAGGAGGATCTGCGCAACCGCGCCAAATGGGACGATTACGTCAAGGCGGCCGAGGCGATGTTCGACCGCACCTCCACCCCCGAGGCGCCCTGGCATGCGGTGGAGGCGAACTCCAAATGGTTCGCCCGCCTCAAGGTGCTGGAGATCGTCACCAATGCCCTGAAAGAGGGTGTGAACATCGCCCCGCCCCCCGTCAACGGCAACGTCGCCCGCATCGCCGCGGAGGTGCTGGGCATCGAACCCGACCTGCCGGTCTACGGCGTTTCCGACGAGGAGCGGAGCGGCCAGGGGTAAGGCGCCGCCGCTCAGACCGCGCCCGGCACCACCCCCGGTACCACCCACGGCCGCCGCTCGGCGTCGCGCCGGTCGAAGAGGTCGATGGCGTCCTGGTGGCGCAGCGTCAGCGCCACGTCGTCGAGCCCTTCGATCAGGCACTCCTTCTTGAAGGCGTCGATGGCGAAGGGCAGCGGCCGTCCGTCCGGACCGGTCAGGATCTGGGCCGGCAAATCCACGGTGACGGCGGCGCCCGGCGCTTCCTGCAACTGGCGGCGCAGGGTGGCCACCGCGTTCTCCGGCAGGGTGACGGTCAGCAGGCCGTTCTTGGCGGCATTGGCGGCGAAGATGTCGCCGAAGCTGGGGGCGACGACACAGCGGAAGCCCCCGTCCACCAGCGCATAGACCGCCCCCTCCCGCGAGGAGCCGCAGCCGAAATTCCGGTCGCTCACCAGGACGGCCGCCCCGGCATAGGCCGGGTCGTCCAGCGGGAAGCCCGGCTTGCGCTCGTCATGGAACAGGAAGTTGCCGTAGCCGGCGCTGCGCGGTTTCTTCAGGAAGCGGGCTGGCAGAAGCTGGTCGGTGTCGATGTTGGCGATGTCGAGCGGCACCGCCGGTGCGGTCAACGTGATGAAGGGGTCCATTCATACGGCTCCCAGCT
This sequence comes from Azospirillum sp. Sh1, assembly GCF_008365135.1. Classification (NCBI taxonomy): domain Bacteria; kingdom Pseudomonadati; phylum Pseudomonadota; class Alphaproteobacteria; order Rhodospirillales; family Azospirillaceae; genus Azospirillum; species Azospirillum sp. Sh1. Next base: position 69,302 of record NZ_VTTK01000011.1, on the reverse strand, counting down.
TGCGGACGTCAGTAAGCCTGCCGGTCGCGGCGGCGGCGGCGGCCATCGCCGGGCTCATCAGATGCGTGCGGGCGTTCGGTCCCTGACGGCCTGGGAAATTGCGGTTGGTGGTGGAGGCGCAGCGCTCCCCCGCCGGAACGAGGTCGCCGTTGATGCCCACGCACATGGAGCAGCCCGGCTCCCCCCATTCCAGCCCGGCGTCGATGAAGACGCGGTCCAGCCCCTCCGCCTCCGCCTGACGGCGCACCGGGACCGATCCCGGAACCACCAGCCCCGGCACCACGGCGCGCCGGCCGCGCAGCACGGCGGCGGCGGCGCGCAGGTCCTCCAGCCGGGCGTTGGTGCAGGAGCCGATGAAGACGCGGTCGATGGCAACGTCCTCCAGCGCCATGCCGGGGGCAAGGCCCATGTAGTCCAGCATCTTGCGCATCTGGCCGGCGCGCACCGGGTCGCTCTCCGCCCCCGGATCGGGCACGGTCGCCGTGACCGGAACCGCGGTTTCCGGGCTGGTGCCCCAGGTGACGGCCGGGGCGATGCTGGCGGCATCCAGCGTCACCTCGCGGTCGAAGACGGCACCCGGATCGCTGGGCAGGCTCCGCCAATGCTCCACCGCCCGGTCGAACAACGCGCCCTTGGGGGCATAGGGTCGTTCCTCGACCCAGGAGAAGGTGGTGTCGTCGGGGGCGATCATCCCGGCCCGCGCGCCCGCTTCGATCGACATGTTGCAGACGGTCAGACGGCCTTCCATCGACAGGGCGCGGATGGCGCTGCCGGCATATTCGATGACATGGCCGGCGGCCCCGTCGGCGCCGATGGCGGCGATCACCGCCAGGATCAGGTCCTTTGCCGTCACATGCGGCCCCAGCACGCCATCCACGGTGACGCGCATGGTCTTCGGCCGGCGCTGCCACAGGGTCTGGGTCGCCAGGACATGCGACACCTCGGTGGCGCCGATGCCGAAGGCCAATGCCCCGAAGGCGCCGTGTGTCGAGGTGTGGCTGTCGCCGCAGACGATGGTCAGGCCGGGCAGGGTCAGTCCCTGTTCCGGCGCCAGCACATGGACGATGCCCTGCGCCGGGTCGTGCAGGCCGAAATGGCGCAGACCATGGCGGCCGGCATTTGCCTCAAGCATCGTCACCATGTTGGCGATCTCTGGGTCGGCGATGGGCTTGGACCGGCTGTGCGACGGCACGTAATGGTCGGCGACGGCGAAGGTCAGCTCCGGTCGGCGCACCTTGCGGCCGGCATGGTCGATCATGCCGAAGGCGTGGAAGGACCCCTCATGCAGGAAATGACGGTCGATGGCGAGCAGGGACTGACCGTCCGGCCGGATCGCCACGACATGGGCGTCCCAGACCTTCTCGAACAGGCTGCGTGGCTGTTGCGTCATTGGGTTTTCTCCTTGACGGCACGGGCCGCGGCCGTCCCGGCGATGCGCCCCAGCGCCACCGCGGTCAGCAGGCCGTTGCCGGACAGATAGCCGGACGCCTTCGATCCCGAGACGCCGCAAGCGGCGCCGCCGGCGGCATGGAGGTTGGGCAGCGGGGTGCCTCGGCTATCCAGAACGCGCGCATCGTCATCGACGACCAGCCCGCCCTGGGTATGGAACAACGCACCGGTGACGCGGACGGCCCGGTAGGGCGGAACCAGCGGGGCCGAGCCGGCGAAGCTGCGGCCGAATCCGTCCGTTCCTCCCTCCGCCTTCAACCGGTCGTTCCCGGCGAGCGTGGCAGCCAAAGCGTCGGCGTCGATCTTCATCAGACGGGCAAGTTCGACGGGCGTGTCGGCGGTCAGCACCGCGCCCATCGCCTCGGCCTGCCGGAAATCCTCGAACTGGCGGGCGATGCCGGCGATGCGCTCGTCGAAGACGGTCCAGGCGATGCCGTCGGGCTGGCGCAGCACGATGGCGGCCTGCTCCGAGTAGCCCTGCGCCTCGTTGGAGAAACGCCGGCCCTCCGCGTTCACCTGCACGCCGCCTTCGGTGATCGTCGCCCAGGTGACGAGGATGCCGGCGGGATGCGCGACGGAGCCATGACCCTGGTGCCCCGACAGGTGCCGGGTGGCGGCGCCCAGCGCCTGCCCCCACAGCAGCGCGTCGCCCTGGTTGCCGGGATGACCGAAATAGAGCGCGTCGGCCAGTTCCGGCACATGCCGCTCCACCAGCGCCCTGTTGCCGCCATAGCCGTTGCAGGCGAGCACCAGCGCGCCGCAGCCGACCCGCTCGACGCTTCCGTCGGGCCGCGTGATCTCAACGCCGCGTACCTGCGCACCGTCTGCGTACAGCGCCGTGACATGCGCCTCGCACAGCACGTCGATGCCAGCGGTCTCGACGGCTCCACGCAGCCGGTCGATCAGTTCCGCCCCCGACCGGCTGGGCAGCCCGTGCATGCGCCGCGCGCTGTGGCCGGGATAGCTGAAATTGTCCACCACCGAGAATGGCAGCCCGTAGCGGTCGGCCAGCCATTCCAGCGCCGGCCCCACGGCCTGCGCGACGCGGGCGACCTCCGCCGGGTCCGGCTCGCCCTTCGCCTTGGCGATGATGTCGGCGGCGAAGCGCTCCGGACTGTCCTCGATTCCGGCAGCGCGCTGCCAGCGGGTGCCCGGTGCCGGGATCAGCCCGGCCGACAGGGCGGTGGAGCCCTGGGGCAGCGCATCGCGCTCCAGCACAAGCACGCCGGCGCCCTGCTCGTGGGCGGCGAGGGCGGCGATCATCCCGGCCGCCCCGCCGCCGATCACGACGACGGGAACGGTGAACTCGAATTCCACGCCGTCGGCGGGCAGGATGCGGCTCATTGGCTTGCCACCTCCTCCAGCATCGTTGCGACGGTCGCAACCCGGCAGACCGGGCGCAGGGCGGCGACGGAGACCTCATGCACCTCACGGCTGAAGGCGGCGCAGCCGTCCTCCAGCAGGATGGTGTCGAACTCGCGGACATGGGCGTCGCGCACGGTCGAGGCGACGCCGCCGTTGGTGACGATCCCGCAGACCAGCAGCCGCTCCACCCCGCATTTCCGCAGCACCCATTCCAGCCGCGACATGTAGAAGGCGGAATAGGCGACCTTCTCCACCTCCACATCGACCGGCTGGAGCGCGTCGACGGTACGATGCCCCCAACCACCGGGCATGAAATCGCCCTTGGTCAGGAAGGGGCGCAGAGCCTTCAGATGGGGCGAGATCATCGGCTCGCCGCCGCGGCCGGGCACCAGGGTGAAGTTGGTGGAGATGACCCAGCCGCCCCGCGCACGCAGCAGGTCGGCCAGCGGCTTCACCCGCCCCGGCAGGGCCAGGATTTCCGGCGCCGTCTGCCCGGCACGGCCATAGGCGCCGTCGGGGTGGATGAAGTCGTTCTGTAGGTCGCAGACCAGCAGGGCGGTGCGCTCGACAGGGATCGCGGTGGCGCTCATCGGGCGCTCCTTTCCACGATGACGTTGCCGTAGGCGTCGACGCGGGCGGACAGGTCGGGGTCGATCACGGTGGTGGCGTCCGGCTGCTCAAGGATCGCCGGACCCTGGATCAACGCGCCGACCGGCAGGTCGAGGCGGTTGTAGACGGCAGTCTCGTGCCAGGCCCCGTCGAACCACACCGGCCGCGACCCGGCATGGGCGCCCGCTACCGTCGTGCCGGCCGCCGGAGCGAGGGCGGAGAGGTCGAAATGCGGACGGCGGCCGATGGCGGCGGTGCGCAGGTTGACGATCTTGGCACCGACGCCCGGCAGCAGCCGGCTGAAGGAGGCCTGATAGGCGCGTTCGAAGGCGGCGCGGATGGTCGCCTCGTCGATCCCGGTGGTACCGTTCTCTACCGACACCGGCAGCGGCACGGCGACCGTGTGGGTCTGGCCGATGTAGTGCATGTCGAGTTCGAAGACGAGGTCAATGCGATCGACGCTGAGCCCGGCGGATTCCACCACGGCGCGGGCGGCGGCCGCCTCCTCCACCATGCGGCGGTCGAGCGAGCGCGCGTCGATGCCCGCCAGCGGCAGGTTGACCGTCTGCACCTGATCATGGCGGATGTCGGCGATGACGCAGCCGAGCGCCGAGGTCACGCCGGGGAAGCGCGGCACCAGCGCCGCCTTCAAGCCGACCTCCTTGATCAGCGCGCCGACATGCAGCGCGCCGCCGCCACCGAAGGGCACGGCGGCGAACTTGGCCGGGTTGTGGCCGCGCTCGATGGAGACGAGGCGGATGGCGCCGGCCATCTTGCTGTTGGCGATGCGCACCACCGCCTCCGCCGCCGCCATGACGTCGAGGCCGAGCGGCTCGGCGACATGGGTGGCGATTGCCGTGCGGGCGGCATCGACGTCCAGCCGCGCCAACTTGCCGCCGATTGGGCGCTCGGCATTGATGCGGCCGAGCAGCACGTTGGCGTCGGTCAGCGTCGGGCGGGTGTTGCCCTGGCCATAGCAGACCGGCCCCGGCCGCGAGCCGGCGCTCTCCGGCCCGACCTGCAGCATGCCGCCGGGATCGACCCCGGCGATGGAGCCGCCGCCGGCGCCGATGGTGGTGATCTCGATCATCGGGGTGCGGACGACCAGACCGAAATCGATGGTGGTCTGGGCGGCCAGCATGGTCTGCCCCTCCACCACCAGCGACACGTCGAAGCTGGTGCCGCCTAGGTCGCCGGTGATGACGTTGGGGAAACCCGCCGCCTTGGAGATCGCCGCCGCGGCGATGACGCCGGCCGCCGGCCCCGACAGGGCGGTGCGCACCGGCAGCCGCCGGGCGGTGTCGGTGGACATCACGCCGCCGTTCGACTGGACGATGTGGAAGCGCCCACCGAACCCCTCACCCGCCAACGCATTGTCGAGCTTGGCAAGATAGCTGCCGACCACCGGCTGGAGATAGGCGTTCAGCGCGGTGGTGGAGGTGCGCTCGAACTCCCGGATTTCCGGCAGGATGCGGGAGGAACATTCCAGGTTGGCGTTCGGCCAGACCTCGCGCGCCGCCCCCAGCGCCGCCAGTTCGTTGGCCGGGTTGGCGTAGGCGTTGATGAAGACGATGGCGAGCGCCTCCGCCCCCTGGTCGGCCAGCCGGCGGGCGGCGGCGCGGACCTCCTCCGGATCGATTTCGGTGCGGATGGTGCCGTCGGCCAGCGTGCGCTCCGCCACCTCCAGCCGCATGTCGCGGTCGACGACGGGGACGAAATCGCCCCACAGGCCCCAGGTGTGGCGGCGATCGCGGCGGCGCATCTCCAGCACGTCGCGGAAGCCGGCGGTGGTGATCAGCCCGACCTTGGCACCCTTGCGCTCCAGCAGCGCGTTGGTGCCGACGGTGGTGCCGTGGACGATGGACCCCAGTTCGGCGACCGGCCCGAAGCTCTGCAGGCCGGCGAGGAAGCCGACTGCCTCGTCGCCGCGGTTGGAGGGGACCTTGGCGGTGCGGAAGCTGCCGCGCGCCTCGTCGTAATGGAACAGGTCGGTGAAGGTGCCGCCGACATCGACGCCGACGATTGCACCCTTGGAAATGCCGTTGCTCATGGTCTTGCTTCCGGTGTCGTCAGGCGGCGGAGGATTCGCGCAGGGTCGCGGTGGCGGCGATGTCGAGCGCGCCGTCGTCGGTCAGTGCCACACCATAGGCGCTGCGCGCAGTCTCACGGCCGAGATAGCCGAGCCGCACGTCGCGGGCCACGGCCTCCGCATCGCGCCGCTTCGGGTCGCCCCAGCCGCCGCCGCCCGGCGTCTCCAGCCGAACGCGCTGGCCGTCGCGGATCTTCACGTCCGTGACCTTGGAGGCGAGCGGCGGCGACTTCTCGCCCTCGTCGCTCTGCCAGGTGAAACGGTTCAGCGCCGCAGGGGTGCCGCCGGCCACGCCGAAGGGCGCGAAGACGCCGCGCTCGCCCAGCAGGAAGACGTCGGCATCGGTCAGCGCCTCGATCTCATAGACCGCACCCAGCCCGCCGCGATGCAGGCCGGCACCGGCGGAGTCCGGGCGCAGCGCCCATTGGGTGAACATCACCGGATAGGCCGCCTCCAGGATTTCCACCGGCGGGATGGTGGCGGTGGAGATCGGGTTGTTGGCGTGGTTCAGCCCGTCCGTCTCCGGATTGCCGCCCAAGCCCCCGCCAAAGAAGGAGAACATCACCCAGCGCGACCCGTCCTTGCGGTGACCGGCCAGCGACAGCGCGTTGATGGTGCCGAAGGGCGCGGCGGTGGCGCGGGCCGGATCGGCCAGGGCGAGTGCGCCGAACACCACGCCGATCACCCGCAGGATGGTCTCGGTATAGCCGCCCACCGGCTTCGGCGGCTTCACCGCCAGAAGCGTGCTTTCGGGGATGACGAAGGTGATCGGGTTGAGGCAGCCGGCATTGGCCGGCACGTCGGTGAAGACATGCTTCAGCGCGACATAGCAGCAGGCGACGGCGGTGGAATAGGCGATGTTCAGCGGCCCGGCGCAGGGGGCCGACGAGCGCGAGAAGTCCAGCGTCATCCGGTCGCCGGCGATGGTCAGGTCCAGCGCGATCAGCAGCCGGTCCGCCGTGATGCCGTCATTATCGAGATAATCCTCGAAGCTGTAGACACCGTCCGGCAGTTTGCCGATGGCGCTGCGCATCAGCGCGTCGGCCCGCGCGGTGAAGGCGTCGAAGGCGGCGGCGACCGTCTCCTCGCCATGGTCGTCCAGCAGTTCGGTCAGGCGGCGCACGCCCAGATCCAGCGCGTTCAGCTGGCCGTTCAGGTCGCCGTAGTTCGACACCGGCACGCGCGAATTGGCGGCGAGGATCGCCAGCAGGTCGTGGTTCATCACGCCGGCCTTGACCAGCTTCACCGGCGGGATGCGCACGCCTTCCTGGAAGCTGTCGGTGGCGCGGGCGTTGAAGTTGCCCGGCACGTTGCCGCCGATGTCGAGCCAGTGGCCGACCGACGCCATCCAGCAGAACAGCTGCCCGTTGCGGAAGATCGGCCGCACCAGACGGAAGTCGTTCAGGTGGGTGCCGCCGTCATAGGGGTCGTTGAACAGGAAGATGTCGTCGGGATGCAGGTCGCCCTCGCGCGCCACCTTGTCGATCACCGCCTTGACCGCGAAGGCCATGGCGCCGACGAAGATCGGCAGGCCGTTGGTGCCCTGCACCAGCGTCGCGCCGGTTTCCGCATGGTAAAGGCCATGGCAGGCGTCGCGCGCCTCGGCGATGATCGGGTTGAAGGCGGAGCGGTAGAGCGTCGCGTCCATCTCGTCGGCGATCTGCTCCAGCCGGCCCTTCAGGACAGCCAGCGTGACGGGGTCGATTGCGGTGGTTCTGGTGGTCATACTGCGTCCTCCCGCTTGGCGGGTGTGAAGTCCTTATAAGTCTCGCCGAGCGCCAGCATTTCGGGCGTGCCGATCAGCTCGTTCAGCGCGTTGAAATCGAACATGCGGTCGCGGAAGGGCTGGGTGGTGCCATGCTGCGCCAGCGATCCGTAATAGTCCTGCGCCTGCCGAGCGAGCGCTCGCACGATGCCGCCGGGGAAGATCACCAGCCGGTAGCCCAACTCGCCCAGTTCGGACGCCGAACTGATCGGCGTCTGCCCGCCCTCCACCATGTTGGCGAGCAGCGGGCGGATGCCGCCCAGGTCGGTGGCGATGGCGGACAGTTGCTCCCGGCTCTTGGGCGCCTCGACGAACAGCACGTCGGCCCCGGCCTCGACGTAGAGACGGGCGCGGTCCAGCGCCGCCGGGACGCCTTCCACCGCCACCGCGTCGGTGCGGGCGATGATGAGCGTGGCTTCACTGGCGCGGGCATCGACCGCCGCCTTGATCTTGCCGGCCATCTCGCCGGCGGGGATCACCGCCTTGTCGGTCAGGTGGCCGCAGCGCTTGGGGAAGCTCTGGTCTTCAAGCTGCAGGGCGGTGGCGCCGGCCCGTTCGAACATGCGCACGGTACGCTGCACGTTCAGCGCGTTGCCGTACCCGGTGTCGGCATCGACGATCAGCGGCGTCGGCACCCGGTCGCGCACCAAGGCGATGGTGTCCGCCACCTCGCTGACCGAAACCAGCCCGATGTCGGGCCGGCCGAGCCGGGTATAGGCGATGGCGGCACCCGACAGGTACAGCGCCTCGAACCCGGCGGCGGTTGCCATCGAAGCGGTGAAGGCGTCATAGACTCCGGGCGCCAGGACGACGCGGTCCTGGGCCAGTCGGTCCCGGAAACTGATGCTGGGGACGGTCATGTCAAGCGCTCCCCCCGGTGCCGGTCAGCGAAGCCGTCGCGGCAGCGCCGGGTCAGGGTTGGAAGATGTCGGGACAGGGCCGGAGCGGGCATCGCTCACAGTCCCAGATAGGTGCGTTTCAATTCGGGGTCGCGCGCGATCTCGTCGGACGGTCCCGACAGCGCGAAGACGCCGTTTTCGAGGATGTAGGCCCGGCGGGCGACCTCCAGCGACTGGACGACGTTCTGCTCCACCAGCAGGATCGCCAGCCCTTCGGCGTTCAGCTTGCGGATCAGCCCGAACATCTCCTCCACCACCAGCGGCGAGAGGCCGAGCGACGGTTCGTCGAGGATCAGCAGACGCGGCTCCGCCATCATGCCGCGGCCGATCGCCAGCATCTGCTGCTCGCCGCCCGACAGGGTGCCGGCGAACTGTGCCTCGCGCTCCTTCAATCGGGGGAAGGTGGCAAAGATGCGCTCCAGGTTCCGCGCCCGGTTCGGCTTGCCGCGGCGGTAGCTGCCGAGTTCCAGATTCTCGCGGATCGACAGGTTGGGGAAGATCTTGCGGCCTTCCGGCACCTGGATCAGACCCTCCTCGACGATGCGCGCGGCGGATTTGCCGTCGATGCGCTTGCCGCCGAAATGGATCTCGCCGGTCCAGGGCGGCAGCACACCCGACAGAACCTTGTTCAGCGTGGTCTTGCCGACGCCGTTGGAGCCCAGCACCGTGACGATCTCGCCGGCATGCACGGCCATGTCGATGCCGCGCAGCACCTCGGTGGCGCCATAGCCGGTTTTCAGCCCGCGGATTTCCAAAAGCTGCTCAGCCATGGGCCGCCCCCTCCGCCTTCAGACGAGCGGCGGCGCCGTGGCCGAGATAGGCCTCGATCACGCGGGTGTCGGCGCAGACGACGGTGGGCTGCCCTTCGGCGATCATGCGGCCCTGGGCCAGCACATACACGCGCTCGCACAGGTTCATCACCGCCTGCATGACGTGTTCGATCATCAGGATCGTCACCCCTTCGTCGCGGATGCCCCGGATCACCGGGATGATGTCGCGGATCTCCGATGGGTTCAGTCCGGCCAGCACCTCGTCCAGCAGCAGCAGCTTGGGCTCGGTGGCGAGCGAGCGGGCCAGTTCCAGCCGTTTGCGCCCAGCCACCGTCAACCCGCCGGCCGGCCGATCCAGCTCGGAACCCAGCCCGACGCGCCGTGCCACCTCGCGTGCCTTGGCGGTGGCGTCGGCGCGCTTGGCATGGCGCAGATAGGCGCCGACGGCGATGTTCTCGCACACCGTCAGCCCGGCGAAGGGCTGGACGATCTGGAAGGTGCGGCCGATGCCGCGCTCCGCCCGGCGATGCGGTTCCTCGGCGGTGATGTCGGTGCCCTCGAAGCGGATGCGTCCGTCGGTGGGTGCGATGAAGCCGGAGATCATCGAGAACAGCGTGGTCTTGCCGGCTCCATTCGGACCGATCAGCCCGATGATGCCGCCGGGTTGCAGCGACAGCGTCGCGCTGTCCACCGCCATCAGCCCGCCGAACCGCTTGGAAACGCCGTCAACGGCCAGCATGGGAAACCTCCTTGGGTCCGCGCGCCATCATCCCCCGGCCACGGTCGCGCATCCGCTCCAGCAGGCCCAGGATGCCGCCGCGGGCAAAGGCCACGGCCAGCACCAGCACGCCGCCGAAGACGATCAGGTCGATGCCGGGAATGCGGCCGGCGAACTGCTTGGCGACCTCGCCCAGCCCGTGCAGGGTCAGCGCCCCGACCACAGGGCCGAATACGGTGCCGACGCCGCCGATGATCGGGGCCAGCAGAAGCTCCACCGAAATCCAGCTGCCATAGGCGATGTTGGCGTCGATGTAGAGGAAGTATTGCGCATAGAGGCAGCCCGACAGCGCCGTCACCGCACCGGACAGGGCGATGGCGCGCAGCTTCACCTTGAGGGAATTCACGCCCAGCGCCTTGGCCGCGTCCTCGTTCTCGCGCACCGCCACAAGTTGCGCCCCGAAGCGCGACCGCTGGATCCAGCGCGTCAGCAGCAGCACCCCGGCGACGAGGGCCAGCACCAGCCAATAGAAGACGGCGCGGTCGTCGAATTGCAGGTTTGCGGCCCGGACATCCAGCTTTATCAGCAGGCCGGCGGCGCCGCCGGTGAAGGGCGTGGCGTTGGCGAGGATACGGAACACCTCGGCGAAGGCCAGCGTCACCAGCGCGAAATATGACCCGCGCAGGCCGGAGCGGAAGCTGAGGAAGCCGATCACCCAGCCGACCACGCCGCCGGCCACCGTCGCCAGCAGCAGCCCGGCCCAGGCATTGACGCCGTAGCGCAGTTGCAGGATCGCCGTCACATAGGCGCCGGTGCCGAAGAAGGCGGCATGACCGAAGCTGAACTGGCCGCCGAAGCCGCCCAGGATGTTCCAACCCTGCGCGCCCAGCGCCACGATCAGCATGAAGACCAGGAAGTTCAGCACCGGGCTGGAGGTCACCACCAGCGGCAGCAGAGCCGCCAGGATGGTCAGGACGGCGATCGGGATCAGGTCGCGCGCGGTCATGCCTTGGCTCCGAACAGTCCGGTCGGCCGCACCAGCAGCACGGCGATGAAGATCAGGAAGATGCCGAGCTGGCCCAGGCTGTCGCCCAGGAACAGCCCGCACAGGCTCTCCACCACGCCGATGAACAGGCCGCCCAGCAGCGCGCCGGGGATGGATCCCATGCCGCCCAGCACCACCACCGTGAAGGCGACCAGCACGAAGGCGCCGCCGATGCGCGGGTTGACATAGAAGGTCGGCATCAACAGCCCCGCCGCGACGGCAAGACAGGCGCAGCCCAACCCGAAGGTCACGGCATAGACATGGGGCACGTCGATGCCGACAAGATTGGCGCCCAGCTTCTCCTTGGCGACGGCGCGGATCGCCTTGCCGGTATCGGTGCGGTTCAGCACCAGCCACAAGAGCCCGGTCACCGCCACCGCCACCCCCAGCCCGATCAGCCGCGGGTAGCTGAGCAGCAGCGGCCCCAGCGCCACCACCTGGAAGGAATAGTCGGTGTCGAGCGTGCGGGTGTCGGACTGGAACAGCGCCAGCAGCACATTCTCCAGCACGATGGACAGGCCCAGCGTGACCAGCAGGATGTTGCCGTCGTCGCCATGGCTGGCCGGCCCGATGACGAAGCGCTGCAGGCCGTAGCCGAGAGCGAACATCAGCGGTACCAGCGGCAGGATGACCAGATAGGGGTCCATCCCCAACACCGCCCAGGCGATCCAGACCGCGAACATCGCGCAGGTCAGCAGCGCGCCGTGGGCGAAGTTGATGATGTGGAGCACGCCGTAGATCAGCGTCAGGCCAAGCGCGATCAGGGCATAGACCGCGCCGGTCATCAGACCGTTCAGCGACGCTTCCAGGATGATCTGAGGTGAATACATGGCAGCCCGCGCATGAGGGGAATGATCCCCTCACCCGCTCCGCGATGTGCCGGATTGCGGCGTCGCGGGCGGGTGGGGGGAATGCGGAGGTGCGACGGCGAAAAAAAACGATCAGGCCGCCGGGAAGTTGGCCTTCGCCTCGGCGAATGCCTCCGGATAGATCACTTTGATGTCCTCACCCTGGATCTGGGTGTTGATCGGGGTGGCGCCCTCGTTCTGGCCGTTGACGAACTTGGTCGGGCCATAGGGCATGATGTGGCCGGCGAAGCGGGAGGCGTTCAGCGCCTCGATGATCTTCTTGCGGTCGGTGGAGGCGGCACGCTCGATGGCATCGGCCAGCAGCAGAACGTTCGAATAGTTCAGCGAGACATTGTAGGCGAAGGACTTGCCCTGCCCTTCCACCGTCTTGCGCAGGGCCAGTGCCTTCGGATTCTTCGGATCGTGCCAGTGGTTGCAATCGATGACGTTCTGGGCGGCCTGCGGGAACTCCTTGACGAAGCGCCCGTTCGACGCGGCCCCGCCCAGGATCGCATAAACGCCCTTCGGCTTGATGCGCTGCTGCTGCATGGTGCGGGCGAGCAGCACAAACTCGCCATAGTAGTTGGACGGAATGACCAGATCGGGGTTCAGCGAGCGGATGCGCAGCGCCACGTTGGACATGTCGCGCGCCGGTGTCGGATGGGCGATGGTCTCCAGAACCTCGAAACCGCGCTTGGGCAACTCGGCCTGCAGCAGCTTGGCGAGGCCGGAGCCGAACAGCCCATCCTCATGCACCAGCACGACGGTCTTCGCCGGCTTGCCCGCCTTGTCGTTGATGGCGGTCAGGTTGTCGAGCGCCACCTGCGTCACCTTGCCGAAGCCGGGGCTGAAGCGGAAGGTGTTGGTCAGGCCGCGCGACATGATCTGATCCGACACGCCGACATCCACCAGATAGGGCAGGTCATAGCGCGCCGCCGCCTGCGACGCCGCAAGGCAGATCGGGCTGGCGAAGCCGCCGACGATGGCGACGACGCCGTCGGCCTGCATGCGCTCCACCTCCTGCGTGCCGGCTTCGGGCATGGAGCGGGCATCGCCGAACACCATCTCAAGCTTGGCGCCGCCCAATGACTTGATGCCGCCGGCCGCGTTGATCTCGTTGATCGCGATCTCCGCGCCCAGCCGGCCAAGGTCGCCGTCATGGGCGAGCGCGCCGGTCACCGGCTGGAGGATGCCGATCTTCACCGCCGGGGTCTGCGCCCGTAGGATCGACGGGGCGGCCACCGGTGCGGTGACGAATGCGGCGGCCGCGGCGCTGGCCTTCAGCACCGTACGACGGGAAATCCCGGAGAGGGCGGAGTCCTGAACCGAACGTCCCATAACGCTCAACTCCTCTGTTTGATTGCCCGCGTGCTGCGGGTGGGCTTTTCGCCCAGCTTGCTTTTGTCGGTCTTGCTTTTGTCGGCCTTGCTCTTGTCGGCCTTCTTGCGCTCGGCCTTCTCGGTGGTGCGCGGCCAGCCCAGGGCGGGGCTCCAGCGCCGTTCGCCGTCGTTGCCGGTACGCACCAAATCCATGTGGAAGCTGTAGCGATCGGGCCGGTACAGCGCATGCAGATGCTCTACGCCCCGCCCCGACGGTTCGTAGACGATGCGGGTCAGGGTCAGCAGCGGCGATCCGATCTCCAGATCAAGCGCCGCTGCCGCTTCGGGGCCGGCGAGCGTGGCGTTGATCGCCTGGGTGGCGCGCTCCGTCGTCACGCCGGACCGCTCGATCAGTTCCAGCAGCGGACGCGCCGCCAGTTCCGCCTCCGAGTAGGTCAGGCCGATCCATTCCGGAACATGGGTGGTCAGGTAGGAAAACGGCTCCCCATCGATCAGGCGCACACGCACCGAGCGCTGGACCCGTTCGCCGGGCTTGAGACCCAGGCTTTCGGCAATGGACTCAGGCGGGATGCCGTAACCGAAGGACAGCAACTTCACGTCGGTGCTGCGGCCCATGTCGATCAGGTGCGACAGCACGTTCGACAGATCGGCGACGATCGGCCGGACGGCGCGCGTGTCATGCACGAAGGTGCCGGAGCCGGCCTTGCGCTGCACCAGCCCTTCCTTTTCCAGAAGGTCGAGCGCACGGCGCACGGTGACCCGCGACACCGCATGTTCGGTCGCCAGCGCCGGTTCGCCCGGCAGCCGCCCGCCCGGCGGCAGCTCGCCGGCGACGATGCGATCACGCAGCAGCAGATAGATTCTGCGCGCCTTCAGAGGTTCGACCGCCGACTTCACAGCACTCCGCCTCCCCTTCACCGGAAACCGTTGGCTGTCCATTCACCAGACAGGAACCTGTATGATGGATAATACAGCTTTGGTCAACAGCGATGTTGGGGGCACCAACGGTTGCGGCCCGCCCCCGAAGTATTCAATCGGGAGCGGGCGGGCTTCGGTTTCGTTGGTCGGCGCGGTCCGACGGTCAGGATTCGGACTGCGCCACCGTCACGATTTGGCGGAGAATTGGCGGTCCGCAGGGAAGGCGACGACGGATGCCCCATCGCCGCCCGGTGCGGAGTCGGAAGTGCTCATCCCCCCGGCGATTCCGCGCGCCGACGCTGCGGGCGTCAGCGTCAGATAGCGCACGCAGCTGACCCGCAGGAAGGAGGCCAGGTTCTGGACGCTGCCATGGACCTCCACGACCTCGTCATAGAGGGTGACGATCAGGCGGTTGGTGGTGGTCCCCTGTTCGGCGGCGATGCCGGCCAGGACATTCCAGAACAGGTTCTCCAGCCGGATGCTGGTCACCATTCCATGGATGCGGACCGAACGCGACCGGGCCTCGTACAGGATCGGGTCGGTGTTGACAAAGATCTGGCACATGCGCCGATGCTCCTCCCACGATGGACCTGTCCCACATCGAACCCGGCTTATCCCCTGCGAACCGCGCCACGTTGGATGCCGTGCTGGCTCATTTTGCGATACAGGGTGCTGCGCGAAATCCCCAGCACCGCCGCGGCATCCGACAGGTTCCCGCCGGTGGCGGCAATCACATCCTCGATCGTTCGCTGCTCGGTGACCGTAAGCGACATCGGGACCGGACCGGCCGGTGCAGAGATCGGCATGGCCGGCCCCGCAACCGCCGGATAGGGCGAGGGCCAGCCGCCGGTCTCCAGACCGCCGCAGGCGTCGCGCAGTTCGTCCGGAAGATCATGGACATCGACGGTTCCACCGGTGGACAGCAGGACCGCACGTTCGATCACGTTCCGCAATTCCCGGACATTGCCCGGCCAGTCGTAACGTTGCAGCAGATCCAGCGATGCCGCGGAGAAGCGGACCGGCGCGCGGCCATGCCGTTCCGCCAGCAGGTTGTTGAAGTGGGAGATCAGGCGCGGGACGTCGCCATGCCGTTCCCGCAAGGGCGGCACCCGCAGGGCCGTCACGGCAAGGCGGTGGTACAGGTCGCGGCGGAAGCGGCCGGCGGCGACCTCCTGCCGCAGGTTCCGGTTGGTCATGGCGAGCAGCCGCACCGACACCCGGCGCGGGACGTTGTCGCCGATGCGGTACAGGACCCCCTCCTCCAGCACCCGCAGCAGATAGGGCTGAAGGTCGAGCGGCAGTTCGCCGATCTCGTCCAGGCACAGCGTGCCGCCGTCCGCCAGTTCGAAACGGCCGATCCGCCCCTCCGCCGCCGCACCGGTGAAGGCGCCGCGCACATAGCCGAACAGCTCGCTGCCCAGCATCTCGCGCGACACCGCACCGCAATTGAACGGCACGAAGGGGCCGCCGGCCACCGCGCTGTGGCCGTGGATGGCGCGCGCGAACAACTCCTTGCCGACGCCGGTCTCGCCCTCGATCAGGATGGGGACCTGCAGCGGCGCCAGACGCTCCCCCTGACCGATCACGGCACGCAGGCTGTCGCTGGCCCCGACGATGTCGGCGAAGCGGCAGCGGCTGTGGTCGGACTCGTCCGGCACCGCCCGGCGCCCGGCGGAGGGGCGGGACGACGCCGAACCGGGAATGACCAGCAGCGTTCCACGCCGCTCCCCATCCAGCATCAGCGGACGGACCCAGTCGGACGGCACCGGCAGCCGGCCGCCGGTGCCGCCCTCCAATCCGACAAGGGGCAGCTTCGTCCCCCGGTTCAGCGGCGGCAGTTCCGATCCGAGGCTCGCCTTCAGCAGATGCGCCGCCTTGCGGCTGGCGAAGAGAAGACGCCCACGCGCATCCAGCGCGATCAACCCCTCGCCGGCATATTTCTGGCTATCTTCCAGGCAGGCCTCCAGAAGCCGGACATGCTCCGCCTCAGTCTGGCGGGCGAGGTTCCATTCCACCTGTCGGGCGGCGACCACGGCCAGCGCCAGCGCCTGCCCGCTGAAGCTCTGTTTCAGGCCGGAGATGTCGAGCAGCCCGACGACCGATCCGTCGACCGGGTCGTGGATCGGCGCGCCGGCACAGCTCCACCCCTTGATGCCGGCGCAGTAATGCTCCGCCGACTGGACCAGCACCGGCTGCTTGGAGGCCAGTGCAGTGCCGATGCCGTTGGTGCCGGCGCAGGTTTCGCCCCACTGGCCGCCGCAGGCGAGGCTGATGTCGCGGGCCGCATTCATCGTGGCGCGGTCGCCGGCGGCCTCCAGCACCACGCCGTTGGCATCGGTGATCAGCATCACCGTCCGCGTCCCGGCCAGCAGGTTCGCCGCCTCCGCCAGGGTCGTGGCGGCGGCCTGCAGCAGATCGCGGTTGTCGCGTCGCAGCGCCTCGATAAGGTCGGTGCCGACAACGGGTGCGGCATCCGCCCGCGCATCGACCAGGAAGCTCTGGCAGCGCGCCCAGGATCGGATGACCACGTCGCGCACCGGCAGATTTTCCCGCCGCGAGCCCGAAACGAAATCCTCCCACGCCTTCATCGTTGCCGTTTCGCCGTCCACCAGCGCATGGAACGCCGGACCGGACGAAGCAACGGCCAGACGGCCGATACCGACCTGTTCGTTGGCCAACACAGTCCCCTCCCTGCATCCCGGCGTCTTTCGGAGATTTCCCGTGGCGCCGATTGTCCTTGAACGGGGGTGCGGAGACTCGCCCCGAATTACTCCGCACACACGATTGTTTGTATAGGAAATTATAAGCCGGACTGAAGCGGGAGCGGTAGTAGCGGAATACTCTATGGCCTTTTTCCTGTGTTTTTCCCCGAAGGTGGAGGTCAACCGTCACGGCAAGGCGGGGGTCAGCTGCGCCCGTACCGCTCCATCCCGCCGCCGCGGGCCGGGCCGGCGGTGGGGTCGACGTCGTCGGGGATGTCGGCGACCAGGGTGTGGGTGGTCAGGATCAGCTTGGCGACCGACACCGCGTTCAGCAATGCCAGCGTGGTGACCTTGACCGGATCGATGATCCCGGCGGCGAACAGGTCGCCGAACCGGCCGGTGCGGGCGTCGAAGCCGGCCCCTTCGGGAAGCTCGGCGATCCGGGCGGCGACGCCGGCCCCGTCTAGCCCGCCATTCTCCGCGATGCAGATCACTGGCTGCAGCATCGCCCGCTGCACCAGCTTTACCCCCGCACGCTCGCCTTCCCCCACATCCGCGGCCAACCGGTCGAGCAGCGGGGCGACGCGGGCCAGCGCGGTGCCGCCGCCCGGCACCACCCCCTCCGCCAGAGCCGCGCGGGCGGCGGCGAGTGAATCCTCCAGAAGCTGGGCGGTGCGTTTCTGTTCCACCGGCGTGGCGCCGCCGACCTCGATCAGCGCGGTGCCGTGCGTCAGCTTCGCCAGCCGCTGGGACAGCTTGTCCCGCTCGATGTTGGGCGGCGCCTCCTCCCACTGGCGCTGCACCAGGGCACGGCGGGCGGCCAGCGCGTCCGGATCGCCATGGCCGCGCAGGAGGGTGGTGCGGCCGGCGGACACCTCGATGCGGTCGGCGCCCCCCAGATCCTCCGCCGTTACGCTGTCGAGCCGCCCGCCGAGGTCGCGGGCGATAACGCGCCCGCCGGTCAGGATCGCGATGTCCTCCATCATCGCCTGACGCCAATGGCCGAACTCCGGCGGATTGATCGCCACGACCGTCGCCCGTCCGTCGCGGCGCAACGCCATCAGCGCCGCCACCACCTCCGGCGCGACACTGTCGGCGACCACCAGCAGCGGACGCTTGTCTCCAAGGCGGTCGATCAGGCGCAGGATCGGTTCCGGATCGGCGATCTTGTGGTCGGTCATCAGGATGCGGGGCCGTTCCAGCACGGCGGTCTGGCCGGTCGGCTCGGTCGCCATGTGATGGGACAGGAAGCCGCGGTCCAGCACCATGCCCTCCAGCACATGCAGCGCGGTCGGTGCGCCCGGCTGGCCGTATTCGATGTCGATCACGCCCTCCGGCCCGACCCGGCGCAGCGCATCCGCAACCAGCCGGCCCAGCACCGGATCGGTCGCGGCGACGGTCGCCACCTGCTCCAGCTGCGCATCGCGCTCCAGCGGCCGGGCCATGCCGCGGAGGTGGTCTACGACGAAGCCGCAAGCGCGCTCCATCCCCTCCACCAGTTCGACCGAGCCATGGCCATCGGCGAGCACGGAAACGCCGTCCTGGATCAGCGCGTCGGCCAGCACGGTTGCGGTCGTGGTGCCGTCGCCGGCCACGTCGTTGGTCTGCTTGGATACCTCGCGCACCACCTGGGCGCCCATATTCTCGAAGCGGCAGGGCAACTCGATCTCGGCGGCGATGCTGACGCCGTCGCGGGAGATCATCGGCGTGCCGATGGGGCGGTCGATGATCGCGTTCGTCCCCTTCGGCCCCAGCGTGCCGCGCACCGCCAGCGCCAGCTTGCCCACCCCACGGGCAAGCGCGGCCCGCGCCTCGGCACGGTGCAGCATCATCTTCGGCATGGCGTCTGTCCCTCCCATTCTTGACTTTGCGGATTTGAAAAAGAGGCGGAGCCCGCTGGACCTGATGCGGACCCCGCCTTCCCGAGGTCACTCGTAAGCCAGCGCGTCATCCATGTTGCCGAAGAGGACGACCGTGTCCTCGTCGATCATGACCATGCGGCCATAATGGGTGGAGGTGGAGATCTCGAAGATGTGCGGGGTCATCTCGCGGCCGAGGGCCTCGCCGATCTCGCTCATCTTGAACTCGATCTTGCCCTCGCCGTCGATGCGGATCATCGCCGGCAGATAGGTGACGGTGATGCCGGGCTTGCTCTCCATCACCTCGGCGATGCAGCGCGCCTCGACGCTGTCGTTCATCGTCACGCCGCACTGGTGGGAGATGGTGCCGTCCTGGGTGATGTCCTTCAGCGGCTTGAAAAGCTGCTGCACGGTGGTGACGCTCATGGTTTTCGTCCTCTTGGCGGAGATGCGGGAAGGATCACTCGGCGGCAGCGTCAGTGACTGCGGCCGCGGTGGCCGGCTGCCCGACCTCGACCGGCGGCAGGGCCGGCAGGTCGGCGTCGATGCCGATCTCGCGCCCGATGGCGGCGACGCGGTTGCGCGCCCGCTCGAAGGCATCCGTGAAGCTCGCCGCCTTGACCCGCGGCAGCGACCACAGCGGCTGAAGCTGCAACGCCGCCTTCACCGCCAGCCCGCCGTGATGAGAGAACCAGCTCTGCAGCATGGTGCGATTGTCCTCGCCATGCGCCGGGTCGCGCAGCAGCAGGGCGAACAGCTCCACCGCGTTGGCAAGGTTCCGTTCATAATCGGCCTCGGCCGCCGAGATGACAGACGGGGTGGAGAAGTCGTTCTGCGCCGCCGCCACCTGCATGACGAAGCCGCTGCGGAACAACTCGCCCACCAGCGGCTCGAAGACGAGGTTGACGGCGAAATACTGCTCAAGGAAGTCGGTCGCGGCGCGGATATGCTCCACCGCTTCGCGGCAGGGCTGCCAGATCGGGTCGTCCAGCCAGTGCGCCTTGCCGGCGTCCAGATCGAAGCCGCCGATATCGCTGCCGACCTCCGCCAGATAGAGCGTCAGGTCCTGGGCGAAGCGCAGCTTGTAGGAGGCGTTGGTCAGGATGGCGTTGTTGACCATCTGGGTATAGCCGTAGCGCTGCGCCCGCATCAGCGCGGTGCCCAGCCCATATTCGGCATGCTTGAAGGCGCCGACGTGGTTCTGGAGCACGGCGACCCAGGCCTTGTCGAAGCGCTGGGGCGCACCGGCGCGGCGCGCGTTCTCCACCACGTTCTGGATCATGCCGACGATGGTGGACTGGCGCTGGTAATGGGTGCGTTCCCATTCCTGGTCAGGCGCGCGGAAGCCGTGCCAGTCCGTGCATTTCAGCGCGGTCCAGTCCTTGGAATATGTGGGCGTGCCGTCGCCGAAGGAGATGATCCAGTTCTGGAGCAGATAGCGCTCCGGATCGGGCTGGACGTCGACGGTCACGTCCTCGTAATGGGTCGCTTTGCGGCCCTTCGGTTCGAAGTAGTTGTAGCGGCGGCTGTCGGAGCCCGGAAATACCTTGGCTCCGGCGGCAGCGGATGTGGTTTCGGTTTCCTGCATGGTCATCGTCTTTCCTCCCGTATTTGCAAAATCCCGGCTCAGCGGGTGGCGGGGGTGAATTTGTCGAAATAGACGCGCGCGGAATCGATGCCGGCCATCTGCAGGACCGGCAGCACCGCGTCGATCATCGGCGGCGGCCCGCAGGAGAAGACGTCGGCCTCCTCCACCTCCGCCATGTCTGACAGGTGCCGGCGCAGCACCTCGTGGATGAAGCCGGTCTCGCCGGTCCAGCCGTCGCCCTCTTCGGCATGCGACAGGGCGGGGATGAAGGCGAAGTCCGGCAGGCTGCGGGCGAACTCCTCGAACAGATCGAGGTGGAACAGGTCCCGTCGGCTGCGGGCGCCGTAGAAAAAGCGCACCGGCCGCGTCTCGCCGCTGGCGGCCTGATCGCGCAGGATCGACAGCAGCGGCGCCATGCCCGATCCGCCGCCGACCAGGATCATCGGCCCGTCCCGCCCCTCGCGGCGGAAACAGGTGCCGTAGGGACCGCGGACACTCACCCGGTCGCCGACCGACAGGCCGCCGTCCAGCTGGCGGGAAAAGGTGCCATCCGGGTATTTCTTGATGATGAACTCCAGCCGGCTGCCGTCCGCCGGCGGATTTCCCATCGAGAAGGAGCGGGTGAGGCCGATGCTGGGCAGCGTGATGTCGGCATATTGCCCGGCCCAGAACTTCATCGGCTGGTCGAGGTCCAGCGCGATGGCGACGATGTCGTGGGTCAGCGGCTCCACCGCCGCCAGCCGCGCATCGAAGTCCTTCACCGGGATGGAGCGGGACAGCAGATCCTCGTCGTAATTCAGCAGTTCCACCGCCACGTCGCTGTAGGCCAGCGACCGGCAGAGCAGGATGTGGTTGCTGTCGCGCTCCGGATCGGAGAGCGCGAAGGTGGAGTATTTCAGCATCTCCACGTCGCCGTCGATCAGCAGGCATTTGCAGGCGGAGCATTGCCCCTCCTTGCAGCCATGCATCAGCGAGACGCCCTGGCGGAAGGCCGCATCGAGGATGGTTTCCCCTTCCGCGACCTCCATTTCGATGCCGACCGGCTCCAGCCGCACCGTGTGGACGGCCGGGCTGTTGTGCAGCGCTTGTGCGGTCATGGTCTTTCGATCTCCGCGGTGATGTCCGCAGGGGCTCCCGTTCCCCCTCTCCGGTTGGGAAAGGCCACGGGATGCATACAACGCCGCTTTGTGTAACTTTCTGGAATGAAACAGCTTCCTTGGCAGTCATTCCCGCGAAGGCGGGAATCCAGCCGGTTCAGCGGCTTATCCGAGGCGTTCTCTGGATCCCCGCCTTCGCGGGGATGACGCAGAGTTCCTTTTATTCCAGATACTTACCAATGCTTGGAGATGTGTGCATCATGTGAGGCGGAAAGGGGGACGGGCCCGAGTGAATGGGCGGGGATCAGACCCGGCGGATCTTGAAGCCCTTGCGGTATTCCTCGACATGCGCCTGACGCTGTTGCGGCGTCATCTCGCGGAGCGCCAGCAGCGGGCTGCGGATGGTGTGGCCGCGCACATGGTCCAGCGTCCACATGTCCTTCTCCTCGAAGGAAAGGTGTGGCTGGGCGACCAGAGTCTTCCCGTCGGGACGGACGAAGCCCATGTCCTGGATGGCGTCGGCGAGGTCCCAGCCGTCATAGACCTCCTCCCACTGGCGCCGGCCGGAGAAGCGGCCCATCGCCGGGGTCGGACGGCCCTGGTATTCGGCGGCGAATGCCTCCTTGTGGGTCCAGCGGTCGACCTCGGAGGCGTAGGTGTAAAGCTCGCCGTCCACCTCGTCGATCTGGAAATCCTCGCGGATGACGCAGGGCACCAGGCTCGACCAGCAGCGGTGCGGATAGACATAGCCGGTGTCGGCGAAGGTGATCGGCACGCTGCCGGGCTTGCTGAGCTTGGCGTAATTTTCCCACCAGACGCCGAACTCGTCGTACCAGCCCGGATACTTGCTTTCGAACCATTCGAAGTCGCGTTCGGTCATCGCCTCGATGCGCCAGAAATTGGCCCACCAGCCGGCGGAGAAGAACTGCGCGATCTTGTGGACGTAGTTCTTCTTGACGATGCTGTCGAAGGCTTCGTGAACATCGTCGTGGTGGATCTTGATGCCGTACTTCTCCAGCGGCAGCATATAGGTGCGGTAGTAATCCTCGAAGATCCAGCGGTGCCACAGCTCGGCGTAGGATTCCTTGTTCTTGTCGCGATTCTTGGTGCCGTATTCGATGATCGTGCCGATGGCGGCGTCGACGATCATGTGGTTCTGCCAGAAGGAATAGCGGATGTCGCGTTCCAGCAGCAGATGGTTGTCCGGCTCCTTCAGCACCGACATCAGCATGGAATGGCCGTTGCCGATGTGGCGGGATTCGTCGCTCTGCACCGACAGGAAGACGGTGGGCAGGGCATAGTCGCCGTTGCGCGCCGCTTCCGACGGCATGGCGACGAACAGCGTGTTGGTGAAGGCGGTCTCAGCCACGACCTGCAGATAGATGTTCGACGCGGTGATGGCGTCGCCGGTCAGGAAGGCCT
Organism: Azospirillum sp. Sh1; assembly: GCF_008365135.1. Classification (NCBI taxonomy): domain Bacteria; kingdom Pseudomonadati; phylum Pseudomonadota; class Alphaproteobacteria; order Rhodospirillales; family Azospirillaceae; genus Azospirillum; species Azospirillum sp. Sh1. Next base: position 46,819 of record NZ_VTTK01000011.1, on the reverse strand, counting down.
CACCGAACTGCCGGCCGATGGTGGTGGCGTAGCATTTGCCGAACGCCTTCTCGGTGATGTCGAACCCGGCCGGGTCGATGTAGTTCTCCATGTACCATTTCTTGAGGTTCATCTGGATCGTCGAGTGGCGGAACTCGTCGATCATCTGCATGGTGAAGCCGGTGCGCAGGTCGTCGCCCGGCGCCAGTTGGCCAAGCGTCGCCATCGACCGCGCCGCCGAGATCTCCGGGAAGGGGATGATTGCCAGGAACAGCTTCATCCACTCGATCCAGCGCGGCTCCACATTGCGGAACATGTCGCCGCGCAGAGCGGCGTCCAGGGCGCCGTAGACGCGGTTGTCCTTCTCCTCCTGCATCGGGAAGTAGGAACGCAGGACCTGCTTCATCGGGTCGCGCGGCGCCTTGGAGATCTTGTAGTCGGTCGGAAAGGCCATCGCCTCCTTGACGTAGGACGGCGTCCAGCCGAGATCGGCGACGCGGCGCGCAGCCTCGGTGATGCCGATGCCTTTCTGGCTGGTGATCTTGTTCAGCGTCAATCCATCCGGCATGTCGTCTCTCCCCATGATTTTGATGATGTTGATGCGATGTTGTGGATCGGGCCTGAAGGACCGCGTCGGCCGCGCATGCCGGATGACGGGACACCGGCAGTCTGAAGGGCGGGATGGGCAACGGCACGACGGTGGCGGCGCGACGATGTGGTGCGCAGCCTCAGGCCGCTTGCGGCCACCGAACCGGGGCAGCCGCATCGCCACCCCCATAAAGCAACCGGCGTGCCAGAAGCGCGAGCCGCCAGGGATCGCCGATTTTAATGATGGTTGGCATCGCGCACTGTCTCATTACGGGACAATTTGTCGCACTGCGTTGTCCCAGAATGAAACAGATGGGACGGCCGGCATCGGCGAGACTGGCGTGGCAATCGTTTTAGAAATCCAAATTCCCAGGAAGGGCTTCCCGTCATCCCCGCGAAGGCGGGGATCCAGGAAACTCCTGTGGGAAATGGCTGAAACGGCTGGATTCCCGCCTTCGCGGGAATGACGTGCTTCCTTATGTAGGCTCCAATTTCCTGATGTGAGCACCCCGCCCTGGCCCGGTACGGCGCGGCCATTCGCGGCGTGGCATGCCCCTTGCTCTACCCCATCGACGGCGCCGCTCCGGCTGGCCCGAAGTGCCGGCGCCCCGCTTCGGGAGGATTTTCAAACGATGAGGCATGCGATGCACGCGAGGATGTCGCCGCACCGCTGGGTGATGTTGCTGCTCCTTCTGTCCATACCCTTCTCGCCCTTCACGCGGAAATCCGCGGCGGCGGATGGCGAGACGCTGTTCCGGCAGCAATGCGGAACCTGTCATTCGGTGAAGAAGGACGACGGGCCGCGCGCCGGACCGCCGCTCTTCGGCGTCATCGGTCGCAAGGCCGGCACGGCCGACGGCTTCGAATATTCGGATGCGCTGCGCGGTGCCGGCTTCGCCTGGGACGCCGGCCATCTGGAACGCTGGCTGGCGAACTCCAACCAGTTCGTTCCCGGCAGCTACATGAACTACCACCAGGACGACGAAGCCATCCGCAAGAGCATCGTCCAGTTCCTGGAGACCAAGGCCAAAGGTTAGTGCCGCCCCACCAAAGACTTCGCGAGAAACATCATGGCCAAGATCATCCACATGATGGTGCGCGTCCTCGACGAACAGCGGTCGCTGGACTTCTACGCCAAGGCATTCGGACTCGAACCGGCCGAGCGGCTGGCGTTCGACGGCTTCACGCTGATCTACCTGCGCAATGCCGAAAACGACATGGAACTGGAGCTGACGGTCAACCACGACCGCACCGCGCCGTACACCCACGGCGACGGCTACGGCCACATGGCGGTGGCGGTGGACGATCTGGACGGCGAACACGCCCGGATGTCCGCGCTGGGCTTCCCGGTGACGCTGGTGAAGGAATTCGCCCCCGGAGGCACCCTGTTGGCCCGCTTTTTCTTCATCACCGATCCGGACGGCTACAAGACCGAGGTCCTGCAACGCCACGGCCGCTACCGCTGAATCCGGACATCAAGAACAACCGAACCAAGGGAAGGAGACGTCGATCATGCGCGTTCTCGACAAACGGATACGGCTCAACCGGCGCAACTTTCTGAAGACCTCCGCCGCGTCGATGGCGGCGGCCGGCGCGGTTTCCGGCGGCATAGTGTCGATCGGAGCGACACCGGCCTGGGCCGAGGCACTGACCGCCGTCAAGCCCGACGCCGCCAAGACCCTGCTGGTGATGGTGCGCGACCTCTATCCGCACGACCGGCTGAGCGACGCCTATTACGAGACGGCGCTGGCCTCGATGGACCAAGCGGCGGCCAAGGACGCAACCTTGGCCGGCCAGCTCAATGAAGGCGCGGTTGCCCTCGACGCCGCGGCGCGCAAGCTGCACGGCACGCCATACGCCGCCATCAAGGCGGAAAAGGACCGCGTGGCGGTGCTGAAATCCATCGAAACCACGCCGTTCTTCGCCAAGGTCCGCGGCGACATGGTGGTCGCTCTCTACAACCAGCCGGAGGTGTGGGCGAAGCTCGGCTACGAAGGGGCCTCGGCCGAATATGGCGGCTACATCCACCGCGGCTTCGACGACATCGACTGGATCAAGGACGCCTGACGGCGAGGATGCCTGACGGGGCCGGCGGCCGGCCTGAATGAACGTCCACTGAATGCCCGAAAAATGGGGGAGGACCGAGACATGGTTGCGAAATTCGCAATGGACGACGACAGCGTCGTGGTGGTGATCGGATCGGGAGCCGGCGGCGGCACCCTGTCGAACGAACTGGCCCAGAAGGGCATCAAGGTCGTCTGCCTGGAAGCCGGCAAGCGTCACGAAATCCAGGATTTCGTGAATGACGAATGGAAGAGCTTTTCGCAGATTTCCTGGCTGGACAAGCGCACCACGTCCGGCACATGGCGGGTGGCGAAGGACTTCCCCAACCTGCCGGCCTGGATCGTCAAGGCGGTCGGCGGCTCCACCGTGCACTGGGCCGGCGCCTCGCTCCGCTTTCAGGAGCATGAGTTCAAGGCGCGCACGACCTACGGCGAGGTGGAGGGCGCCAACCTGCTCGACTGGCCGGTGACGCTGGCGGAGATGGAGCCCTATTACGACAAGGCCGAGTTCAAGATGGGGACGACCGGCACCAACGGCATCCCGCGCCTGCCCGGCAACAACAATTACAAGGTGCTGGCGGCCGGCGCCAAGAAGCTGGGCTATGCCGAATTCCACACCGGCAACATGTCGATCAACAGCAAGCCGCGCGACGGCCGCGGCTCCTGCCAGCAGATCGGCTTCTGTTTCCAGGGCTGCAAATCGGGCGCGAAATGGTCCACCCTCTACACCGAGATCCCCAAGGGCGAGGCCACCGGCAATCTGGAGGTCCGGCCGGACGCCCAGGTGCTGAAGATCGAGCATGACGCGAAGGGCAAGGTCAACGCCGTGCTCTATGCCGACAGCACCGGCGCCATCCACCGGCAGAAGGCCCGCATCGTCGCGGTCGCCGGCAACTCGATCGAAAGCCCGCGCCTGCTGCTGAACTCGGCATCGACGATGTTCCCGGACGGGCTGGCGAACTCGTCCGGTCAGGTCGGGCGCAACTACATGCGGCACATGACCGGCTCGGTCTATGCGCTGTTCGACCGGCCGGTGCACATGTATCGGGGCACCACCATGGCAGGCATCATCCGCGACGAATCCCGCTTCGACCCGCGCCGCGGCTTCGTCGGCGGCTACGAGATGGAAACGCTGTCGCTCGGCGTGCCCTTCATGGCGGCCTTCCTCGATCCCGGAGCCTGGGGCCGCGATTTCAGTTCGGCACTGGATGCCTACGACCATATGGCCGGCATGTGGCTGGTGGGAGAGGACATGCCGCGCGAGACCAACCGCGTCACCCTGCACGCGTCCGAGAAGGACAAGTTCGGCCTGCCCATCCCCAACGTCAATTTCGACGATCACCCCAACGACATCGCCATGCGCACCCACGCCTATGGCCGCGGGTCGGCGGTTTATGACGCGGTGGGGGCGGTGCGGACCATCCACACCCCGCCCTACCCCTCCACCCACAATCTCGGCACCAACCGCATGAGCGCCAACGCCCGCGACGGCGTCGTCAACAAATGGGGGCAGGCGCACGACGTCAAGAACCTGTTCGTGTCCGACGGCAGCCAGTTCACCAGCGGCGGATCCGAGAACCCGACCCTGACCATCGTCGCGCTGGCGATCCGGCAGGCCGACTACATCGCCGACCAGATGGGCAAGCGTGAGATCTGAGGACCGCCAAAGCCTTGCCCGCGCCTCCTCCGCCACCCGTTCCGGCGTGATGCCGAAGTGGCGGTAGAGGTCGGGCACTGCGCCGGACGCACCGAAGCCGGTCATGCCGACCAAGCCGCCATCCTCGCCGATGTAACGCTCCCACCCCTGGACCACCGCCGCCTCGACGGCGACCCTTACGGGGTGAAGAGGGCCGTCGTGATGTCGGCGGCGCCGAGCGGGGTGCCGGGATGCCCCTCGCCTGCGCGTTCGATGGCATCCATGGACAGAAAGCGAATCGCGTTCGCCATCCGGCGCGGATCGACGCTGGGCATCATGTGGTCCTTTCGGGAATGCGGTATGGTGCCGGGCGGCGCCGTCACGTCACCAGATTGATCGGCCGCCCGGCCGCGAAGGCTTCGATGCAGGCGGTCACCTGCTCGGCGACGGCCCTCCGCGCCTCGACGCTGGCCCAGCCGATATGCGGGGTCAGCAGGAAGTCGGGGCGCCCGGCAAGGCGGAGGAAGGGGTGGTCGTCCGGCGGCGGCTCCACCGCCGTGGCGTCGACGGCGGCGCCGGAGATCAGCCCGCCTTCCAGCGCGCCGATCAGCGCCATGTCGTCGATCAGTCCGCCGCGCGAGGTGTTGATGACCAACGGCCGGCGCGCCATGCGGGCGAACTCCGCCCCGCCCAGCAGATGGCGGCTGGCGGGCGTCAGTGGGCAATGCAGGGTCAGCACGTCGCTTTCGGCCAGCACCGCGTCGAACGGCACATGGTCCGGTCCGCCGGCCGCCTCCCCCTTGCGGCCGGCGAACAGAACGCGCATGCCGAAGGCACGGGCGATGGTTGCCACCGCCTGCCCGATGGCGCCGCGTCCGACGATGCCGAGCGTGGAGCCGTGCAGGTCGCGGATCGGGTGGTCCAGCAAGGTGAACTGGCCGCCGGCCTGCCACGCCCCCGCCGCAACGGATTCCCGGTAGGCCGGCAGGGACCGGCGCAGCGCCAGCATCAGGGCGAAGACATGCTCCGGCACCGTGTGGATGGCATAGGCACGGACGTTCGACACCGCAATTCCACGCGCGCCGCAGGCTGCGACGTCAACGTTGTCGGTGCCCGTCGCGGCGACCGCGACGAAGCGCAGGTCGGGCAGTTGCTCCAGCGTCCCGGCCCTGATCGGCACCTTGTTGACGATCAGGACGGTCGCCCCGCGTGCCCGCTCGACGATCTGCTCCGGCGCGGTGCGGCCATACTGCGTCCACTCATGCGGCACGGCGGCACGGCGTAGCGCGATGTCCACCCCCATGGTGTCATGGTCGAGGAAGACGATGCGCTCCATCATTGCCTCCCGTCGGGCCGCCCCCCGGCGGTTCCGTTCATCGCGTGATAGCTGCGGATGACCTGACTGTCGTCCATCGCCCCTTCGCCGCGGCCGGAGGTGGCGAGGAACATTTGGTGGGCGACGGCGGCCAGCGGCAGCGCCGCCTTGGCGTCGCGCCCGGCCTCCAGCACGATCCCCAGATCCTTGACGAAGATGTCCACCGCGCTGGTGATCTCGGGATCCGCCTCCAGCATGCGCGGGCCGCGGTCCTTCAGCATCCAGCTCGACGCCGACGACCCGCTCATGATCTGCAGCAGGATGTCGAGATCGACCCCGACCTTGGCGGCCAGCGCGAAGGCTTCCGCCACCACGGCGATGTGGACGCCGCACAGCAACTGGTTGACGGTCTTGACCGTGGCCCCCTGCCCCGGCTTCTCGCCGACATGGAAGACCTTGTCGCCCATCGCCGCCAGGATCGGGCGCACCCGTTCCACGGTCGTTGCATCGGCGGCGGCCATGATCGACAGCGTTCCCGCCACCGCCCCCACCACCCCGCCGGAAACCGGCGCATCGACGAAGCGGCGGCCCGCCACCTCCACCCGTTCGGCCAGCGCGGCGACGGCGTCCGGCGGGCAGGTCGCCATCAGGATCACCGAGCCGCCGGCCGGCAAAGCCTCCAGCGCGCCGTCGGAGAAGAGCGCGGCGTCGGCCTGGGCGGCATTGACCACCATCAGCACCAGCGCGTCCGCCCCTGCCGCGGCAGCGGCGGCGCTTGAGGCGCCCTTGCCGCCGGCGCCTTCCAGCGTCCGGACACTCCCGGCCCGCACATCGAAGCCCTGGACGGCGAAGCCCTTCGCCAGCAGATTGCGCGCCATGGGCATCCCCATGGAACCGAGGCCGATGAAACCGACTGTCGTCATCGTGTCATGATCCTTGGAATTGATGTGCCGCCGGCTCAGAGTTTGCGAGTGTCCAGGAACCTCCCTGGGAAACGCCATCTCTCATCACGGGCTTTCTTCGGACGTCATTCCCGCGAAGGCGGGAATCCAGACTTTACAAGCGCTTGCACTGGAAGCTCTGGATCCTCGCCTTCGCGGGGATGACGGCCGATAGTCATTGCTACAAACTGACAGCCGGCTCAGTACAGGATGGTCGCCGGCACGTAGGACACGAGGCCCAGCACGACCAGCGCCACCAGATAGAAGGGCCACAGCTCGCGCACGATGGCGCCGATAGGCTCGCGGGAGATGGCGGCGGAGATGAACAGGGTGGTGCCGATCGGCGGCGTGAACAGGCCGATGCTGAGGTTGACCGCCATCATGATGCCCAACTGGATCGGGTCCATGCCGATGGCGCCGCCGACGGCGACGAAGGTCGGGCCCAGCAGCAGAATCGCCGCCGGCAGGTCCAGGAACATACCGACCACCAGCATGATGAGGTTCATTGCCAGGACGATCAGCCACGGCTCCTTCAGCACGGTCTGCGCATAGGCGGCCACCGCGTTCGGGATCGCTTCGGTGATCAGCACATAGCCGACGAGGTTCGACGCTGCGATCACCAGCATGACGACACCCGTGGTTACCACCGTTCCCATCAGGGCGGCATGGATGCGCTTCCAGGTCAGGTCGCGGTAGATCAGGATGCTGACCAGCAACGCATAGGCGACGGCGACGACGCTGACTTCCGTCGGCGTGGCGATGCCGAAGCGCAGCAGCACCAGGATGAAAGCCGGCATCAGCAGCGCCGGCAGGGCGGAAACGGTCGCCTGGGCCAGCGCCCGCATCCCGCCCTCGCTCTTCAGCAGGGGGAAGTTGCGGGTGCGGCCGCTGACATAGCACACCACCATCATGCCGGCGGCCAGCATCAGGCCGGGCAGGATGCCGGCCAGGAACAGCGAGGCGATGGAGGCATTCGACACCGCCGCATAGAGGATCAGCGGGATCGACGGCGGGATCAGCCCGGCGATCACCGACGAGGACGCGGTCGCCGCCGCGCCGAAGGCCGCCGGATAGCCCTCGCGCTTCTGCCAGGGGATCAGCATGGATCCCAGCGCCGACGCCTCCGCCACCGCCGAGCCGGACACGCCACCGAAGATGGTGGAGCCGACGACGGTGACCTGGGCCAGACCGCCGGGATAGCGCCCGACAAGGGCGGCGGCGAAGCGGACCAGCTTCTGGCCCAGCGTGCCGCTCATCATCAGCGCGCCGGACAGGATGAAGAAGGGGATCGCCAGCAGCGGGAAGCTCTGTGTCGGCTGGAACAGCTTGACGACCGCGATCACGGTCGGCACCGACCCCATGGTCATCACCGCGGCGCCGGAACTGATGACCAGCGCATAGCCGACGGGAAAGGAGAGCAGCAGGAGAAGGCCGAAGACGGCGACCATCACGACGGTCATATCTCTTCCTCCGACACATGGGCGCGGACGGACCGCGGGTCTTCGGCGATCAGCAGGCGCAGGAAGGTGGTGAGGGCGGTCAGGCCCACGCCGACGAAGCCGGCGATCAGCGACAGATAGGCCCAGCGCGCGCTGACACCCGTAACCGGATAGATCTCGCTGCCGGTGATCTCGATGACGGCAAGGCCGATGTAGGCGAGGTAGAAGAAGGTCGCCCCCACCACGATCTGCATCGCCAGCAACAGCGCGCGGGCCAGCGGGCGGGGCAGCATATCGAGCAGCAGCGTGACCGAGATGTGCGCGCCCTTCTGCGCCGCCAGCACCACGCCGCCCATTACCAGCCAGGGGAACAGCAGGTTCGGCAGTTCGGACGGCCAGCCCAGCCCCTGGGTGGTCAGGTAACGGACGACGACTTCGGCCCCCAGCGCCAGGAACAGGACGATCAGGGACAGGATCGCCACGATGGCGGACAGGGCGGTGATGGCACCGTCGGCCGCCTGGAGAAGGGTGGCGGGAAGTCCCGCCACCTCATGCTCCCTCTCGTGGGAAACCGTCATCACGGCGCCGCTCCGGCCGCCGCTTCCTTACGGACCAGGGCGACCAGTTCGGGGAACTGCTTCCCCCACTTGTCATAGACGGACTTGGTCTTGGCGATGAAGGGCGCTGCGTCAACCGTGTTGAACTTCACGCCGGCGTCCTCCATCTTCGCCTGCAGTTCCTTGTCGGCCTTGGCGGACATCTCGCGGTTCAGCTTGCCGGCCTCGGCCGCCGCTTCCAGCACGGCCTTCTGATCGGCCTTCGACAGGGTGTCGAAGACGACCTTGCTGGCCAGAAGCGGAGTCGATTCATACTTGTGCCCGGTCAGCGAGATGTATTTCTGCACCTCGAAGAGCTTCGACGAATAGATGTTCATCAGCGGGTTCTCCTGCCCGTCGACCACGCCCTGCTGAAGCGCGATGTAAAGCTCGGAGAAGGCCAGCGGCATCGGGTTGGCGCCGAGAGCCTTGAAGATGTCGACCGTGATCGGGTCCGGCGGGGTGCGGATCTTGATGCCGGCCAGATCCTCCGGCTTGGTGATCGGCCGGACATTGTTGGAGACATGGCGGATGCCGTTGTCCCACATCGCCAGCAGCACCAGCCCCTTGGTCTTCGACGCCTCGTCCAACTTCTTCGCCACCGGCCCGTCCAGCACCTTCCAGGCCTGCGGCAGCGACTGGAACAGGAAGGGCAGGCCCAGCACCGCATATTCCGGAACGACGCCCGAGGTGGTGCCCTGCGAATTGGCGCTGAAGGCCAGCGTGCCGAGCCGCATGCTGGTCAGCGCCTCGGCGTCGTCGCCATACTGGGCGCTGCCGCCGACCTCGATCTTCACCCGGCCGTCTGTCTTCTTGGCGACGAGTTCCGCGAATTTCAGCGAGGCTTCCGCCTTCGGATTGCCCGGCGCCGCGTTATGGGCCAGACGCAGGACCTGCTGGCCCCAGGCGGCGGGCGAAGCGACCAGGGCGGTGCCCACCATCAGCGACAAAAGCAGCTTCTTCATCGGATCTCTCTCCCTAATGGATGTTTGTTGGTTGGTCGGGTGTGTTCGGGTGGACTGACAGGGCAATCGCATCTGAAGGCAAAGATCCCATACAAGGACTTCCGTCATCCCCGCGAAGGCGGGGATCCAGGAAACTCCGGCGGAAGATCGCTGAGACGGCTGGATTCCCGCCTTCGCGGGAATGACAAGCTTCCTTGCCTGCGATCGGATTTGCCATGAGCGGATGCCCTGATCGGGTCGGATGTCGCCCTACAGCCATCCCTTGATGCTGGCCGCCATGGCGTCGGTGGAGATGCCGTAGAGGTCGTGCAGGGTCGGCAGGGCTCCGGCCTTCAGGAACTCGTCGGGCAGGCCGATCTGGCGGAAGACCGGGGCGACGCCGCCGCGCAGCAGGGTGCCGGCCACCGCCTCGCCCAGACCGCCGATGACGGTATGGTTTTCCGCCACCACCACCATGCGGCCGGTGCGTGCCGCCTCGCGCAGGATGGTTTCGGTGTCGAGTGGCTTGATGGTGGGGACGTGCAGAACCGCGACGCCGACCTTGTCGGCCTCCAGCCGCTGTGCCACCTCCAGCGCCCGCATCGTCATGATGCCGGACGAGATGACCAGCACCTCGGCGCCGTCACGCAGCAGCTTGGCCTTGCCGAGTTCGAATTTGTAATCGTACTCGTCCAGAACCAGCGGGACGTTGCCGCGCAGCAGCCGCATATAGACCGGGCCGTTGTGGGCGGCCATCGCCGGCACCACCTGCTCGATCTCGTGGGCGTCGCAGGGGTCGATGACGACCATGTTCGGCATGGCGCGCATCAGCGCCAGATCCTCCGCCGCCTGATGGCTGGGGCCGTAGCCGGAGGTCAGGCCCGGCAGGGCGCAGGCGATCTTGACGTTGCGGTTTTCCTCCGCGATCGTCTGGTGGACGAAGTCGTAGGCCCGGCGCGAGGCGAAGACGGCGTAGGTGGTGACGAAGGGCATCATGCCCTCATGCGCCATGCCGGACGCGGCCCCCATCAGCAGCTGCTCGGCCATCCCCATCTGATAGAAGCGGTCGGGATAGGCCTGGGCGAAGATGTGCAGGTCGGTGTATTTGGCGAGGTCGGCGGTCATGCCGACGATCTCGTTCCGCTGCTTCGCCAGTTCGACCAGCGCATGGCCGAAGGGCGCCGGCTTGGTCCGCTGCCCTTCCGCCGCGATCGAGGCGATCATGGCGGAGGTCTTCAGGCGCGGCTTGGCGGTGGCGGTGGTGGCGGTGCTCATGCGGTCCTCCCGGCGTCGAGCGCATCGAGCGCAAGCTGCCATTCGTGCGCGTCGACGCGGATGAAGTGGTTCTTTTCGCGGGCTTCGAGGAAGGGCACGCCCTTGCCCATCTTCGTGTCGCAGACGATCATCCGCGGCTTGGGCTCGGGGTGCGACTTGGCGGCATCGAACGCCGCGACCACCGCGTCCATGTCGTTGCCGTCGACCCGCTGGACGAACCAGCCGAAGGCTTCCAGCTTGTCCACCAGCGGCTCGAACGCCATCACCTGGGTCGACGGCCCATCGGCCTGCTGGTTGTTGACGTCGACGATGGCGATCAGGTTGTCGAGCTTGTAATGGGCGGCCGACATGATGGCCTCCCACACCGATCCCTCGTCCAGCTCGCCGTCGGAGAACAGCGTGTAGACACGGGCAGCGGAGTTCTTGCGCTTCAGCCCCAGCCCGATGCCGACGGCTATGCCGAGGCCGAGGCCGAGCGAGCCGCCCGACATCTCCATGCCCGGCGTGTAGCTGGCCATGCCCGACATCGGCAGGCGGCTGTCGTCGCTGCCGTAGGTCTCCAGCTCTTCCGCCGGGACGATGCCGGCCTCGATCAATGCTGCGTACAGCGCGATGGCGTAATGGCCGTTGGACAGCAGGAAGCGGTCGCGCTCCTCCCAATGCGGGTCCTCGGGGCGGTACTTCATGGCGTGGAAGTAGGAGACCGCCAGAACGTCGGCGATGTCCAGCGCCTGGCCGATGTAGCCCTGCCCCTGCACCTCGCCCATCAGCAGGGCGTTGCGGCGGATGCGGTAGGCGCGTTCGGCCAGCGGCACATTGTGCCCCAGCGGGGTGGTGTCGAGTGCGGTGTCCACGGAAGGTGTCTCCAGCATTTCGGGATCAGTGGATCAGCATGCCGCCGTTGACGTCGAGCGTGGCGCCGGTGATGTAGGAGGACAGCTCCGACGCCAGGAACAGGCAGGAGCGGGCCACATCCTCGGCGTCGCCCAGGCGGTTCAGCGGGATGCCCTTCAGGATTTCCGCCCGCAGCTCGTCGGTCAGCTTGCCGCCGGTGATGTCGGTCTGGATCAGGCCCGGCGTCACCGAATTGACCCGGACATTGTCCGGCCCCAGTTCGCGCGCCATAGCCTTGGCAAGGCCCAGCACGCCGGCCTTCGCCGCGCTGTAATGCGGACCGCCGAAGATGCCGCCGCCGCGCTGCGCCGAAACGGACGAGATGCAGACGATGGAGCCGGACTTGCGCTCCCGCATGTGGGGGACGACGGCCTGGCTCATGTACAGCGTGCCGCGCAGGCTGACGTCGGTCACCGCCTCGTAATTCTTCGGGCCGATGTCCATGAGCTTCAGCGGCTGGGTGATGCCGGCGTTGTTGACCAGCACGTCGATGCGGCCGAACTCCTCCACCACGCGGGTGGCGGCGGCGAAGCAGGCGTCGCGGTCGGTCACGTCGCAGGCCAAGCCGCGATGCGCCTCGCCCAGCTCGGCGGCGGCTTCGGCCGCCTGCGCGCCGTCGAGGTCCAGGATGATCGCGCGCCCGCCATGCAGCGCGAAAAGCCTTGCGGTCGCCCGGCCGATGCCGCGGCGCGACGCGGCGCCGGTGATGACGCAGACCTTGTTGGACAGCAGCATGCTCGCTCCCTCTTGTCGAAGCAGGCTCCGCCGTGGCGGCACAGGGGGTGCCGCGACGGAGCGTTGGTTTCGCTCGGTTGTGGTGATTTTCGATCAGGCCGCCAGATGATTCGTTCGGCCGATGATTGATGTGATCCTATGGTCTTGAGATGAATTCGACAAACGAATAAGATCACTCATCGATGAACTGAATTCATCTGAAGGGTGCGATGCGGAAACGGGTCTCCATCAAGGCATTGCAAGCCTTCGAAGCCGCGGCACGGCTCGGTTCCTTCGCGACCGCGGCGGAGGATCTGGGACTGACGCCGTCGGCGATCAGCCATCAGGTGAAAATTCTGGAGGAACAGTTGGGGCTTCCGCTGTTCCATCGTGTTCACCGGGCGGTCGCCCTGACCGACGCCGGCCGGGCCTATGCCAACGAGATCATCGGCGCCTTCGCCCGGATGGAGGCCGCCACCCGCAACGTCACCACCACCGGCAGCGGGACGACGATCCTCACCGTCCGGTCGATGCCCAGCTTCGCCACCCAATGGCTGATGCCGCGGCTGAACCGGGTCAAGGCGCTGCATCCCGCCATCGACATCCGGCTGCAGGCCTCGGTCTCGCCCATCGACCTGACGGCGGGGGCGGTGGACGTCGACATCCGCTACAACCCCGGACCGCCGCCGGCCGGCTGCGTGCTGGAGCAGTTTCCGGAGGACATCATCGTCCCGATGTGCTCGCCTGCGCTGGCGAACGGCCTCAATCCTATCCGCGAGCCGAAGGACCTCGGCCGCCATATCCTGATCCATTCGGAGGTCAACATCCTGGGCTGGCGCGACTGGATGCGCCGGCATCGCAGCGTTCATCTGGACATGGACCGCGGCCTGCGCTTCGACCGCTCCTTCATGGCGATCAACGCCGCGGCGAACGGCATGGGGGTGTGCCTGGACAGCCTGCTTCTCGCCCGGCAGGAGCTTCAGTCCGGCCAACTCGTCGTCCCCTTCCCCACCCATGGTCTGCGGGCGCAGGGGCACGGCTTCGTCACGCTGAAATCGACCGCCGCGTTGCCGAAGATCCAGCTGTTCCGCGACTGGCTGTTCGGCGAGTTGGAGGCCGGCCGCGAATGGGAAGAACAGTATCTCGGTTCCCTGGGCACGGTCGGCAATTCCGCCGAGGATTGACCTCAACGGCGGAACATGTGGCCGATCCGCGGAATCCGTCCCGGTCGGGCGCCTGTCGGATGCGGCGCGATCTCCGCCTGCGCGCAGGCGTACTGATAAGCCATGGCCACCAACCCGAGGGCAAAGGCCGGTTCCAATGCACGGGAGGACAGCAACTCGTCGCAGGAGAAGCCCGATCCGAACACGGTTTGCCAGAACGCGTCATCGTCCAGGAACATCACGTTCATCGACCATGCCCCGAACCGCCGCCGTTCCAGTCCATTTTCGGAATAGACGATCTCCATATGGTCGTGCCGGGGGTCATGATGGATCCGATTGAACGTTTCTTCGGCCTCGCGGGATTCCCCTTCGATGACCGTCAGAAAAACCCCGCCGCATTCGACCATGAACCCAGTGACGCCGGCCTTCCTGTTGTTCCTGGCCGAGGTCAAACACAACCGTTGGATATCAGTGTAGGACAACAACTTCGTCAATTGGCTGCGAAAGACGATTTGTAACATGTCGATTCTCTCCACCGGAGAAACTCTGAAATGTTCAGGCGCTAACTTGCCTTCTTTAAATTATTCCAGTTAAAAAGCTTGTCACCGCACGAAAAAGCAGCATGCCTTTCCGTGCGGGATCGACAACGAATGACTGCATACCCCTGTACTTTCGGTCAGCGTCCCCAGCCCCGCCAACCCGCCGGAAAAGGTGGGAAGAGCCGCGCCGGTTGGGGGTAGTTCCGGTTCGCGGACGTCTCCCCCTTGCGGCTGACACGGGCATCGCACGAATGCCCACCGCCGTCATTCGGCGGCTTCGCCGTAGGCCCTCGCCCTGGCGAGGCCGGTCGGTGCGATGTGCAGAATGCGCTGCGGGAACGGGATGGTGATCCCCAGCTCGTCGAAGCGCTTCTTCATGCGTCCGTTGAATTCACGGCCGACGTTCCACTGCTGGATCGGCAGGGTCTTGATGCGCGCCTTGATCAGGACGGCGGAGTCCTGGAAAGCATCGACGCCCAGCACCTCCAGCGGTTCCAGGATAAGCGGGGCGAAGCGCTGATCGGCGCGCATCCCCGCCCCGATCTCGTGCAGCACCGACACCACGCGATCGACATCCTCGCGATAGGCCACGGTCACGTCGAACACGTAGAAGCTGAAGTCCTTGGTCATGTTGGAGATGCTGGTCACCGCGCTGAACGGCACGGTGTGCACCGTTCCGTCGAAATCGCGCAGGCGGATGGTGCGGATGGTGATGCCCTCCACCAGTCCGCCCTTGCCGCCGACATTCACCACGTCGCCGACCGAGATGGTGTCCTCGAACAGGATGAACAGGCCGGTGATGACGTCCTTCACCAGCGTCTGGGCACCGAAGCCGACGGCCAAGCCGACGACACCGGCGCCGGCCAGCAACGGCCCGATGTCCAACCCCAGTTCCGAAAGGGTGATCAGCGTCACGAAGGTGAGCAGCACCACCATCAGGGCATTGCGCAGCAGCGGCAGCAGGGTGCGGATGCGCGCGCTTCGCTGGATGGCATGTCCATAGCGGTCGGTGGTCGCCAGATTCCGCTCGATCACCGCGTTGGTCAGCTCCCAAACCGCGAGCGCGATGGCGGCCACCAACAGGATGGCGAGGCCGGACGCCAGGAACCGCCAGCCCATCGCGGTTTCCAGCGTCCCACGCACGTCCAGCCCCCAGGCGTCCAGCACGGTCAGCCCGGTCACTGTTGCCAAAGCCCAATGCAGCAGCCGGGTGCCGGGCCCGATGTAACGCTTTATCCGGCGGTCGCCCCAGGTGGAGCGCTGGCGGTCCAGGCGGAGCCGCAGAGCCGTGGAGCCACGCGCGATCCCGCGTCCGATCATCCGGGCGACCGCGACCGCAACCAGCGAAACGGCGGTGGCACGCAGTACGAACCACAGCCCGCCTTCGACCTCCAGCGCCCAGATGCCGAACAAGGCGACGATGTAAAGGATGGCGACCGCGTGCCAGACATTGGCCAGCCGCCGGCCGGCGGCGCGCAGAAGACGGCCGGGGCGTGTTGTCTTCGCCGCCGGCACCGCACCCTGCCCATGCTCCACCGGCGCGGGAGCGGCCGAAATCTCCCCGCGCAGCCAGGAGGCGACGGCGGCACGGCTTTGCAGTACCAGCACCGTCAGCATGACGGCATCGGCGAGACCGACCAGCTTGACCAGCGTGTCGTAGGATTGCTCGGGCAGCCCTTGCGTGCGCGCCGTCCCGGCCGCGAACAGGCCATAGACGGTCGAAACGGCGATTGCGCGGCTCCACACCAGCAGCCGCCGTGCCGCGGCGTCGCTCATGGGTATCAGCCGCAGGTTGGTGGAGCGCGGCGACAGAAGTCCCCGCATCACCAGGACCACGACCTGCACGAACAGGCTGGCGTTCAGGAAGGCAATGCCCAGCAGCCGCACCGTGCTGGGCGGGTCGATCAGCACCAGCACGCCGAAGCCGGCGACGGCGAAGGCGGCGATGGGTGCCAAATCCATCAGCGCGCGGACGAGCAGCAGCGGAACCTTGGCGACGGCGGAATGGAACGGCCGCGCCGCCAGGACCGACCGGGGCCGGCGCAGCAGATGCGCGGCGACCAGCCGGGCGGCATGTCCGGCCACCACGACCAGGGCGAGTTCGGCGAACAGCCAGGCCCAGGTCGCCTGCCGCGCCGGATCCATCGCCTGCCGCTGCAGCCAGCGCAATCCCTGCGGGGCATACAGGACCACCTCGCCGGTCGTCCGGACCTCCTGCCCCAAGTCGTCCAACCGCGACGACAGCATGGTGAGCAGGCGGGTGCCAAGCCCCTCCGGCTCCCGGTCGGGCTTCACCGCCTGTTCGGCCTGCTGCAAAGCCTTGAGCTGATCGAGCAGCGCCTCGCGCTTGGCCGGGGTCTCGAGTGAATCGATCAGGTGTCCGATTTCTCTCGGGCTCGGGTCCTGTGCCGTCGCGGGCGCAGTCGGCGTGGACTGCGCGAAGGCGGAGCCTGCCGTTGCGATGACGGAAAGGAACAGGAAAGCGAGGCAGATCAGGGTGGTCAGAAGGCGGTTCGTCCGTCCGCGGCGGTCTGCGGGCGCTTGCGCGCTGCATGCGACAAAAGCCATGGTCTCCTGGGGCGTTGAATGGATGCGTGGATGGGCGATTCCAGGACAACAGATTGGAAAAGCCTCTTGTTACGCATCCAGACGCTCTGCGACGGCATAGCCCTTATGCCGGACCATCGATCACCAACAGGCCAGGGCGGGCGTCCGGCCACCGTGGCAGCCGGACCTCGCGCCTCGCGGACGAGCAGGGATCGGCACGTCGACCAGCCGATCAGATCTCGACAATCCAGATTGGGTCCAATCAGATCGGGGCCAATCAGATCGGGGCCAATCAGACCGGTATGGGGTTCTCGGCGATGTAGCTGTTGAAGCCCATCACCAGCGCATGCTCGTTCGGGCCAGCGTTGTCGCGCATCGGGCGGGCGCTTTCGACGATGGCCTCCTCGGCGTCGGTGCCCAGCGCCGCCATCGTCTGTTCGATGAAGGCATCCAGCGGCATCGCGCGCGGGTCGTCGCCCTTCTTGATCAGATCCGTGTTGACCCAGGGCGGCGCGATTTCCTGCACGGTGACGCTGCTGTTGCGCAGCATGAAACGCTGGGACAGCGTGTAGCTGTGCAGCGCCGCCTTGCTGGCCGAATAGACCGCCGTGGTCGCCAGCGGCGTATAGGCCAGCACCGAGGTGTTGTTGACGATCACCGCCCGCGGCTGCGCCTTCAGATGCTCGATCAGCGCCGATGTCATGCGGATCGGCCCAAGCAGGTTGGTGGTGATGATCGACTGGGCCTGCGCGTCGTCCATCAGGCCGGACGCATCGTCGAACGGCATGATGCCGGCGTTGTTGATGAGGACGTTCAGCGTCGGGTTCTCGGCGACCAACCGCTCCGCCGCGGCCTGGATGCTGGCCGGATCGGCGATGTCCAGTTCGATGCCCTTCATGCCGGGATTGGCGGCGGTCACCTGTTCCAGCAGGGCCTTGCGCCGGCCGGCGATGATGACCTGGTTGCCCAGCTTGTGGAATGCCTCGGCCAGCCCACGGCCGATGCCGGAGGTGGAACCGGTGATGAAGATGGTATTGCCGGTGAGTTGCATGACTGCTTGTCCGTTCTATCAGGGGAAAAGTGGGCAAAGCGATGGCATCGGGAGAAATGGAATATTCCCCGTGGATGCCCTGCCTTCAGCGATGTGAAAAGCTACCGCACTCCAAGTATCTGCGGAGCCATATCTAGGTATTGACCGCTCCGGCATTTGCCGGAAGCCGGGCCGCCGCTTAATCCAGTGCCGATATGCGCACGCTCTCCACCGACCGGCGGATCACCTGCGGCGGCTGGCCATAGGCGCGCAGGAAGGCGCGGCGCATGCGTTCGCGGTCGGCGAAGCCGGTTTCGCGGGCGATGACGTCCATCGAATGGCGTCCCTCCTCCATCATCACGCGCGCCGCCTCCAGCCGCAGATGCTCGACCGCCTTGGCCGGTGTCTGACCGGTCTCCTGGCGGAACAGACGGCTGAACTGGCGCGGGCTGAGGTTCGCCGCCTCCGCCAGTTCCTCCACCGACAGTTCGTTCCTCAGATTCTCCTTGGCGTGGACCAGCGCACGCCGCACGCGGTCGGAACGCGGTTCCAGATCGAGCAGGGCGGAGAATTGCGATTGGCCGCCGGGGCGGCGCAAATAGACCACCAGCTTGCGCGCCACCGCCTTGGCGACCTCCGCGCCGAAATCATCCTCCACCAGCGCCATGGCGAGGTCGAGGCCGGCGGACATCCCGGCCGAGGTCCAGACATTGCCGTCGACGCTGAAGATGCGGTCTTCCTCCACCTTCACGGCGGGGTAGAGGCGCTGCAGGGTGCGGGCATGGCTCCAATGGGTGGTGGCACGGCGTCCGTCGAGCAGTCCGGCCTCCGCCAGCACATAGGCGCCGGTGCAGATGCCGGCGATCCGGCGCGACGCGCCGGCGGCCTCCCGCAGATAGGCCAGCAGGCCGGGGGTGGACGGCTTGACGCGCAGCGACCCGATGGTGACGGTCGTGTCGCAGAAGCCGTCGCCGAATGGCTGCGTCTCGACGGCGAAGCCCAGGGAATTGCGCACCGGACCACCCTGCTCCGACAGCACGGTGACTTGATAGGCCTGCCGGCCAAGCACGAGATTCGCCATCTCGAACGCCGAAAGCGCGGCCATTCCCATCACCTGGAAATCGTCGAACACCACGAAACCGATGGTGAGCATGGCCCTCTCCGCCTCGCCTGCCTTGTTCCGTTCCGAGGCCGCAAGCCCGGAAGCGCAACGGCTGACCGAAGACTATGCGGTGATCGCTCCGTCTGGAATGTCAAATATACCACGAATCCGGCCATCACGGCCGGGCTGCATGTCCGTTTTCGTCCGGATGGATGTCCGGAAATGCGCTATCTGAACAGGAAGGCGCATATACGATCGATCCGATTTCCTTCTCGTTGAAATCGGAACTATGCATTTCTGCTTTTGAATCGCCGGGATTATCCCCTGGGCTCACGTCCCTGCGGCCGGTTGCCAGGACCCCATCCATGGGCCAGACTCGCCGCAGCCGCCGTTCCACCAGCCACCTAACACCAGCCACCTAACACCAGCCACCTAACAAGGGAAACACCGCAATGAGCATTCCCCCGAGCGATCAGGTGCAACTCGTTGCCTATCTCGTCGCCAAGCCCGGCCAGGAACAGGCTCTGGCCGACGCCATCACCGCCATCGTCCCGGCCGTATTGAAGGAGCCGGGCTGCCTCGCCTATTCCGCCCATGTCAACCGCGAGCGGCCCGGCACCATCGTGATGTACGAGGTCTGGCAGGATCAGGCCGCGCTCGACACCCATGCGAAGGCTGCGGCCTTCACCGGCCTCGCCGCGCAGTTCGACACGCTGCTGGGCGAACCGCTGCAGATCGAACTGCTGCGCCGCATCGCCTGACCCGAACCGCCGGCTATTCGCCGGACGCTCCCGACCTGCCGAGACTCTCGCGTGCCGCCGCCAATATCTCCTCCGACAGGGCGGGATCGTCGACGGCGCGCGCGAGGATCAGGGCACCGACCATGCCCGACAGGGTGGCGAGGGCGGCCTTGCGCTTCGCGTCCGCCGAGCGGCCCGGCACCAGCCGTTGCAGCCTGTCGATGAATGGGCGCAGGCCCCGGGTAAAGACGCCGCGCACCGCCCCGCCCTGCCGGGACACATCGACGCCGAGCGCCGCAATGGGACAGCCGGCGGCGCTGCGGTCGCGGTGACGCGGGGACAGGTAACCTTCCAGCAATGCCGCCAGTGCCTCGTCACCCGGCGGCGTCTCCGCCGAACCGCCCCAGCGCTCCGCCATCACCTCCATCGCGCGGGCGCAGGCCTCCACCGCCAGATCCTCCTTGGACGCGAACTGGCCGTAGAACCCGCCATGGGTCAGCCCGGCCTCCTTCATCAGGTCGGCGACGCCGATCCCATTGAATCCCCGCTCGCGGAACAGCCCGCTTGCCACCTCCACGACACGGCGCCGGTTCTCCGCCGCCTGCTCCTTGCTCACCCGCATGATGCACCTTCCGTGACCGGACCTTGAGCGGCGCCATTTCCGAAAATCGTCCGATGACCCGTTGACAAAATATATGACGATCATCATCAATTACGCAAACATGACGATCATCATTTAATCAGCGCCCTGTTGAGTCCTGAACCCGGAGACCCCTGACCATGAACCCCGCTTCCAACCAGGATCCCGTCGTCATCGTGTCCGCCGTCCGCACGCCGCTCGGGCGCTTCCAGGGAGAGCTGGCGGCACTGCCGGCGACCGCACTCGGCGCCCGCGCCATCGCCGCGGCGGTGGAACGGGCCGGCCTGTCGCCCGCCAGCGTCGGTGAGGTGCTGATGGGCTGCGTGCTTCCGGCGGGACAGGGGCAGGCACCGGCCCGGCAGGCGGCCCGCGGCGCCGGGTTGCCCGATGCGACGGGGGCCACGACCATCAACAAGGTCTGCGGTTCGGGCATGAAGGCCACCATGCTGGCCCATGACCTGATCCGCGCCGGTTCGGCCGATATCGTGGTGGCCGGCGGCATGGAGTCGATGACCAACGCCCCCTATCTGCTGGCGAAGGCGCGCGGCGGCTATCGCATCGGCCATGACCGGCTGCTGGACCACATGATGCTGGACGGGCTGGAGGACGCCTATGAGGGCGGCCGAGCCATGGGCGATTTCGGCGAGGCGACGGCCGAAGCCTACGGCTTCACCCGCGCCGAACAGGATGCCTATGCGGCCCAAACGTTGACGCGCGCCCGGACGGCGGTGGAAAGCGGTGCCTTCGCGGCGGAGATCGTGCCCGTCGCCGTGCCCGCCAAAGGCGGCGACCGGCTGGTCGGGCAGGACGAAAACCCGCTGAAGGTCTCGCCCGACAAGATCCCGGCGCTGAAGCCGGCCTTCCGCCGCGACGGGACGATCACCGCCGCCAGTTCGTCCGCCAATGCCGATGGCGCCGCGGCGCTGGTGCTGACCCGGCGCTCGGTCGCCGAAGGCGCCGGCCTGCCGATCCTGGCGGAGATCCGCGGCCACGCCACCCATAGCCAGGATCCGGCGTGGTTCACCACCGCCCCCATCCCGGCGATTGCCAAGCTGCTGGACAAGGTCGGCTGGTCGGTGGGCGACGTCGACCTGTTCGAGATCAACGAGGCCTTCGCCGTCGTCGCCATGGCGGCACAGCGCGACCTGGGCATCGCGCCCGACCGGCTGAACGTCAATGGCGGGGCCTGCGCGCTCGGCCATCCCATCGGCGCCACCGGCGCGCGGCTGATCGTGACGCTGCTGCACGCGCTGGCAGCACGCGGACTGACGCGCGGCGTGGCCTCGCTGTGCATCGGCGGCGGAGAGGCCACGGCCATCGCCATCGAGCGCATCGGCTGACGCTTCCTGAACGCCGTCCCAAAGTCGGATGCATGCGCCCTGGTCTATTCCACCCGCGTGATGGATGCCTACGCCGCGCATGGTTGAACCGAAGGCGGCGGAGAGCGGCGGTCACGCCGCCGCCCTCCGCTCGCCGCCGTCCGGATGGCCGCTCTTTTCAGCTATCGGTTATGCGCCCTGCCCCCGACACCTGACGGGCTCTTCCCAATTCTGGACTGTGACAGCCTCGCGCTGCGTTGCGCAAAATACTGTGCCGGCGTGCTTCCCAGAGCTTTCTTGAACATCGTGATGAAGGCATTGACCGACTCATAGCCCAGTTTGTCCGCCACGGTCTGCACCGCCGCCCCGCTGGCCAATTCACGAAGCGCGACGACAAGGTGCAACTGCTGGCGCCAGCGTCCGAACGTCAGGCCCGTCTCCCGGATCATCAATCGGGCCAGCGACCTCTCGCTCATCGCGACGCGCTTCGCCCATTCCCCCAATGTGCTGCGGTCGGACGGTTCGATTGTCAGGGCGTCGGCGATCGTCCGAATCTTCGGATCATTGGAGATGGGCAGGTTGAAGTGTTCACGCGGCATCCCGGCCAGTTCGTCCAACGTCACCCGTGCAAGCCGGCCGGCATGGCTGTCCGGAAGGTAGTCCGAAACTTCGCTGGTCAGCCGGTTGACCAGTTCCCGCACCAGCGGAGAAATCGACAGGGTACAACAGACGTCGGGCAGACTTGCGGCTCCCGGCTCCACGAACAGGTAGCTGAGCCGGGCATTCGCGGTCGCCCTGGCGCTGTGCGGCATACCACCCGGAATCCAGACGCCGCAGTCGGGCGGCACGATCCACATCTCATCGTCCGCGGTGCAGGTGACGGCCCCATGCAGCGCGAGAATCAGCTGTCCCCTCCGATGCACGTGCACCGGCACTTCCGCCTCGTATTCGGCGAAGTCGAGCAGGCGCGCAACCGCGGGCCGATCGGCAAGATCGGGGTCGAAGACGGAAACGGCCGACCGTGACGCGGAGCTGGAATTCGGCATGATCGAGTTTGGCATGTTTAAGGGATTTTTTGTCAGGATACCTAATTTATCTTATTGCGCAATGCGCCGACAATCGGGGGCATGAGAACCGAACATCCTTCAAACCGGCTTTTCACGGCCACCGGGATCGCAGCAATCGTCCGCATGTGCGCACGTCAATCCGGGAACCCTGCGCTGCGGGCGGATGCGGATGCACTGCTCTTCTCGATGAAGTGCTTCGCCGCGGCGATGCTGGCTTACTACATCTCGCTGCGCGCGGGATTGCCGAAGCCCTTTTGGGCCATTCTCACCGTCTATATCGTGTCGCAAAGCTCGGCCGGCGCGTCGCTCAGCCGCGGCGTCTATCGCTTCGTGGGGACGATCGTCGGTGCCGTGGCGACCGTGGTGATCGTCCCCTGTTTCGTGAACGATCCGATCGTCTGCAGCATGGTCCTCGCCTGCTGGATCGGCCTGTGCCTCTACCTCTCGCTGCTCGACCGCACCGCGCGCGCCTATGCCTTCGTTTTGTCCGGCTACACCGTCAGCCTGATCGGCTTCCCCAGCGTGTTCAATCCCGCAGCCGTCTTCGATACGGCGTCGGTGCGGGTCCAGGAAATCTCCATCGGGATTCTCTGCGCCGTCCTGGTTCACCGCTTTGTCCTGCCGAAGCGCATGACCGGCCAGTTCACCGCCAAGCTGTCGACAACGCTGCGGGACGCCCGTCGGCTGGCAGGCGACGCGCTTCGCGGAAGCTCCGGGCAGGAAACCCGTCGCGACCGCGACCGGCTTGCTGCGGATCTTCTCGCTCTGCAAGGGCTGGCCGGTCACCTGCCCTACGACCCGGTCCCGGCAACGCCGAGCCTAGAGACGCTGCAGTTGATCCATGACCGCCTTGCACGACTGCTTCCGCTCGCGACGGAGGTGGAGGACCGCATCCGTGTC
Source organism: Azospirillum sp. Sh1 (assembly GCF_008365135.1). Lineage (NCBI taxonomy): Bacteria > Pseudomonadati > Pseudomonadota > Alphaproteobacteria > Rhodospirillales > Azospirillaceae > Azospirillum > Azospirillum sp. Sh1. Next base: position 23,388 of record NZ_VTTK01000011.1, on the reverse strand, counting down.
CTCCGCACCGGAGACCACAGCCCGCCCGACGAACTGGCCGCGCTGCTGGATGAAATGGGGCGTTGGGTTGCTGTCACCGATCCGGCCGGGCGGGATGCCGTTGCGATCGGGCTGATCGACCGCACCCGGACGGTGCGGACACGCATCGCGGCGGATGCGGTGACGGCCGGCGACAGGCTGGCGGTCAACCTCGCCGGGCACCTCGCCGAGATGATCGGCCTGCTCCATGACTGCGACCGGCTTGAACGGATCATCGCACGGAGGGGCGCACGGAGGGGCGCACGGACCTCCACAGCCGCCGCCCGGCCGCCGGACGCAACATCGCACCTCCGCTCCAGGCGAGCGACGGGTTATGTCTATCACCGCGACCCCTGGATGGCGGCCAGGGCCGCGCTCGGCGCGGTCGCCGGCATCGTCATCGGCTGTGCGTTCTGGATCTGGTCGGCATGGCCGGAGGGCGGATTGGCGGTCTCGATCCTGGGCGTATGCTGCTCCCTGTTCGGCAATGTCGATACGCCGGCACCGCATGTCGTCAAATACATGATCGGTTCGGTCGCCGGGGTGGCGATCAGCCTGATCTACAGCTTCGTCATCCTTCCCCGCGTGACGGACTTTGCCGGTCTCGTCGCGGTGCTCGCACCGGCCTTCGTGATTGCCGGTTCCCTGCAGGCCCGGCCCCCGGCGGCCTACATGGCGCTCGGCATCACCCTGACGATCCCGATCCTTTCGGGACTGGGCGCCACCTACGCCGGCGACTTCGCCGGGTCGCTCAACAGCGTCATCGCGCTGTTTGCGGCAACGGGATTTGCGGTGGTGAGCATGAGCCTGTTCCAGACCATACCGGTCGACGCGGCGATCAGCCGATTGCTTCGAGTGAATCGACAGGATGTCAGGCGGCGGGCCCTGGGCGGCGGCCCCGACGAGGCGCACTGGACAAGCCTCATGATCGACCGGACGGCGCTGCTGCTGCCGCGGCTCCGGCTGTCCCGGAAATCCCATCCGGATGTGCTCGACGACACCCTGCACCATCTTCGTGTCGGTCACGCTGCCGGTCGGCTTCATCAGGCAATCCGCCATATCGACGGCAACGACGGCGCCAACAATGACGGTCAGATCGGCCGTGACGGGTTCGAGCTTCTCACTGCGATTGCTCTGCGCTTCGGCCCCGGATCCCGGATGGGACCTTCTGATGCCACCGCTCTGCACCGGCGCATCGAAACGCTGATGGCGCGGATCGCCGACAGCCCGATCAAGGACCGCGTTCTGTTGCTCGACCTGCTGATCGACCTTCGGTTCGCCTTGGGCCCGAGCGGCGCTGTGAATTGGGAGAACGGCCGATGATCCTCGATCTCGACATCGGGGGCGTCTTCCTCCCCGGTCTTCTGGTGGTCGCCCTGGTCGCGCTTGTCGGGACCGTCGCGATGGTCCGTCTCTTCGCGGCCGCAGGACTCTTCCGCCTGACCGTCAGCCGGCCGCTCGTCGAACTCGCCACCTTCGCCCTCCTCTACGGTCTGCTCCTGCAGGCTCTGCCATCCAGCGGAACATTCCAATGAAACCTGTGCTGTCCCTGCTCGGGCGCTACGCCCTGACTCTCTGCTTCGGCACGGTTGCCGCGTTCGTGGCGCTGCAGGTGTGGACCCGCCACGAGCAGACGCCGTGGACGCGAGATGCCCGGGTAAGCGCGGAGGTGGTCCAGATCGCGCCGGAAGTCTCCGGAACCGTGGGCGCCGTCTCCGTCGTCGACAACCAGTATGTGCATCGTGGCGACATACTCTATGTGATCGATGCCAAGCGGTTTTCGCTTGCTGTGGCGTCCGCACAGGCCGATGCCGAAGCCAGGCGTCAGGACATGCTTGTTCGCCAGGCGGCGGCGCGGCGGCGAAGCCAACTCCGCGAGGTCATTTCCCAGGAAGACCTGCAGCAGACGGCCGGCGCCGCCGCCCAGGCAGCCGCAATCCATGAAGGTGCGCTGGCTGCGCTCGATCTTGCCAAGCTCAATCTCGCACGGGCGACGATCCGGGCGCCGATCGACGGGTACGTCACCAATCTGCGGCTGCGGCCCGGCGACTATGCCACGGCCGGCGTGACGAAGATCGCCATCCTCGATGCGACCAGCTTCTGGATCACCAGCTATTTCGAGGAAACGAAGCTGCGGCGGATCCGTGTCGGCAGCCCGGCGCAGATCATGCTGATGGGCTTCGATGAACCACTCTCGGGCCATGTCGAAAGCATCGGCCGGGGGATCGAGGACAACAACGGAACGCCCGGTCATCGCGGCCTGCCGAATGTCGAGCCGACCTTCAGCTGGGTCCGCCTTGCCCAGCGAATACCGGTGCGCATCCACATCGATCGGGTCCCTCCCGGCGTCGAACTGGCCGCGGGCATGACGGCGACCGTCGAGATCGGGTCCGCGACCGCCGCCGATGCGCTGTGATCGGCCGCGGGAGAGCGCGGCATCTTTCGCCGTCGAATACTGGGCTCGCGCCAGAAAATCCTTCCATGGGCGCGCAGGCGGGGAGTCTTCGGAAGAACCCATTGAGGGCCAAGCGCTAACCTTGGTCAGCACGCGACCCTTGCATGCCGACTGTGGATCGGCGCCTGCCGGTGGCCGCGACATCGGAGGGTGGCGGGATGATCCGACCCGCACCGGAGACCGGAGCGGTCTGCAAGGTCGACAGGATCATGATGGAGAGCAGACATGCCCTTGCGCTTCGCTGACGCGACCGACGAGGCTTACCGGTACCCCTTGACCATCCGCCACCTGCTGGACCGCGCCCTCGTCACGTCGGCCGATCAGGAGATCGTGTACCGCGACCAGCATCGCCTGACCTACCGGGAATTCGCGCAACGCGTCGCAAGACTGGCGTCGTTGCTGTCCTCGCTGGGCGGTGAAGAGGGGATGACGATATCGGTGATGGACTGGGACAGTCATCGATATCTGGAGGCGTATTTCGCCATTCCCATGATGGGCGCGGTGCTGCAGACGGTCAACGTCCGCCTGCCGATCGACCAGCTCCTCTACACGCTGGTCAAGACGAAGCCCGGCATCATCATTGTCCACCGCGACTTCTTCCCCCTTCTGGACGAGATCCGGCAAGCCGTTCCCGGACTGAAGGCGATCATCGCGATCATGGACGGGACCGGCGAGCCGGCACCCCTATGGGCGGCCGGTGAGTATGAGGACCTGGTCTCGGCCGCCGATCCCGGTTTCGATTTCAGGGATTTCGACGAGAACGCAATCGCGACGACTTTCTTCACGTCCGGGACGACGGGAAATCCGAAGGGGGTCTGCTTCAGCCACCGGCAACTTGTCCTGCATACTTTGGCCCTGTGCGGCCATTCCGGCGACACGCGCCATCGGGGATTTGGCATCGACGACGTCTATATGCCGCTCACGCCGATGTTTCACGTCCACGCCTGGGGCATGCCCTATATCGCGACCATGCTGGGCCTGAAGCAGGTCTATCCGGGTCGGTACGACGCCGACATGATCTGCAGGCTGCGGACCGAGCATCGCGTCACCTATTCGCACGGCGTCCCGACCGTACTGCAGATGGTTATTGCCGCGGCGGACCGCAGCGCAACGGACCTGTCCGGCTGGATGATGGTGGTCGGCGGTTCGAGCCTCACCCCGGCGTTGTTCGCGGAAGGACGGCGCCGCGGCATGGAGATCGTCGGCGCCTACGGCATGTCCGAGACGGCGCCGATCCTCACGGTAACGCGCCGCTCGCCCGGATCTGAGTCGGGTTCCGCCGACGAGAGCCATCTGCTGACCAGAGCGGGAGTGCCGATTCCGCTGGTCGAGGCGCGGATCGTCGACGAGGCCATGAACCCGCTTCCACGGGATGGACGGTCGCGCGGGGAACTGGTGGTGCGGGCACCTTGGCTCACGCCCTGCTACGTGGGCGACGAGGAGGGATCGAAAGTCCTGTGGCGGGGCGGATGGCTCCACACGCAGGACATCGCGACCATCGATGCGAACGGCAACGTGACGATCTGCGACCGTCTCAAGGACGTCATCAAGAGCGGTGGGGAATGGATCGATTCTATCCAGTTGGAAAGCATCGTCGCGAATGCCGCCGGCGTCGCCGAAGCGGCCGTCGTCGCCGTGCCGGATGACCATTGGGGCGAACGGCCGCTGGCCGTGATCGTGCCCGCCCCCGGCGCGACCGTGACGCTTGGAACGCTGAACCGGCCAATCGAGGCGGCAATCGCGGACGGCGCGATCACGCGATACGCGAAACTCGACCACTTCATCGCCGTCAGCGAACTGCCGAGAACGAGTGTCGGGAAAATCGACAAGAAGACCCTGCGCGCCCGGTTCGCCTCCGTCCAATCCGACGGATCGTCCGCCGCGGAGCCTTGCACGACCTGAAAGGATGCAAAATGCTGAGGATGGATCGTTTATCCACGACGCTGGTCCGGCTGACCATGGACAGGCCGCCCGCCAACGCGCTTACCCTCGATCTGATCCAGGCGCTGACGGACGATCTCGCCCGGTTCGGCGAAGAAGCCGACGCGCCGGCCGTGATATTGACCGGCGCCGGCGGGCGCTTCTTCAGTGCCGGCGGCGACATTCGCGAAATCACCATCAACGCGGAAGCCGCGATCCCGCGAATGCGCGCCTTCCACCGTCTGCTGACCGCGCTCGAACGCTACCGCTGCCCGCTGCTGTGCGCCGTCAACGGCTATGCGGTGGGAGGGGCGCTGGAACTGGTTCTGTTTGCGGATCACGTCGTGGCGAGTGAAGGCGCGAAGTTCGGCTTTCCCGAAATCAACCATGGGCTGCTCCCCGCCGCGAAGGGCATGCGCCAGGCGATGAACCGCATCGGGCGCCGGGCTGCCGAGCGCCTGCTCTATTCCGGCGAGCTTGTTTCGGCACAGGAGGCGCAGGCGATGGGCCTGGTCGATGAAATCGTCGGTTTCAACGACCTGCAGGACCGGACCCGGCTCGTTGCCGAGATGCTTCGCCTCAAGGACATGCATCTGTTCTCGGCAATCAAGCGGACCTTCAACGATGCGGCGCAGATGACCGACGATGAACTCGAAGAGCGCTCGCTCAGCGACATGCAGGAATACCTGAACCGCGGAGAGACGGCCGCGGCGCGTGAACGGTTCCTCCAACGCAAGGCGAGGCAGCAGCATGGCTGACGGCGATCATCTCCGGCTTGAGTTCATGACATCGTCCGAGGTCGCTCTCGCCATTGCGGGCGGCACCAGGACCATCGTCATCCCCTGCGGGGCGGTGGAGCAGCACGGACCACACCTGACCCTCAGCGTCGATGCCGACCACGCGGACCATCTCGGCATCCTGGTGGCGAAGGGCGTGGGAGGCGCGCTGGTCGCGCCGACCATCAGGGTCGGCTGTTCGTCCCATCATCTCGCATTTCCCGGCACGATCTCCCTGCAGGACAGCACATTCGAAATGATCTGCCGGGATTATTGCACCAGCCTGGCGAGACACGGCTTCGAGCGCATTCTCATCTTCTCCGCCCATGTCGGCAATTCTCCGCCCTTGGCCAGGATGCTGCCGCGATTGCGCTCGGCCGTGCCCGCCTCCTGCAGCATCTCCGCCTTCACCGATGCGAAGGCGTGGCTGGAACGGTGGCGCGATGCCGTCGAGGAAGCGGGCGGCGAACCGATCAAGGTCGGCGGCCATGCCGATATCGCCGAAACCTCGCTGATGCTCGACCTCCACCCCGATCGGGTGCGCGCGGGGCGCTATGAGGCCGGAAGATTGGGGCTTCTTTCACAAAGCGACCTGGAACTGATGTGGCGCGACGGGCTTTCGGCAGTCAGCGCCAACGGCATTCTCGGCGACCCCACCGGATCCTCGGCGGCCATCGGCCGGCACTGTATCGAGCGCGTCGCGTCGCTTCTCGTCGATGGCTTTTCCCAGGACGATCCGGTTTGACACCGTGCCGCCGGTGCCGCCCGACAATCCCGCCGATCATTCCTACACAAAATAATGTTCTGAACGCACAGTCGGCATGACGGATCTTCGGCAGGTTCTGCCGCCTACTTCGTGACAAGCTTTCAGTCACTCAAGAGACAATCCAAACAAACCCGAGAGGGCATCCAAATGGCAGTCAAGTTCGGCTTCTGGTCCGAGCAGGAAACCCTGGTTGGCCAAAGCTATTCGCGCCGGCTTCATGAACTCGTCGAAGAAGCCGTGTTTGCCGAGAAGATGGGTTTCGACATCGTCAGCCTGTCCGAGCAGCATGTCGCCTTGGGCGGGATCTCCAGTTCGGCTCCCGAAGTCGTGTATGGCTACCTCGCGGCGGTCACGTCCCGCATCCGGCTGAGGCCGGCGGTTTCGCTGATGCCCAAGAAGATCAACCACGCACTCCGCACGGCGGAACGTGCCGCGGTCACCGACATCCTGTCCAACGGGCGCATGGAGCTGTATTGCGGCCGGGCGAACACCACCATCGCCATGCGCGCCTTCAACGTCGAACCCGCGGAAACCCTCGAGCAGATGGAGGAGGGGATCGCGCTCATCCGCGAAGCCTTCAGCAAGGACATCTTCACCTTCGAGGGCAAGCATTATCAGGTTCCGCCGCGCATGCTGGTGCCGAAACCGCTCCAGAAGCCCTATCCGCTGATGGGCATCGCCGCGACCAGCGAGCGCAGCCATGTCTGGGCGGCCCGCCAGGGGCTCGCCGTCCTCAGCCACACGCTGTACCAGGGCTGGGACGCCCAGGCGAAGATGGTCGAAGCCTATCGGTCGAACTGGCGCCGGGACCCGAACGGTCCCCTCGACCGTCCGCGCCTCGGCATGCCGGTGTTCCTCGGGATCGCCGAAACCGATCAGGAAGCGAAGGACATCTATGCCGAGCCGCTGATGCAGTACGCCCGCATTTCGACCGATGCCTATCCGAGGCTCGCGAAGATCGCGGACGACTACGCCTACATGGGGGAAGGGCTGGAAGCGCTCCAGCGCGCAGCCACCGACTGGGATTATCTCCTCAATGACTCGGCCAGCCTGGTTTGCGGCAGCCCGGATACGGTCATCCGCCAGTTGGAACGGTTCATCGAAACCGGCGCCGAAGAAATCCTGTTCCACATCGACTCGGTTTCTCACGCTGAGATCATGAAGGCGATCGAGTTGGTCGGCCGCCATGTCATCCCTCATTTCAACGACCGCAACAATGTGGTGCGTCCGACCGACGAGATACTCGAACAGATCCGCATGATGCGAAAGACAAGCGCTTCGGCCTGATCCCCTCTCGACCGATCTGAAGAGAGTCTCATATGACCGACAAGACCTATAGGGGCCTGCTCGTCGAAAAACGCGCGAGCGGCGTGGCCATCGTCACCCTGAACCGGCCGGAAATCCTCAACGCCATCGACTGGCCGATGCATTCCGCGCTGGAAGAGCTGTTCGCGGATCTCGACAACGACCGGACGGTCAAGGCCGTCGTCCTGACCGGTGCGGGGCGCGGCTTCTGCTCCGGCGGCGATCAGAACGCGCTCGATGACACTCTTGGGCCGATTTCGCCCACCCGCTCCGGGCGCCATCTCATCCGCAACATGCTCGAACTGGAATGCCCGCTGATCGCCGCCGTGAATGGCGTCGCCGTCGGCCTGGGCGCCACGCTCGCCCTGTTCTGCGATGTCGTCTTCGCCCAGCCCGGCGTCCGCTTCGCCGATACGCACGTGACGGCCGGCGTCGTCGCCGGCGACGGCGGTGCGGTGATCTGGCCGCTCCTTCTGGGGCCGGTGCGGGCTAAGCACTATCTGATGACCGGCGACTTCATTTCGGCGGAGGAAGCGGCGGCGGCCGGAATGATCAACAAGGTCGTGCCGGAAGGAACCGTCGTCGAGCATGCGGTCCGCTACGCCGAGATGCTCGCATCCGGCCCCCGCGACGCCATCGTCTGGACCAAATACGCCGTCAACAAGCTGATCAAGGATCAGATGCATCTGAATCTCGACACCGCCATGGCGCACGAGATGCTCACCTTCCACAGTCCTGAGCGCAAGGAGGCCGTCGCCGCCTTCCGCGAGAAGCGCAAACGCTTTGCAGAAGGCGGCCATTGAGATGGGCGGGCCACATTCCCTTTCCCTGCCCGTCCTGCCCACGATTGCCCCCTCCGCAATCGCCCCGTCGCCGACTGTGCATGAAGACGGGACGCTGGCGTCGCTGCTGCGTGACCGCCGGGATCGCAGGGGCGAGGCCGTGGCCTTCTTCCAGAAGCGTGCCGGCACGTGGCACGCCACGACCTGGGGTGAATTTGCCAGGGACGTCGCAGCGCTTTCGCGCGCCCTGCTCGACCATGGTCTGGAAAAGGGGGACCACGTCGCCATCATGGGGGACATCTCGCAGGAATGGGTGGTCGCCTACATGGCGACGGTCTGTTCCGGCGGCGTGGCGGTCGGGATTTATTTCACCTCTTCAACGGAGGAGGTGGAGTACTTCCTAGCGGATTCCGGGAGCAAGTTCGCCTTCGTCGCCGGAGAGAAGGAACTCGCCATCCTTCTCCGCAGCCGGCAGGCGGAGACGCTGAAAAAGATCGTGGTCTTCGATCCTGCGGTTCCGTCATCGAAGAACATCGTCTCGCTGCAGCGGCTTTCCGCCTCGTCCTCCGACTGTGCGTCGCTGCTCGACGAGCGGGCAGCCATGGCGCGTGCGGAAGACAATGCCAGCATCGTCTACACCTCCGGGACGACCGGCAATCCCAAGGGCGCGATCCTCACCCACCGGTCGCTGATCGAGGGTCTGTCGACCGTCGGACACTTTTGCCCGGGGCTTTTCCGCGAACCCCAGCGGGTGGTCGTCCATCTCCCCCTCTCCCATGTCGTCGGGCTCGGGCAGGGGATCGTTCTTCCTCTCATCAGCGAGGTCACGCCCTATTTCGGCGAGACCGGAGCGGACTTCGCGACGACCATCCGGGATGTGAAGCCGACCTATTGGATGGCGCCGCCGCGCTTCTATCAACGCTACGCCGCCGAACTGGTCAGCAGGATCAATGCGTCGGCTTCGATCGGCAAGAAATCCTACCGCTTCGCGATGTCCATCGCCCAGAAGGCGCTGGCGGATCGACAGGCGGACGGTCCGGACGATCCCTTTCTCCAGGCGCTTTTCGCGACCTGCCGCGATCAGGTCTTCCTTCCGCTCCTGGCGGAGATCGGTCTGGACCAGCTCCGTTACGCTTACACCGCCTCCGCGCCGATGCCGCCGGACGTCGTGAAGCTGTGGCAGACATGGGGGGTGAACCTCAAGGAGGTCTACGGGCAGACCGAACTGGTCGGAGCGAACACCGGCCAGATGCGGGACTGGTCGAAGCCCGGCACGATCGGCGTTCCGATCGCCGATCCGCGCTGGAAGACGAGGGTCGCCGGCGACGGCGAAATGCTGGTGACGGGACCGGGTCTGTTCACGGGTTACCTGAACAAGCCTGACGACACGCTGGAGGCTCTGCGCGACGGATGGCTCCATACCGGCGACATCGTCGAGGTCCGGCCCGATGGCCAACTGGCGATCATCGACCGGAAAAAGGATATCATCAACACCTCCGGCGGCAAGTCGATCAGTCCGGCGCAGATCGAGAACGAACTGCGTCGAAGCCCGTACATTTCGGAAGCCGCTGTTTGCGGTGACGGACGGAAATACCTCGTGGCGCTGATCGAGGTCGACCGCATCGCGATGATGGACTGGGTGAAGGCGCGGAATGAAACGATAAACGACTACTCGGATTTCTGTTCGTCGGAAGCCGTCATCCACCTGATCGAGGGGGAGGTCGCCAAGGCGAACCAGAGGCTGGCGCCGGTCGAACAGATAAAGTCGTTCCGGATTCTTCCAGAAGAGCTGTCGGCCGAAAATGGGGTCATGACGGCAACCAGGAAAAAGCGGCGCAAGGTGCTGAACGAGCGTTACGCGGCGCTGATAAATTCACTCTACGACGATTCCGAGGATTCGCTGATCCGTCAGGCGCTGTCGAACATGTGATGCGGTGATCGGAGGAATGTCATGACGATGCTGTCCTGCAACCCACGCCATCCATTTCTGTCCTCCACGATGGAGATCATCGAAGAGGCCCGGAATGGCCGAATGTTCATCCTCGTCGATGACGAGGATCGGGAGAACGAGGGCGATCTTGTCATCCCGGCGCAGATGGCGACGCCCGAGGCGATCAACTTCATGGCATCGCATGGCAAGGGCCTCATCTGTCTGGCGCTCGGCAAGGAGCGGGTCGATCAGCTCGGCCTCAAATTGATGAGTACGGAAAACGGCACCCGCCACGGGACGGCCTTCACCGTTTCCATCGAGGCGCGCGAGGGGGTGTCCACCGGCATCTCCGCGGCGGACCGTGCGCGGACGGTGGCGGTGGCGATCGACGCCGCCAGGGGGCCCGACCATATCGTCTCGCCGGGCCACATATTTCCACTGGTCTCCCGACCCGGCGGCGTGCTGGTCCGTGCGGGGCATACCGAGGCGGCGGTGGATGTCGCGCGGCTTGCCGGTCTCAATCCATCGGGCGTGATCTGCGAGATCATGAAGGAGGACGGGACGATGGCCCGTCTCGACGATCTCGTCGCCTTCGCCCAGCGTCACGCGCTCAAGATCGGCACGATCCGCGACCTGATCGCCTTCCGCCGCCGCCACGATCATGACGTCGAGCGTGTCGTCACCGCGAAATTCGACAGCCGATGGGGCGGTGAATGGAGCGCCATCACCTTCCGCATCAAGGCAATCGAGACCGAAGCGATTGCGCTGGTGAAGGGCGTGATCGACGAGAGGCCGACCCTGGTGCGCATGCACGCGCTGGACATCCTGTCGGACGTGCTCGGCCAGAACGGTGATCGCGGCGATATCGTCGCCCGATCCATGCAGGCGATCGCCGCCGAAGGAAGAGGCGTAATCGTGCTGTTCAGCCGCGATATGGCGATCTCACAGCTTCTTCGGGTGAAGTCGGGCGAGCCGCTCGTCGACAAGGCCGAGCTGCGCAACTATGGCGTCGGCGCCCAGGTTCTGGCGGATCTCGGCATTCACGACATGATCCTTCTGTCCAACTCGCAGCATGTCCCGGTCGCGCTCAGGGGCTATGGGCTGAACATCGTGGAGCACCGGACGCTGCCGGTCGCCTCCGCCACCCCATAGCGCCGCGTCCAACACAGGTGCCAAACGACCAGTCCCGCGGCGCCAACCGGCGTTGGCGGCATGCCATTCCACTGCCTTGCGTGAGGTTCACCATGTCAGGACAAGATTTTCCGGTTCCAAGCCATGTGGAGACGGCTGCCTTCAAGAGTGCATTGCGCTCCGTCGTGGGGTCGGTCTCCATTGTGGCATCGGGCCAAGGTGCCGACAGGCGTGGCCTGACCGTCACCGCCGCGGTTTCCTTGTGCGTCGATCCACCAAAGGTGCTTGCCTGCATCAACCGCAGTGCCGAAGCCCACGACGTCATTCTCCGGACCGGCGCCTTTTCCTGGAACGTCCTTTCCGCCGATCAGGTCCAACTGGCGGAACGCTTTGCGGCGATGGACGGCAGCAAGGGTGCATCCCGTTTCTCCCCCGCTGAATGGGGCGAGATGGTCACCGGGGTTCCGACCCTTCTCCAATCCGTTTGCAGCTTCGATTGCAGAATACAGGACACCCTGGAAGTCGCCACCCATACGATCATGATCGGCGCCGTTGTCGCCCAGATCCACAATCAACATAAAGTTCCTCTGATTTATTCCTCAGGCAAATTCGGTCGTATGGAATATTTCGAGTCCGTTGGATAGTACGGGTCATCTGCGTTCTCATCATCGTATCTTGATTTTGTTTGTTGACGAACTCCCTCTCCCCTTGCGGGGAGAAGGACAGTCGAAGTGGATTTTGGCGATCCACCCTCAGATGCGATTGCCCTGCATCTGAGACCATGCCGAGTGCTCTCAAGGAAAAATTGGAAGACCGAACCCTGGCCCGTCCGGAAAGATCGGGGAAGGGCTTCCTTGTCTCAACTCCAATAAATCTTCAAAGGGAGGAAAGATGGGGGACCTGAGTCTGTCGGCACCCCGTGCCGCATGGTGGACAAGCATTGGCATAGGCCGGAAAGCGGCGATCCTTGCCGCCCTGTCGATCGCATGGCCGGCCCATGCCTGGGAATTCAAGGAAGGAGACTGGTCGGGTGGCATCCGGGCCGTGGTCACCGTCGGAACGGCCATTCGCGCCAGCCCCATCGACCCGTCCCTGGTTCCCGCCGGCGACGGTGCCCGGTTCCGGATCAGAAGTGCGGCACCGGGGGGCGTCAATTCCGACGACGGGAATCTGAATTATTGGGAAGGTGATCCGGTTTCCACGGTCGCCAAGGGGCTGGTCGATTTCGAGGCCAACAACGCCGACGGCTGGGGCGTCTTCACCCGCGTAAAGGGCTGGTACGACTACACACTTGCCGAGGGGCATGTCGCGCTGGGCAACCTGCCGAACAATTATGCCGGCGGCCCATTGTCCGACCGTGGTTTTTCGCAAGGCGCCAAATTCCGCGGCATCTCCCTCGCCGACGCATACGTCAAGGGTCGGTTCTCCGCCGGTGGGCTCCCCATCTCGTTCAAGGCCGGCCAGCAGACCATCGAATGGGGGCCGGCATTCACAATTCCCGGCGGCCTCCGTGACATCAACCCGCGCGACTTCGCCGCCTTGTCCCGGCCGGGCTTGCAGCCGCAGGAGGGAGCGAAGCCGTTCCTGGCGCTGTCGGGCAAGGTCGACCTATCGCAGACCGCAAGCCTCGACGTCTTCTATCAGCTGCTGTCGGCGACATCGACGCAGCCGGGTTGCGGAACATTCGCCGCCACCGCCGATTACGCCTCACCGGGTTGCGACATGGTCATGGTGTCCAATGCCTTGTCCTCGGCCGACGGGCTGGCAACCGGGCGATTCCTGAAGCGTCGCAGCGACGGGACGGCGGGTGATGCCGGCCAGTTCGGTGTCGGTGCCTCGTATCAGGTGCCGGACATCGGCACCCGGTTTTCGCTCCACTTCACCAACATTCACTCGCGGACCGGCTATGTCGAGGCCGACCGGACCGGCCGGACCGGCGCCATCTTCCTGCCGGGAGATCCGGATGGCTTGAATCCGGCCTATCGGTTCCAGTACCCCAAAAATATCAAAATGCTGTCCGGCAGCTTCGCCACCAGCGTTCCCTCTATGAAGCTGCGGGTCGCGGGCGAACTCGATCATAAATTCAATCAGCCGCTCGGCTTCAACGCCCCCGATCTTTTGCAGGCCGCCGTGAGCGGAACCGGTGTGCTGGCGCGGGATTTCGCCTCGGTTCCCCTGGGCGGGCCGTTCGCCGGTTACGAGCGTTTTCACGTCACCCAGGGGCAGCTCGCCGCATCGGGCGACATCGGCAACGTGATCGGCGGCACCTTGACCCTCGGCGGCGAGGTCGGCGCCAAATATGTCCACGATCTGCCGGCCCCCAATTTCCGCCGTTATGGCCGCTCCGACATTTTCGGAACCGGCCCCAACAACGGCGTCTGCGCGGCCGGGGCCGATCCCAAGGCCTGCACCACCAGGGGCTTCGTGACGCCATTCTCGTGGGGGTATCGCCTTCAGGCGAGCCTGAGCTATCAGGACGTTCTGCCGGGGGTGAACCTCAAGCCGTCCGTCGCCTTCGCCCACGACGTCAATGGGACGTCCTATGACGGCGCGTTCAATCAGGGGCGCCAGATCCTCCGGCTCGCCCTCGATGGCACGGTCAAGGACAGCTATCTCTTCAACCTCACCTACCTGACGACCTTGGCCGGCCCCTACGACCCGCGCGCCGACCGTGACGTGTTTCTCATCAGCACCGGCGTCAAATTCTGACCGCATGCCGAGCCGCAGGCCGGCCGCCTGCATTCCCCGCGCCTCCCGACACCGCGTTCCGACCGAAACCGACCCGGCCCCCTTGTGCCCGGTCTTTTTGGAGACTGCCGTATGATCGAAGACGCAACGACCACGATATCGGTGCTGCAGCCGAAACCGACGGTCCTGTCGATCCACTATCGACGCTATGCCTTGATCATGTTGTTCCTCGTTTACATGCTGAACTTCGTCGACCGTCAGATCGTCAATATCCTGGCGGAGCCGATCAAGCGCGAACTCGGTCTCGCCGATTGGCAGCTGGGGTCGTTGACCGGCCTTTCCTTCGCCATCTTCTACGCGACGCTGGCCCTTCCGATCGCGCGGTGGGCAGAGCGTGCGAACCGGGTCAGGATCATCGCGCTGTCGGCGATCACCTGGAGCTTTTTCACGGCAACCTGTGGCGTCGCCCAGAACTTCACCCAGCTGTTCCTCGCCAGGGTCGGTGTCGGGGTTGGCGAGGCCGGCTGCACGCCGGCATCCCAGTCACTGATCAGCGATTACACGACCAGGGAAAAGCGGGCATCTGCGCTGGCGTTCTTCTCCATGGGCATTCCGGCCGGTTCCCTGGTCGGGATGGTGGTCGGCGGCCTGATCGCGGACAAGCTCGGTTGGCGCGCATCCTTCGCGTTGGTCGGGGTGCCCGGCATCATCCTTGGGCTTCTGGCCTATTTCACTCTACCCGAGCCGCGAGACTCCTCCTTCGCCGCCAGCGAGGCGCAAAACGCGCCCACCCTGAAGGAGGCACTGCACGAACTCGGCAAGAATCGAACCTATTTCTGGCTCACGGTCGCAATGGTGGCCATGAGCTTCGGGATTTTCAGCAATCTTGCCTTTCAAAGCTCCTTCTTTCTGCGCAATCACGCGAATGGATTGAGCGATCTGGCGATCAGGCTGAACGATCTCACTGGAATCCAACTGGGCGCCACCGGTTTTCTCGGCACGGTGCTGGGCCTGATCATCGGCATCTTCGGAGCTGCCGGAACCTGGCTGGGCGGCTGGTCGACGGATCGCGCGCTGCGCAGCAACCTGAATGCCTACGCGACCATTCCCGCTGCAGCGGCCCTGTGCCTTCCCTTCGCGCTTTTCGCGACCTATCTCACCTCGGACACCGTGGCGGCGCTTTGCCTTCTGAGTTTGCCCATGCTGCTGCAGTCCATCTATTACGGCCCGATCTTCGCGGCGGTACAAAGTCTGGTGCGGCCGCGCACCAGGGCAACGGCCACCGCCATCTTCCTGTTGTTTGCCAATCTGATCGGACTCGGCCTTGGACCGCTGTCGGTCGGCCTGATCAGCGATCTTCTCGCACCATCACTGGGGTCCGGTGACGCCATACGCTGGGGGTTGATCAGCACGTCGCTGGTCTATGTCCTGGCGGCGGCGGCATTCATGATAGCGCGGAAGAGCATCAAACAGGATATCGTCAGCTGACAGGTCAAGCGGTGACAGGCGTTTGCACAGGCGACCGCGACGCCCGTCACCGACCATTCCGCCGACCGCTGCGACCGGACAACTCCCCCGAGCCTTATCAGTTCGTCGTGACCTCCGCCCGATCCTGCAAGTATCGGCGCGGAGGTTGTCCCATGTGCTTCCTGAACATGGCAGTGAACGCACTGGGAGAATCATATCCCAGTTCTTGGGAAATCGCTTGAACGGTAGCCCCCATCGACAGCCGTTGAACGGCGATCACGATGTGGAGTTGCTGGCGCCATCGACCAAACGGCATTCCCGTATGTTTCTGGATAAGCCGGGCCAACGTACGCTCGCTCGTGGCGACCGCTGCCGCCCATTCCCGAATGGTCCTGCGATCGTCCGGGGCCTCCAGCAATTGGGCCGCGATGCGCTGAATCTTTGGATGGTTGGAAACCGGGAAGTGGAGCGGCTCCGCCTTCATTTGTGCAAGTTCGTCCAGAATGACTTGCACCAGACGGCTCGTCGGCCCTTCCAAGGGATAGAGCGGCGGCAGGTTGGCCAGGTGAAAGATCATCTCGCGCAACATCGGACTGATCGAAAATGTGGCGCAGGAATTCGGCAGAGGCGAAATCTCCGGATTGATGAAAACGCAGTATGACCTGCCCTTGTCCGACATGGAAACGCTGTGGGGAATCTCTCCTGGTATCCAAACCGCGCCATTGGATGGGACGATCCGGAGCCCGTCGAGCGTCCGGCACATGACCGAACCTTCCGCCGCCACCACCAGCTGGCCTTTCCGGTGCTGGTGGATCGGCAACTCGTCGTCATCCACATTGCGCTGGACAAGGAAAGAGACCAACGGCCGGGCAAAGTCGTCAGGATCCAGCGCAGTGAAGCTGACGCGCAGGCCGGTGAGATCCCACACCCGTGAGACGGCCTCGCCGGTCGCCGAAACTGCCGGCCACTTCCCACCGATCTGCGCAAATTTAGGCACTATTACGACCTCCGTGCATTGCGAAGCGAACCGCAATTCAAACTTGACAGTTTCGCGACATAAAATGGCAATCCCATAGATTCTGCCATTGGCTGGCCTCGGATACAATCTGCCGCATGAACACCAGAAAGGCGGAAGGAAGCGCGTGCAGACCCCAAACGGGTTTGTTCCGCGGAACTTCTTGCCGATCTTCGCTTCGGATCGAAGCAAATCCGTCCAGATTACAACCGGGAGTCACCATGATGAACACGCTGACGCTCGACCGAACGGACATCAAAATCCTCAACGAGTTGCAGAAGGATGCAAATCTGACGAACGTCGAGCTTGCCGGCAGAATCAACCTGTCGCCGTCGCCCTGCCTCACGCGCGTGAAGAAGCTGGAGCAAACCGGCATCATCGATCGAAGGGTCACCCTTCTGAATCCAAAGGCGATGGGGCTGGAAATCAATGCCTATATCCAGGTCACGCTCGACAAGCAGCCGCAATCCGCGCTGGAGAAGTTCCGGGATGCCGTCGAGCGGATTCCCGAGGTGATGGAATGCAATTGGATGACAGGCGATTGCGATTTCCTGCTGCGTGTGATTGTCCGCGATGTCGAAGAACTCGAACAGCTGATAACAGGCAAGCTGTCGAAAATAGAATTCGTCGCCACCATCCGTTCCAACCTGGTGCTGAAGCAGATAACCTACAAAACGGCGCTGCCTATCAGTACCTCCGATACGATCGTCGTTCGCTTTTGATATGGGCCGGCATGGCAGCAGCGAGGCGGTGATATCCCCCCCGCCGGCTCCGAACTGACGCCTGCCCTGCTGAGCGAACCGAAGCCGCTGAACCAACGGCGTAGGGGCGTGCGGGTTTCGTTCAAAAATCCGGCGCCCATTCTTCAATACGACTGCCGCACACTCCGGCACCCTCCCTGGACTTGTCCGCCCGCCCACGACGCATGCGGCGGACCAGAGGAGGTGCAGCATGAAACGAACCCGATGGGCCGGCCGGGCGGTAGGCAGATGGGCGGCCGGTGGGGCATTGGCCTGCCTCGCCGGCGTCGGCGCGTTCCTGGGGATCGCCGACCGAAGCGGCCTGCCCACCGTTCCCACGCCCAAAGCCACCGAGTTCCCCACCGAACTGGTGTCCCGTGGTGCAGCGCTGGCCGCGGTCGGCGACTGCATCGTCTGCCACACCGCCGACAGGGGTGTCGCTTACGCCGGCGGCCGGGCACTGGCGACGCCGTTCGGCACGCTCTTTTCCACCAACATCACGCCGGATCCGGAAACCGGCATCGGCGGATGGTCGAAGGAGGCTTTCAAACGCGCCATGCGCGACGGCGTGTCGCGTGACGGCCGTCATCTCTATCCCGCGTTGCCCTACGACCATTACCGCCGGGTGCATGACGGGGACCTGGACGCGATCTACGCCTTCCTGATGACCCGCCCGGCGGCCTCCGCCCCGGCCAAGGCGAACGACCTGATCTTCCCGCTGGGATTCCGGCCTCTGCTGGCCGGCTGGAAACTGCTGTTCCTGCATCAGGAGGAATTCACCCCAAGGCCGGACCGCGATGCGGAATGGAACCGCGGCGCCTATCTGGCGGAGGGCCTGGGCCATTGCAGCGGCTGCCACAGCCCGCGCAACCTTGCCGGAGCCGAGGAGACGGGCGACGGCGCCTATTCCGGCGGCGTGGCGGAGGGCTGGGTCGCCCCCGCGCTGAACGGCGCCAGCCCGACCGCCGTGCCCTGGACGGCGGACAGCCTGTACACCTATCTGCGCACCGGCGTGGACGGCCGCCATGGCGCCGCCGCCGGGCCGATGGGACCGGTGGTGCATGGCCTGTCCCGCGCACCGGAGGCCGATGTCCGCGCCATCGCCACCTACATCGCCTCGCTGTCGGCGGACCGTGCCGCTCCGAAAACGCCCTCTCCACCGGACCACGCGGCGGAGGCGGCCAAGGCGAATCCCGCCGGCGCGACCCTGTTCGCCGGGGCCTGCGCCGGCTGCCACGAGGGTGGCGCACCGATGATGACCCAAGGCCGTCCCGGCCTGCCGACGGTGACCGCCCTGCAACTCGACCGTCCCGACAATACGATCCGCGCCATCCTGCAAGGCGTCCACCCGCCCACCGGACCGGCCGGACCGACGATGCCCGCCTTTGCCGCCAGCCTGACCGATGCGCAAATCGCAGACCTCGCCGCCTATCTGCGATCCCGCTTCAGCGACCGTCCGGCCTGGACATCGCTGGCGACGGCGGCCGCCATGGTCCGCAAGGAGGACACCCAGCCATGACCGTCACCATCACCGTCAACGGCGCCGACCACGCGCTGGACGTCGACCCGGCCACGCCGCTGCTCTATGTGCTGCGCGACGACCTGGAGCTGAACGGGGCCAAATACGGCTGTGGCCTCGGCCAGTGCGGCGCCTGCACAGTCCATATCGACGGCAAGCCCGCCTTCTCCTGCCTGACGCCGGTCGGCGCCGTCGCCGGCCGCCGCATTCGCACCGTGGAGGGGCTGGGCAGCGCCGAGGCCCCCGGCCTGCTGCAGCAGGCCTTCGAAAATGAGCAGGCGGCCCAGTGCGGTTACTGCATCGCCGGAATGCTGGTGCGCGCGCAGGCCCTGCTCGACCGCAACCCCGACCCGGACGAGGCGCAGATCCGCGCACACATGCAGCCCAATCTCTGCCGCTGCGGCACCCACATGCGCATCCTGCGCGCCATCCGCCGTGCCGTCGCCATGCGCAAGGGCGTCCAGTCGGCGAAGGAGGCACGGCCATGAGCACCCCCCATCCCACCGACCTGTCCCGGCGCGGCTTCCTGACCGGCGGCGCCCTGGTGGTCTCCTTCGCCCTGGCGCCCAAAGCCTTTGCCCAGCTCGCCGGAGGCGGCGAGGGCGGCGCCGGTCCGGCCGTCGTGGCGCCCGACCTGAAAGGCAGCCTGAAATCCACTCCCTGGCTCGACGCCTGGATCCGCATCGACGCCGATGGCCGGGTCACCGTCTTCACCGGCAAGGTGGAGTTGGGCCAGGGCATCCGCACCGCTCTGACCCAGGTCGCGGCGGAGGAGTTGGACATCCCGCCCGCCGCCATCACCCTGGTCACCGCCGACACCGAACGGACACCGGACGAGGGGCTGACCGCCGGAAGCCATTCCATGCAGGACAGCGGCACCGCGATCCAGAACGCCGCCGCCAACGTGCGCATGCTGCTGGCGGCAGAAGCGGCACGCGACTGGGGCGTCGCGGCTGATCGGGTGACCACCGGTGGCGACGGCAGGCTGCACGCGCCGGACGGCAGGTCCCTGCCCTATGGCGAGGTCGCGGCGCGGCTGTCGCTGCATGTGCAGGCGGTGCCCGACGCGCCGCTGCGCCGGCCGTCGGACTACCGCACGCTGGGCCGGGAACTGCCGCGGGTCGACATCCCGGCAAAGCTGACCGGCGGTGCCGCCTATCTGCACGACATGCGCCTGCCCGGCATGCTGCACGCCCGCGTCGTCCGCGGTCCCAGCGTCGGCACCAGCCTGCAATCGCCTGATCTCGATGCCGTCGCCCGCATGCCGGGCGTGGTGAATATCGTCCGGCAGGGCGGCTTCCTGGCGGTCGTGGCGGAGCGTCAATGGCCGGCGATCCAGGCCCTGCGACATTTGCAACGGGCAGCCTACGCCCGAACACAGTCACCGCTACCAGCGGACGGAACCGGCGACGCCGTGGCTGAGACGCTGAAGGCGCTGCCGGCCCGCGACATCCCGATCATGGATACCAGCGATCCGGCGGGACCGGCCGTCCGCAGCGTCAAGGCGCGCTACACCCGGCCCTGGATCAGCCATGGCTCCATCGGCCCGTCCTGCGCCATCGCACAGTATGTGGATGGCGCGATGACTGTCTGGACCCACAGCCAGGGCACCTTCGACGTCCGCCGCGTCGTCGCCGAACTGCTTGGGCTGCCGCTGGAGAAGGTCCACGCCATCCATGCAGAGGGTGCCGGCTGTTACGGCCAGAACGGCGCCGACGACGTGGCGGCCGACGCGGCGGTGATCGCCAAGGCCATGCCCGGCCACCCCATTCGCCTGCAATGGATGCGCGAGCAGGAGTTCGGCTGGGAACCGCTAGGCCCCGGCATGATGACGGAGTTGGAAGCGGCGCTCGGCGCCGATAACCGAATCGTCTCCTGGCGCCACGCGGTCTGGAGCAACCCGCACAACAACCGCCCGGTCGGGGCCGGCGGCGTTCTGGCCGGCAACGAGGCCGACCCGCCCTTCCCCGCTCCCGAAGGCAGGCCGATCCCGATGCCGGAAGGCGACGGCAGCCGCAACTCCAACCCGCTCTACAGCTTCGCCAACGCCCATGTCGTCTATCACTTCCTGAAGGACATGCCGGTGCGCGTCTCCGCCCTGCGGTCGTTGGGCGCGCATCTGAACGTCTTTTCCATCGAAAGCATGTTGGACGAGTTGGCTGCCGGGGCCGGCATCGACCCGCTGGCGATCCGCCTCGACCATATGCGGGACGAGCGGGCGCGCGACGTGATGCACGCGGCGGCCGACCGCTTCGGCTGGTCGAAACGGCCGAAAGGCGACGGCCGGCGCGGCTGCGGCATGGCCTTCGCCCGCTACAAGAATCTCGGCGCCTATTGCGCTGTGGCGATGGAGGTGGAGGTCGACCGCGAGACCGGCCGGACGCTGGTCCGCCGCGCGGTCGCCGCGGTCGATTGCGGCCAGCCCGCCAACCCCGACGGCGTGCGCAACCAGATCGAGGGCGGGCTGGTGCAATCGCTCAGCTGGACCGGCCGGGAAGCGGTGCGCTTCGCAGCCGACCGCCGTGTCAGCTTCGATTGGAGCAGCTATCCCATCCTGCGCTTCGACGATGTGCCGGGATCGGTGGATGTGGTGGTGATGGACCGCCCCGGCGCACCCTTCCTCGGCACGGCCGAGGCGGCGCAGGGACCGTCCGCCGCCGCACTGGCCAACGCCATCGCCGATGCCACCGGCGTACGCCTGCGCGACATGCCGCTCAGCCCCGAACGGCTCAAGGCCGCACTCGGTCCCGTATGAGAAGGGAAAAAGACCATGAAGACCCTGCGTGTGAGGATCGTCGGCGGCTCCGTCGGCGGTCTGTTCGTCGCCGCCCTGCTGCGGCAGGAGGGGCACGACGTCCGCCTCTATGAGCGCTCCAGCGGCGGGCTCGCCGGCCGTGGCGCCGGGCTGGTCGGCCAGCGCGACCTGTTCGCCCTGTTGCGCGCGGTGGGGTGCGAGCATGTGGCCCATGTCGGCGTCGTCGCCCACGAGCGCATCTTCCTCGACCGCACCGGCGAGATCCGGCACCGGCAGGCGACGCCGCAGTTGCAGATCTCCTGGGACCATCTATACGCCACGATGCGCGGCAAGGTGCCCGACGACGCCTATGTCCTGGGCCGAACCGTCCTGGGAGTGGAGCAGGATGCCGCCTCCGCCAGCCTGCGCTTCGACGACGGCAGCCGGGAGGAGGCCGATCTGGTGATCGGTGCCGACGGGCTGGGCTCCATCGTCCGTTGCGCGGTGGCGGGCAGGCACGCCGCCAACGACTATGCCGGCTATGTCGCTTGGCGCGGGCTGGTGCCGGAACGAGATCTGCCGGCGGAGGCCGCCATCCTGCTGGAGCGCTTCGCCTTCTACGACATGCCGCAATCGCACACATTGGGCTATCTGGTCACCGGGCCGGCGGCGGAGACTGCGGTGGGGGAGCGGCGCTACAACTGGGTCTGGTACCGGCGGGTGGCGGCGGCGGAACTGCCGGCACTGCTGACCGACCCCAAGGGACGCCACCATCCCTATTCGCTTGCGCCCGGACAAGTGTCGAAGACACTGGCTGCGAGGCTGCGGCAGGATGCGGCGGACCAGCTGCCGCCGCCCTTTGCGGCGGCGATCGCGGCGGAACCACGCCCCTTCGTCCAGGCCATCTTCGATTACGAGGTGCCGGCGATGACGCGCGGTCGGGTGGCTCTGCTGGGGGACGCAGCCTTTGTGGTCCGTCCGCACACGGCGATGGGCGTCGCCAAGGCGGCGGGCGACGCGATGGCACTGGCTCGGCATCTGTCCGCCCACCGGGAGGTCGAGACCGCCCTGCAAGCCTATAACGAGGAGCGCCATCCCGCCGGCGCCGCCATCGCCGCCTATGGGCGCCGGCTGGGCGCGATGCTGGAGTGAACATCACACCAAGGGCTAGCAACCGTAAGGCCATGGCACGGGGCCGGCGACCCCAGCGTGCGATTCCGCGATGCACCCCAAGCCGGCCAAACTCCCCGCACGCCATGTCACGCAGGGAGCCCCCCGATGCTTCAACCAGTCGCCGCCGATGACAGGACAGTCGCCACCCTGGTGACCCGCGCCCTTGCCGTGCTCGACCATGATCCCGACGGCGCGCGGCTCTGCCTCGACCGGCTCGCCTCCCTGTTTGGGGACCGGCGGAACGAGCCGGCGGCCATCGCCACACCGTCCCAGCCCAGAGGTGGACTGACCTCCTGGCAGCTCCGCCGAGTGACCGAACATGTCGAGGTCAGCATTGCCGGGCCGATAAGGGTGGAGACGTTGGCCGCCCTCGTCGGACTCAGCAGCGGACGCTTCACCGACGCCTTCAAGGTCAGCACGGGCGAGACACCCCACGCCTACATCGTCGAACGGCGGGTGAGACTGGCCCAGCGCCTGATGCTGGAAACCGACGAGCCGCTCTGTCAGATCGCCTGCACCTGCGGCTTTTCCGATCAGGCCCATCTGACGCGCCTGTTCGGCCGGGCGGTCGGCCAGACACCGATGCGATGGCGCAAGGCGGCGCGACGTTAACACGGTGCAGCGCTTCCAGCCGGGCGTCGGGCAGTTCGCTACAGTGGGGCTTTAGGCGCAGCTTCATGGCGACCTGGTGACGATCCTGGAGGCGTGCGCCGAAGTGGACCCCAAACGCCGACAGCCCGCCTCGTTGGAGGCGGGCTGTCAAGTGTCGGTGGTTGCGGGGGCAGGATTTGAACCTGCGGCCTTCAGGTTATGAGCCTGACGAGCTACCGGGCTGCTCCACCCCGCGGATGTCTGAAGATATGGGGTGATGGACGGTGAAGATGCAAGCTTGTGCTTCGTGTTATGCGTCTCTTGAGGCTGAGTGACCTGGCGGCGACCTACTCTCCCACGTCTTAAGACGCAGTACCA
>NZ_VTTK01000102.1:0-560 GCF_008365135.1 Azospirillum sp. Sh1 | reverse complement strand
CCGCTGCAGGCCAGACCGCGCGCCAGTGTTGTCACGTCGCCGCTGCCGGCCAGCTTGGCGACGCCGGCGTCATAGGCGGCATGGATGCCCGGCGTCAGCATGGTGGACGCCGCGCTGCCGCCGAGGGCCGCAACCGCAGCATCGACGAAGCGGTCGAGGTCCGGCCCCTCCACCGCCAGCAGGATGCCGGGGTTGGTGCAGAACTGCCCCGCTCCCATGGTCAGCGAGGCGACGAACGCCTTGCCCAGCGCGTCGGCGCGGGACGCCAGCGCCGCCGGCATCAGGAAGACCGGGTTGATGCTGCTCATCTCGGCATAGACCGGGATCGGCTCCGGCCGCCGGGACGCCACCTCCATCAGCGCCAACCCGCCGCGGCGCGAGCCGGTGAAGCCCACCGCCTTGATGCGCGGATCGGCGACCAGCGCCGTGCCGACCTCGTTGCCGGTGCCGAACAGCAGCGAGAAGACGCCCTCGGGCAAGCCGCAGGAGGCGACCGCCGCCTGGATGGCGCGGCCGACCAGTTCCGAGGTGCCGGGATGGGCGCCATGGCCCTTGACCAC
>NZ_VTTK01000010.1:0-195610 GCF_008365135.1 Azospirillum sp. Sh1 | reverse complement strand
ATCCAGGAAAAACACAGCCCAGCGCAATTCGTCACGCCCGACCCGTCTATCGCTTCCCTCTCATGTTAGCGCCTATGGGAGGGTTGGGGAGGGGGCAGCGGGCATTCGCTCACTTGTCGGTCTTGTCGACGTACCTGTCGGCCTTCTTCTGATCCTCGGCGGCTTCGCGGGACATCTCCTCGCCGATCTTGGGGTCGATGCGCTTGGCTTCCTCGATCAGGTCGCGCGCCTTGCGGGGATCGCCGCCGGCGGCCTTGTCCAGTGCCTGTTCGGCCAGATCGTGGGCCTTCTTGTGTTCCGGACTGTCTTCGTGACGGGTGGCCATGGGGCGCTCTCCTGTGTTTTTGGGAGTATGGAACCGGACGTTGTCCAACAGGAGGCGACCGGCAGGGTTCCGTTCTCCGCAGCGCACAAAAAATTTTCGGAAGTGACGGAATAGGGAAGTCGGTCTGCCCGTTTGTGCGGATGTCCGGTGGCGAACGTCCACCCAGCAACAGGGCAACGCGAACTCCCCATGAGCAACCCGAAGAACTCGATCCGGCGCGCAGCCATCGCCGCCGCACTGCTGGCCGTGACCGCCGGCCACGCGTCCTTCTGGTCCTGGCGCAACGCGCCCACGGCGGTGGACGCGGAACCCGGCCGCATAGAATCGGTGTCCTACTCGCCCTCGGGGCGCAATTACGATCCCAATCACCAGCCGATCGTCCCGCGCAAGGACATCGAGAAGGACATGACCGCCATCGCCGGCTTCGCCGATGGCGTTCGTACCTACTCGACGCTCGGCTCGCAGGGCGAGGTGCCGGAGATCGCGGTGTCCAAGGGGCTGGACGTCACGCTCGGCATCTGGCTGAGCAAGGACAAGGTCCGCAACGAGCGGGAGGTGATGCACGGCATCGCGCTGGCCAAGGAATTCCGCGGCATCAAGCGCATCGTCGTCGGCAACGAGACTCTGCTGCGCGCCGAACTGACGGATGCCGAGCTGGCCGGCTACATCAAGCGTGTGCGCGCCGCCGTTCCGGCTTCGATCAAGGTCGGCACCGCCGACGTGTGGTCTGAAATGGTCAAGGCCGACGCCACGGTGAAGGCGTCCGACTTCATGGGCGTCCACGTGCTGCCCTACTGGGAAGGCGTGCCGGTCACCGATGCGCTGACCTGGATCCGCGACCGGCTCGACACCGTGCGCAAGGCGCATCCGGGCAAGCCGCTGTTCGTCGGCGAAGTGGGCTGGCCTTCGGGCGGCGAGAACTTCCACGACGCCTACCCGACGCCGGAGGCGCAGGCCGCGGTCGTCCGCGGGTTCGCGGCGGAAGCCAATGCGCTCGGCATCCATTACAACGTCGTCGAGGCCTTCGACGGCATCTGGAAGTCGACCATCGAAGGCTCGCCCGGCCCGACCTGGGGCGTGCTGGATGCCGACCGCCAGCCGAAATGGTCGATGACCGGCGCCGTCGCCGCCCCCTATGGCGAGCGGGTCGGTGCGGGCGTGGCGCTCGCCGTCGGTCTGGCCCTGTCGGCTTTCGCCGTCTTCCGTCGCCGGACCAATGCCGGCTTCGCGCTGGCCGCCTCGCTGGGCGCCAACATCATCGGCTTTGCCATCGGCTCCGCCGTCGCCGGCGCCTTCGCCGAATATCTGACCTTCGGTGCGGTCACCACCTGGGGCTCCGCCTTCGCGCTGGGCGCCCTGATGATGAGCGTCGCCTTCGCCGATCTGGTGGATGTCGCCCGCCGGCTGCTGACCGGCCGCGCCCCGGCGCTGCTGCCGCATGCCGTGCCCAGCATCGACCACAAGCCGATGGTCTCCATCCACGTCGCCGCCTGCCGCGAGCAGCCGGACGTCCTGAACGCCACGCTGGCCTCGCTGTCGCGGCTGGACTACCCGAACTACGAGGTCGTCGTCCTCATCAACAACACCGAGGAGGAGCATCTGGTCCGTCCGGTAGAGGAGATGTGCCAGGCGCTGGGGCGCAAGTTCAAGTTCCACTGGTACAAGAAGATCTCCGGCTTCAAGGCCGGCGCCCTGAACGCCGCCCTGCGCCACACCGATCCGTCGGCCGAGATCGTCGCCGTGCTGGATGCCGACTACACCGTGTCGCCCGACTGGCTGTCGAAGCTGGCTCCGACCTTCGCCGATCCGTCGGTCGGCATCGTCCAGGCTCCGCAGGAACACCGCGATGGCCACGAGACCGCGCTGAAGTCGGCGATGACCGCCGAATACCGCCCCTTCTTCGACGTCGGCATGCAGGAAGGCGTCTCCTCCCAGGCCTTCATCTGCCACGGCACGATGATCATGCTGCGCCGCTCGGCGATGGATCAGGTCGGCGGCTGGTCGGAAGCCGGCATCTGCGAGGACACCGAATTGGGCCTGCGCATCCTGTCGGCCGGCTACCGCGCCGCCTATACCGACGAGCGGCTCGGCGCCGGTCTGGCCCCGGACAACTTCATGCAGTTCCGCAAGCAGCGCGACCGCTGGGTGTTCGGCTCCACGCAGATCGTCCGGGCCCACTGGAAGAAGTTCCTGCCGGGTGCGGCCGAGCTGAGCGCGCGGCAGAAGCTGGGCTACGTCACCAACTGGATCCGCTGGTGGTCCGACGCCGTCGGCCTGTTCGCCGCCGCCGCCGCCGTGGTCTGGACCTTCGCCTCGCTGGTTCTGCCGCTGCACCTGCCGCCGGTGGCCGCAACCGCCGCCGTGCTGGGTGCCCTGGTGCTCCGCGCCGGCTCCAGCCTGCTGGCCTCGCGTTACGCCTCCGGCAACAGCTGGAAGGAAAGCCTGGGCGCCTGCGCCGTCGGCATGGCGCTCTCCACCACGGTCGCCCTGGCCGTCGTCCGCGGTCTGGTTCGCAAGCACGACGCCTTCCGGGTGACCGCCAAGGGCGGCAAGCGCACCGCCGGCCGCTTCTGCGCCAAGCCCGAAGCATGGCTGTCCGCCGCGCTGGTCGCCTCGTCGGCCACCGCCGCCCTGGTCAACCCGCTGGGCACCCTGTCGCTGGAGCTGTGGTCGGTTCTGCTCGCCGCGATGGCGGTCCCGAACCTGATGGCCGTCGCCTTCGGTATCGGTGACATGCTGCCGGTCCGCGAGGCCAAGCCGGCGCCGGTCCCCGCCACCCAGCAGGCCGCCACGGCCGGCCAGGAGCAGGGGACGAACCAGCCGATCGCGGCGTAACGCCTCTCCGCATCACGCCGACCGACGGCCCCTTTCCCGCCTGCAAGGGCGGGGGAGGGGCCGACTTTTTTGGGGGTAGAGTCGCTTTTCCCACCAAGGTGAAACTTGTCGGCAACAGCGCTTCGTGCCTACCATCGGCGGCTGAAATCGATAAGGACGCGCGGACCAACGCGCCAAGCAACCTCTGGAGGGAGAACGCCATGCATGTCGTCAAAGCGTCCGACCAGTCGCCGCCGTCGCTGCTGTCGGGCGACAATCGCGTTCGTCTGGAAAATTGGCTGGCCGCACAGGCCGGCGCATCCCGCGTCGTGGTGACTGAGGATGGACGGCTCGGCGGTGGCGCGATCTCCCTGAACCTTGCGGTGACCTTGGACATCGATGGCGGGTCGCTTGCCGGCCGGCATGCCTGCGTGCTGCGGGCCGAGGGCGGCGGGCGTATTTCGGCCAGCATCGGCAAGCTGCGGGAATTCGTGGTGCTGCGCGCCGCTTTTGCCGGCGGCGTGATGGCGCCCGAACCGCTGTTCGCCTGCGACGACCCGGCCGTGCTTGGCCATGACTTCTACATCATGCGCCGCGCCGATGGGCTGGGCGCCGGCCATGCGGTGACGCGGTCGGAAGCGGCCCAGCCGGAACTGGCGCGCGAACTTGGCCGACAGCTTGGCCGGCTGCACCGGATCACCCCGGAGACCGAGGGGCTGGAGAGGCTGGGCGAGGCGCCGGAATGCCCGGCGCAGGAGACGCTGGCTCAGTATCGCCGCTGGTTCGGCGACCTTGGACGCCGCGATCCGGTGATCGCCTGGGGCCTGCGCTGGATGGAGGTCAACGCTCCGCTGCCGGGTGCGGTGGTGCTGTGCCATCGCGATTTCCGAACCGGCAACTATCTGGTCAAGGACGGTGCGCTGACAGCGATCCTGGATTGGGAGTTCGCCGGGTTCAGCGACCCGATGGAGGATCTGGGCTGGTTCTGCGCCCGCTCCTGGCGGTTCCGCCGGCCCGACCGAGAGGCGGGGGGCATCGCCGACCGTGCGGACTTCTATGCCGGCTATGAGGAGACCTCCGGCCGCCGCGTCGATCCCGCGCGCGTCGCCTATTGGGAGACGGCCGCTTACCTGCGCTGGGCGGCCATCGCGGTGGAGCAGGGGCTGCGTCACAGCTCCGGCGCCGAATCTTCGTTGGAGCTGGCGCTGACCGGGCGGATGCTGCCGGAAATCGAACTGGACATGCTGCGCCATCTCCGCGCCATCGGCAGCATGGCGTCCGGAGCGGTGGAGAAGGTGGCCTGATGCGCACCAATCCCGACGCCCGCGGTCTGCTGCAGATCGCCGCCTCCACCTTCCGGTCCGACGTTCTTCCCCATGTGGCGCCGGAGGCGCGCTTTGCCGCCCTGATGGTCGCCAACGCGCTGGAAATCGCCGAGCGCGAGTTGAAGGGGCTGGATGCCGCCGGTCATTCGATGCTGGGCGCGCTCGCCCTGCTCTATGGCGAAGACGCCGACGACGGCCTGTCCGGCGACGATCTGCGCAAGCGTGTGGAGGCTTTGCAGCACCGCCTGTGCATCGAGATCGCCGCCGGAGACTTCGACCACGAGGGCCAGGACGTGCTGATGGATTCGCTGGAGGCCATCGTACAGGCTCGTCTGGGGATATCGAACCCGAAGGCGTTGGGGTAGGGGCGTCGGGGTCGGGCCGTCAGGTTGGGGTGCTGCCCGGCCCCCATCAGGCCTTGCGCGTTTTCCGTTCCCGCTTCACCTCGTACATGGCGGCATCGGCCGCCCGCAGCGCGGCCTCCACATTGACGATGCGGGGGTCGGCGGCGGTGGGGCCGAAGCTTGCGCCGGAATAGTGCAGGGTGATGCCGTGCAACTGGTAGTCCCCGATCAGCAACGGGGCCAAGCGGTTGCACAAGGCCTCCGCAGCCGCCTGACCTTCGGCGTCACCGGATGGACCCAGGCCGGTGACGATGAATTCGTCGCCGCCGAAGCGGGCAAGGATGTCTCCTGCCCGGAGGCCGGCCGACAGTCGCTTGCCCACCTCGATCAGGAACTCATCGCCGATTTCGTGGCCATGGTGGTCGTTGATCGCCTTGAACCCATCGAGGTCGATGAAGGCGATCAGGACCGTCTGCCCTGTCCGCTCGGCATCGTTGAACAGGCGGTCCATCTCTTTCAGAAGGAAGCGGCGGTTGGGCAGTCCGGTCAGCACGTCGGTGAAGGAATGGGCCTCCAGCGCGGTATTGACGGTTTGAAGGTTTTCGAGAAGCTGTTCCCGCTCCACATGCAGGCCGATCAGCGAGGAGAAGAGGCGGAGTACCTGCTCTCCCTTCGGGGTCAGTGGCTTGCGCTCCGACCCTGCGGCACACAGGGTTCCGAACAAAGTGCCGTCATTCAGCCGAACCGGAGTGCTGACATAGGTCTGGATACCGAGAGCCTTGGCGGCGTCGCAGTCGCCCCACAGAGTCGGCACATCGTCGGTATGGAACCGTCCTTCGTCGAGCGCGCGCTTGCACAGGGTTCCCTCCCAGGGAACGACGAGCCCTTCGGGAATCTGCATTGTCTTGGTGTTGTAGGCGAACAGAACGCGTTGCACACCCAGTTCCCGGTCGATGCGGGTCAGGTAGGTCGCTTCCAGTTCCGTTACCGCTTCCAACAGGCTCAGCAGAGGACGGGTCAGGTCTTCGACCGAACGGGCGGAGGTGAGTGTGTCGGAAATCTCGGAGAAGAACTTGTCTGACATGGACGATCCGCCGAATGCACAACAACAGCCAATCCACGAAACGCCGCAGCCGCAAGTTGTGGCTGCGCTTGTGCAAGGGTGGCCTTGTATTGACCCCTTTGGACAGGCTTCGTGAACCGCATCTACTTCACACTCTAAACGGCACAATGCCATACTGTATTGCGCCGTTCAAGCTATCGAGCGTTCCGCACTGGTACGATCAACTTGCGCGCCATTTATGCGAGGTTTCCCGTCCGCTGATGATCGTGGATCGAAGCGTCTCAGGAAGTCGAGCTTCGGAATGTTCGTGCATCATATCGCAATTGCCGCTCAGCCTGCGCTCGACAGACGGGGGCGTTGCGGCCATATAATCGGTTCCCGTTCCGTACCCCTCCTCTGATCGGATCGCCGCCCCATGGCAAGTCCTGTCCTGTCCGCAATTCCCGCCAGGCCGCTCGCGAAGCTGGAAGCCGGAAAGCAGTTCGTCATCTCGTCGGAATTCCAACCTGCGGGCGACCAGCCGAACGCCATCGAGGAACTGACCGCCGGGCTGCGGCAGGGCGAGAAGGATCAGGTGCTCCTGGGCGTCACCGGGTCGGGCAAGACCTTCACCATGGCGCACGTCATCCAGACGGTGCAGCGTCCGACGCTGATTTTGGCGCCCAACAAGACGCTGGCGGCGCAGCTGTATGGCGAGATGAAGTCCTTTTTCCCGAACAATGCGGTGGAATACTTCGTCTCCTACTATGATTATTATCAGCCTGAAGCCTACGTCCCGCGCACCGACACGTATATCGAGAAGGAGTCCTCGATCAACGAGCAGATCGACCGCATGCGCCACTCGGCGACGCGGGCTCTGCTGGAGCGGGACGACGTCATCATCGTCGCGTCGGTGTCCTGCATCTATGGTATCGGTTCGGTCGAAACCTATTCGGAGATGACGGTCGATCTGCGCAAGGGCGAGGTGATCGCCCAGCCCGAGTTGCTGCGCAAGCTGACCGAGCTTCAATACAAGCGCAACGATGCCGCCTTCGGCCGTGGTCTGTTCCGCGTGCGCGGCGACACGGTGGAACTGTTCCCGGCCCACATGGAAGACCGGGCGTGGCGCATCTCGCTGTTCGGCGACGAGATCGAGGGCATCCACGAGATCGACCCGCTGACCGGCGAGAAGCTGGCGGCGCTGGAGGCCGTGCGCGTCTATCCGAACAGCCACTATGTGACGCCGAAGCCGACGCTGAATCAGGCGATCAATCAGATCAAGAAGGACCTGAAGGACCGGCTGGAGGAGTTCGCCGCCGAAGGCAAGCTGCTGGAGGCGCAACGGCTGGAGCAGCGCACCACCTTCGACATCGAGATGATGGCGGCCACCGGTTCCTGCGCCGGCATCGAGAATTATTCCCGCTATCTGACCGGCCGCGCAGCGGGTGATCCGCCGCCGACCCTGTTCGAGTATCTGCCGGGCGACGCTCTGCTGATCGTTGACGAGAGCCACGTCATGGTGCCGCAGATCGGCGGCATGTATCGCGGCGACTTGGTGCGTAAATCGACGCTGTCCGATTACGGCTTCCGCTTGCCCAGCGCCAAGGACAACCGGCCGCTGAAGTTCGAGGAATGGGAGGGCATGCGGCCGCAGACGGTCTTCGTCTCGGCCACCCCCGGCCCGTGGGAGTTGGAGCGTACCGGCGGCGTCTTCACCGAGCAGTTGGTTCGCCCGACCGGTCTGATCGACCCGCCGGTGATCGTTCGCCCGACCGAAACGCAGGTCGATGACCTGATCGGCGAGTGCAAGGAGGTGGTCGCCAAGGGCTATCGCGTGCTGGTCACCACCCTGACCAAGAAGATGGCCGAGGCGCTGACCGAGTACATGCACGAGGCGGGATTGCGCGTGCGCTACATCCACTCCGACGTGGAGACGCTGGAGCGCATCGAGATCATCCGCGACCTGCGGCTCGGCGCCTACGACGTGCTGGTCGGCATCAACCTGCTGCGCGAGGGGTTGGACATCCCGGAATGCGCGCTGGTGGCGATCCTGGACGCCGACAAGGAAGGTTATCTGCGCAGCAAGACCTCGCTGATCCAGACCATCGGCCGTGCGGCGCGCAACGTCGATGGCCGGGCCATCCTCTATGCCGACAAGATCACCGACAGCATGAAATACGCCATCGACGAGACGGCGCGCCGCCGCGAAAAGCAGATGGCCTACAACCTTGAACACGGCATCACGCCGGAATCGGTGAAGAAGGCCATCGGCGACATCCTGGAAAGCGTGTTCGAGCGCGGCGACCATGTGACGGTGAAGACCGGCCTGAATGCCAACGAACTGGTCGGGCACAACCTCAAGAACGTCATCGCCGATCTGGAAAAGCGCATGCGCGCCGCCGCCGCCGATCTGGAATTCGAAGAGGCCGCCCGCCTGCGCGACGAGCTGCGCCGGCTGGAGGCGATGGATCTGGGGCTGGAGACGCCCGGCAGCATCGGCATCAGCAGTGCCCGCCAGGGCCGCGGTATTCCCGAAGGTGCCCCGAAGAAGCAGGGTCGCCGCCGCCGCGGGCCATAACCCACGCTTGTCGACCCACCCTTGTCCTGAACAGGTTGCAACACCATACTTCCGCTTCCCGTAGCGTGGAGCGGGATCGCAGGAGGGTTGTGGGTTGCTTTTTCGTCGTGTCGTGATGGTGCCGCTGATCGCGCTGGCGCTGTGTGGCGTCGGCATCGGGGGGGTATCCATCGCCGAGGCGGCGGATGCGAAATCCGCGGCGAAGCCGAATGCGGTGGCCGAACTGCCGCCGCCTTCGCTGAAAAGTAAATCCGGCGATTGCGAACTGGCGGAACAGGGCGACGCCGACGCCGCCTTCCGGCTGGCCCGCCGCTACCTGTTCGGCAAGGGCGTGCGCAAGGACCGGCGGCTCGGCACCGCATGGCTGCGGGCCGCCGCGTCGCGCGGCCATCCGGAGGCGCGGCGGCTGGTCAACTATGTTCCCGGCCGCATGGGGCGCATCCGTCCCTGGTGCCGTCCCGGTGCCGGTCCGGTGCGTGAGATCGGTCCTCCCCCGGCGGAGGTGGTGGCGCTGGTAAACTCCATCGCGCCGAAATACGGCATCGATCCGGCGCTGGTGCTGGCGGTGATCCAGGCGGAAAGCGCCTTCCGCACCGATGCGGTATCGCCGAAGGACGCTGCGGGCCTGATGCAGTTGATCCCCGACACGGCCGACCGGTTCGGCGTTGGCGACGTCTTCGACCCGAAGCAGAACATCACCGGCGGGGTGAAGTATCTGCGCTGGCTGCTGGCTTATTTTCAGGGCGACGTGACGCTGGCGCTGGCCGGCTACAACGCCGGCGAACGGGCGGTAGACCGCTACAAGGGCGTTCCTCCCTATGCGGAGACGCGCAACTATGTCCGTGTCATCCGCCGCCTTTATGACGATACCCGGCATCCCTTTGATCGAACGGTGGCCGAGCCGTCGCCGGCGCTGCCCGCCATCCGCGCCGCCTCCGGTGGCGATGCGGAGGCGGAGTTGCCACGCGGCGCCAAATCGCCGAAAAAGGGATGAGCCCCGTTGAACCGGGAAGTCGAATCCGAACAGGAGTGCCCGCCCGTGCCGATGTCCGAACGCAACGTCCTCGGCCTCAGCGCCGCCGGGTTTCACAAGATCGCCTACACCCAGTGGGGGCGTGACGACGCCGCGCGGACGGCAGTGTGCGTTCATGGACTGACCCGCAACGGTCGGGACTTCGACCGGCTGGCTCTGGCGCTGGCCGACGGCTGGCGGGTGGCATGCCCGGACGTGGTCGGGCGCGGGCGTAGCGACTGGCTGCCGGTTCCGGCGCTCTACGGCTATCCGCAATATTGCGCCGACATGGTGGCGCTGATCGCCCGCATGGGGGTGGAGACGGTCGATTGGGTCGGCACGTCCATGGGCGGGCTGATCGGCATGACTCTGGCGGCGCAGGCCAACAGCCCGATCCGCCGCATGGTCATCAACGATGTCGGTCCCTTCATCGCCCAGGCCGGATTGCAGCGGATCGCCGATTATGTCGGCAAGGACCCGGTGTTCGAGGATCTGCCGGCACTGGAATCCTATTTGCGCTTCATCCTTATGGGCTTCGGTACGATCAGCGACGAATGCTGGCGCCACATGGCGGAGCACAGCGCCCGTCCACTGCCCGACGGCCGTTTCCGCCTTGCCTATGATCCCGCCATCGGCGAGGCGTTCAAGACCGCGCCCATTGCCGACGTCGATCTGTGGGCGCTGTGGGACCGGGTGCGTTGCCCGGTGCTGGTCCTGCGCGGCGCGGATTCGGACCTGTTGAGCGCCGAGACGGCGGAGCGGATGGCGGAGCGTGGACCGGGAGCGTCCGGTCTGGTGCGGGTGGTGGAATTCCCCAACACCGGCCACGCCCCGTCCCTGATGACGGACGAGCAGATCGCGATCGTCCGCAACTTCCTCGCCGAGGGCTGAGGAGGAGAGGGCGGTGGGCCGTGCGCCCGCCGCCCTGGAAGGTCAGTTCACCCGGCGCAGCACGGTGTCGAGCCGGCCGTGGCCGTCCTTGTCCAGCCAACTGGCGGCAACGCGGCCGTCAGGGCGCAGGCGGTAGCGCAGGATGTTGCGGCCCTTCTCGTCGAAGACCAGTTCGCCATTCTCGATCCGGCCCTTGCGGCGCACCCGTTCGAAGGGCTGGTCGGCTTCCATGCCGACGCCCAGCACATAGTCGGCATAGACGGCGTCGCCCTCCGCCTTTTCCACCGACAGCGCGACCTCGCGGCCGTTGATGTAGCTGCCGTACCACGTGCCCATATAGGGGCGGAGCGCCGCGGTGGCGTCATTGCCCTTGGCGGAGCCCGACGCGTTGGCGGGCAGGGCGGCCTGCAGCAGTTCCGCGCTGGGGCTGCGACCC
Organism: Azospirillum sp. Sh1; assembly: GCF_008365135.1. Classification (NCBI taxonomy): domain Bacteria; kingdom Pseudomonadati; phylum Pseudomonadota; class Alphaproteobacteria; order Rhodospirillales; family Azospirillaceae; genus Azospirillum; species Azospirillum sp. Sh1. The sequence continues at coordinate 184,843 of NZ_VTTK01000010.1, read as the reverse complement.
CAGGATTCGTCGCAGGGCGGATCGTTCGGAGTCGGCGGCTCCTCGGCGAAGCGGACGATGCAGGCGCCGAAGCGGCGGACGAACAGGCCCGTGTTGGCGGCGCCATGGCCGGTCAGCAGCGACGGCTGGTCGACGATCATGCTGCTCAGCCCGCGCTGAGACAGGATGTTGCGGGCCGGCTCGGCACGTCCGCCCGGATCGAAATCGTCGCCGTGGAAGAAGAACATCATCACCCGCGCCCGGCGAACCTCACGCAGGATCGGCCAGAGCTGGGCTGCATTCTCGCGGTAGCTGTCGAAAGCCTCGGTGAAATTGCCGAAGGCGGCAGGGGCGGTGGCGATGATGGCGTCGATGGCGTTGGTCTGTCCGGCGGCGATCAACGAGATGAAGGCGCCGAAGGATTGGCCGGTCAGGGCGACCCGGCGATAGCCCTTGGCCTTCAGCGCTTCCGAATAGCTGGCAAGTGCACGGGAACTGTTGGGCAGCGTGTCGCTGACGCGCATGCGGTCCAACCGGTAGACGTCCCAGCCGGCGTCGCGCAGCGCCTTCATGTAGAGCGGGGTGGGAGCCTCCGAATCCTCGGAGTCCACCGAACGGCCGTGGCTCCACACCACCGCGCCGCGCGCCCTCGCCGGGCCGACCAGTGACGCCTCCCCATAAGCGGATTTCAAAACGATCTGGGCCGCTGCCGGGTGGGCTACTGTCAAGCCCGACGCAACAGCAATCCCGATCACCGCAACCAGTCCGAAAACAGCTCCCCGTAGTGTCCGAATCATCCCGACCGATCCCCCTGTACTGCGAGTCGGTTCAGGATTGCCTTGGTTCGTTAACGCGACCTTTCCGGCATTCCCGCTGTCACGGCCGCCCGATTTTTGTCACAGGCAGCATCGCAAATAAGAATGACTCGCAATTGAAATGGAGAGGCGCTAGGATGCTCCTGCAACCGGATGAAGGAGCTGCGGTATGTGCGGGACGATGGAAGAAGGGCGGCCGTCGCCATGGACTGTGATGGACCTGACGACGGCCGAACGGGCGCTGTTGACCGGCGTCCGACAGTGGTTCCGCGCCGGCACCGCCGGAGCGATGGCGTCGATGCGCATCGGGCTGAACGTGGCCGGCGTGCCGAACACGGCCCTGCTGCCGCTGTTCGCGCTGCTCGGCACCTTCGCGGTGGCGGGGGCCCGCAAGCCTGAGATCCGTTGCCCGGCCTGCACCCGCATCAGTGCCGACGAGGCGGCACTGCTGGATTCCCTGGCTGCGGTCCAGGGCGGCGATGCGGAGGTGGCGGCGCAGTTGTTCGACCGTTGGCTTCCGCCGGTGGCGCTGTGCATGGCAGTCGATGCAATGGGCGAGTTGGGCAATATCCTGGATGGCGCCCGCATCTTCCTGCCGCGCAGGCGGGCGGCCAGGCTGGTGCCCCTTCCGGTCGGTGCGGCGTTAGCAGCGGAATAGCGGTCAGTCCCCGGCAAGCCGCAGGCAACGACCGTTGTCGGGAGCTGCCGTGGCGGACTCCGCCCCTTCGGTCAGCCGCTTGTGCAGAAGCCACTGGTCGATGGCGACGCGGACCAGCCGTCCCTCGGGCGTATGGTAAAGGAACTGGCCGCGTTCCCGACCACAATGTTCGTATCCCAACCGCTCATAAAAGGGCAGGACGCCGGCATTGTCGCGGTCGACGCCCAATTCGGCGTAGGGGACGGCGCGCTGGATCACGACCCGCTCGGCCGCCCGCACCAGCCGGCCGCCGATGCCCAACCCTCGGAACGGCTGGAACACCCGCAAAGCCCACAGCGTGGCCCGGCCACTCGGCCGCTTGCGCAGGAAGTCGATGCAGATCTGGCCGACGGGGAAGCCATTGACGTCGGCCAACAGCATTGAGCCGTCGCCCCGCTCCTGCAGACGGAAGGCACCCGCTATGATCTCGCGATGGGGTGTGTGCTGGCCGTACCACTCCAAGGTCGGCAAATCTTCCTGTCTTGCCTGACGGATCGTCAATGGCAAAGCAAGGATGGCGCGCTTGCCGCCGTTCTCTTCCGATTCCGCACCAACGCAGTCGTTGTTGGCCGTGCCGCAGGGGCCGGTACGGCGGTGTGCAGTTGCCATGATGCCGATGCCTCGCAGGTTCTTTCCCGCTGCATGCCGTCGATTGGACAGCGACTTTCGGTGACAACCCTACACGGCACGCGGTCGTTCCCACGCGACGCTGTCGGGATAAGGCTTTTGGACAGGCGGAGCCATTCAACGGATGCAGCGAAAGTCTCTAAAATTTTCATATAAACAAAAGTAAATAAATATAGACCGTGGTGGGATGAAGGCGAAGGCTTTCAGATGAAGAGTGGCCTATGAATTCGTCATCGAGTTGAGTGACGGAAGTCTTATTGACGCGACCTGGTATGTGCTGATACCTCTTTTGGACAGAGAGGTATCCTCTTCCAGAGTGAGAATCTAAATAAATTCTCTAAAATGCAAGAAATTGGGCGGGGGTAAGATCATGATGAGAATTGTCAATCTGGGACGTACGGGGCTGTTCGTGGCGATGCGGGGAGGTATTCTCACCAGCCTGGGCGGTCGCAGTCATTGGCGCAGTGCCGAAGATGTTCGGCGCGCCGCTCAGGCCGAGAATATTCCGGTCAGCGACCTGGTAGTTCGCACGATGCCGTGAGCCACCGTATTCAGGCGGAATTCAAAGTTCAAAGCATCCATATGAAAATGGCGCGTTCCGTGGAACGCGCCATTTTCATTTCGAGACCGGAGGACCGGATCAGCCGGCGCGGACGCGGGCAAGGAAACGTTCGACCTCTGTCCGCAATGTGTTGGACTGGCGAGACAACTCGTTGGTCGCCTCCAGCACTTCACGGGCCTCTTCCCCGGCATTGTTGGCGGAGGCGTTCACCGCGACAATGGTCTCGCTGACCTCGCGGGTACCGATCGAGGCCTGCTGGACGTTGCGGGCGATCTCGGTCGTGGCGGCACCCTGTTCCTCCATGGCGGTGGCGATGGAGGTGGAGATCTCGTTGATGCGGGCGATGGTGCCGGAGATGGAGCGGATGGCGCCGACCGCCTCCTGAGTCGCACCCTGGACGGCCCCGATCTGCGAGTTGATCTCTTCCGTCGCCTTGGCGGTCTGGTTGGCGAGGCTCTTCACCTCGCTGGCCACGACGGCGAAGCCCTTGCCCGCCTCGCCCGCGCGCGCCGCCTCGATGGTGGCGTTCAACGCCAGCAGGTTGGTCTGGCTGGCGATGTCGTGGATCAGCTTCACCACCTGACCGATGCGGCTGGCGGCGTCGGCAAGCCCCTGGACAGTGGCGTTGGTGCGTTCGGCCTCCGTCATCGCGGCGTTGGCGATGGCGGCCGACTGGGTCACCTGATGGCTGATTTCGCCGATGGAGGCGGTCAATTCCTCCGCCGCCGCAGCGACGGTCTGGATGTTGACGGATGCCTCTTCGGCGGCGGCGGCGACCTGGGTCGACTGCTCGCTCGTCGTCTCGGCAGTGCGGCTCATCGCCTGGGCGGTGCCCTGGAGCTGCTGGGCGGCGCTCGCCACCGCCTGGACCACGCCCTTCACCTCGCGCTCGAAGCTGTCGGCGGTGCTGCCCAGTTCACGCGCGATGATCGCCGCAGTGTTCAGATCGATATAGACCGACGTGGCGAGGTCCATGTCCAGGAACACCGCCTTGTTGATGGCCTGAAGGAGCTGCGACAGCTTTTCCGGCTTCTTGCGGTGGATCTGGGCAGCGAGTTCGATCAACTTGTTCAGGGTGAAGCAGTAGGCGCCCGTATACCAGCGCGGTTCAAGCCCGATGCGCTGGTGGGTCTGACCGATCTTCAGAACCTGGCTGACATAGGCCTCGTCGAAGGTGCCGGTGAAGACGTTGCGCAGCCAGTGCTGCTTCTGCAGATCGCGCGCCCGGCCGGTCACTGCTGGATTGACCAGCATCGGCGCCACCTGCGGCACCGAACGGAGGTAGCCGTAGAATTCCTCGAGAATCTGATCGATGCGCTGCGCCAGATAGGGTTGGAACTCCCGCAGGGTCGCCTTCGTCGCCTCGTCGATGCGCAGGAAGGTGATGCGGTCAATGATCGATTGAGTCTGGGCAGCGTGCGACATGGAGCCCCTCTCCCATTTGAGATATGACTAGCGTACTAAGTATTGGAGAAAATGCAATCTTTCCCGCGAGCGGCACATCATGCGCAAGCATTCGCATCTTTGAACCGGTCACTTTGTCGCACAGCACCCAAAAGCAGCAACAAACGCAACGTGTGACAACGGACTGAGACCCGGCGATAGCCTGTCCGCGCAAGAAAATGCCGGCGGGCCAAGGGCGCCGCCGGCGTGAAGGTGACAGGTCTGGAGGCAACTGGCGGGCGGAAAGCCCGCGGCAACGATGCGGTGACCGACCGGCTGGCCGGCTCCGCAAGACGCCCGTCCGGCATCGCGTCCGCCTGACGGGACAATCGGCTGGGTCAGGCCACCATCGGCGTGGCCGGACGGCGCAGGGCCTGCGCGGCGCTGAGCACCGCCTTCTGGAGCTTTTCGAAAGCCCGCACCTCGATCTGGCGTACCCGTTCGCGCGACACCGAAAACTGTTGGCTCAGCGCTTCCAGAGTGGAGGGATCGTCCTTCAGGCGGCGTTCGAAAAGGATGCGGCGCTCACGGGCATCCAGCCGGTCTAGCGCCTGCCCGACCAGCCGGCGGCGCAGCGCCAGTTCGTCGGCGTCGGCCAGCATGGTGTCCTGGGTGGGGCGGTCGTCGGCCAGCAGTTCCAGCCAGTTGGTTTCGCCATCGGTCGACAGGGTGGCGTCCAGCGAGCTGTCGTTGGCGGCCAGGCGGCGGTTCATCTCCACCACCTCGGTCTCCGGCACATCCAGCTCGGCGGCGATGGTGGCCACGGTCTCCGGCGACAGGTCGCCCTGTTCCAGTTCGGCCATCTGGCTCTTCAGGCGGCGCAGGTTGAAGAACAGCTTCTTCTGCGCGGCGGTGGTGCCCATTTTCACCAGCGACCAGCTGTGCAGAATGTATTCCTGGATCGCGGCGCGGATCCACCAGGTGGCATAGGTGGCGAAACGGAAGCCGCGCTGCGGATCGAATTTCTGGGCCGCCTGCATCAGGCCGACATTGCCTTCGGCGACCAGATCGACGAGCGGCAGGCCATAGCCGCCGAAGCCGCGGGCGATCTTGATGACGAGGCGGAGGTGGCTGCCCACGAGCTGTTCCAGGGCCTGCGGGCTTCCGCGCTCCCGCCAGGCAATGGCTAGGTCGCGTTCGACATCCGGCGCAAGGATGGGGAAGCGCTTGGACTCCTCGATGTAGCGGGTCAGGCTGGCGTTTTCACCGGTCAGCAGTTTCTTCAGCACGCGAATGCCTCCTCTCCAACGCTTCCTGGGACGGCCGATTTTCGACGGCCGGCCCATGTCGGGGCCCATGGCGGGGTCGCCTTAGAGGCGATTGTCCATCGGCGGACGCAGGAATATCGTCCGTCGCTTCGGCTCTGGCTGGTTTTAGTTTGTTGTGGGGTTCGTATTTCGCCCGGTGTCTCAAGGAACTGCGTCCTTTCGACAATGTTAATGTGGCCGCGTAAATGCGGCGGATCAACCCTGTAAAGGGCGTGTTCCGGGTGTTTTTCGGCGTATACCCAAGCTCTTCTTCCACCCGCACCGGCAGTCTGGGGGAGGAGGCAATCCTATGACCCAAGACCTTCGGCAAGGTGCCTTTCGGGCAGGTATCACCCTTCCAGTCGGCTGGCATCGTTCCGGGCGGGCCGCCCTTGATATGCCACCGTCATACCGCATCTGCGAAGTGGATCGGCGGCAGGTCGGCCACCGGTCGACAGACATAGCGGGAGGCGACTGTGCCTCTGCGGCGAGGAAAGTGATAGGACCGTCTACGGCCCATGAACCCTACCGGAACCCTAGATGGGAAGGCCGAGGCGCTTCGCTACCTGAACATTGGTCATAGGCCATCAAACAGGAACGGGGTAGCCCGCGTGAAGGTTCCTTGTACGGACCGTCGGCAGCGCGCGGACAAAGAAAAAGGCGCGCCCCCAGGGACGCGCCTTTCTGGACAGCCGAGGGCGTAAGCCGTTATTCGGCCGCCGCACGCTTGCGGCCAAGCCCGAGCTTGGTCGCCATTTCCGAACGCGCCTTGGCGTAATTCGGGGCGACCATCGGGTATTCCGGCGGCAGGCCCCACTTGGCGCGATATTCATCCGGCGTCATGTCATAGACGGTCTTCAGATGCCGCTTCAGCATCTTCAGCTTCTTCCCGTCTTCCAGGCAGACGATGAATTCCGGCGTGACCGACTTCTTGATCGCGACCGCGGGAATCAGTTCGGCCTTGGCAGGGGCCGGCTTGTCGTCGCCCAGATTGCGGAATGCCACCTGGACGCTGTTGATCAGCGTGGGCAGATCCTGAACCGGCACCGAGTTGTTGCCGACATAGGCGGCGACGACCTTGGCGGTCAGCGATTGCAGTTCGGTTTGATCGATGGACATTGCTGCGCTCCCCCTGGGACGTGGTTGCGGGCGGATCAGCCGTTCACCAGATCGCGCAGCTGCTTGGCCGGCTTGAACTTCGGAGCCTTGGAGGCGGCGATCGCCACGACTTCGCCGGTGCGCGGGTTGCGGCCTTCACGGGCGGCGCGCTCGGCCACCTCGAAGATGCCGAAACCGGCCAGCCGCACATCTTCGCCGCGGCCCAGCGCGCCGGAGATGCCCTCGAACACAGCCTGAACGACCTTGGCCGCGTCGGCCTTCTTGATGCCGGCGTTGGTGGCGACGGTTTCGATCAGCTCGGCCTGGTTCATGCAAAACTCCATTTGTTCGGTTTGGTTTCGGTTTTTCGGAGTTATTGGCAGAACGGCACCATCCGCACAAGAGCGAACACAGATTGGGCAACCATCGGTGTTTTTCTTGCCGGTCATTTCTTGGCTATCTGTGGCGGCATTGCATCAAGCGCCGAGTCCCGGTGCCGTTCCCACCCATACCGCCGCAGTTTTCCGCAGTGCGGCCGGCATGCCGACGCTGCCGGCGGTGCGACTCGCAAAGGCCAGCGGAAGACGCCGTGCGGTGTTTTTGCTTTCGCCGCCTCGTCGCTGCTTGCCGCCATCTTGACCTGCGGCGGGGCGACACCATCTGCGAGAAAGTTCGGGTCCGGGCCCCTCTGACGGCCGAGGCGTCGGTCGTGATGTCGGAACCGCTTGATCTCACCGCTCACGCAGCGTCATCAAGTGGGTTTTGCGATGGATGGTTTGTTTGCAACGATTTTCCTGGAATTTCTGGGAAAACCGGTTTGGATTTGGCTCGTCTTCGTTGGGATCGTCCTGACGCTTCTGGTTTTGGACTTGGGCGTTCTCAACCGACGCGACCATGTCATCGGCGTCGGTGAAAGCCTGAAGCTCTCCGCCTTCTACATCGCGGTCGCCATGCTGTTCGGCGGCTGGGTCTGGTGGTCGATGGGTGGCGAGGCCGGGTTGCAGTACTACACGGGCTTCTTTGTCGAAAAGAGCCTGTCGCTGGACAATGTCTTCGTCATATCGCTGATCTTCAGCTATTTCGCCGTGCCCCGCGAACTGCAGCATCGTGTGCTGTTCTGGGGCATCCTGGGCGTCATCGTGCTGCGTGGCCTGATGATCGGCGCCGGTGCCGCTCTGGTGTCCGAATTCCACTGGATCCTCTATGTCTTCGGCGCTTTCCTGCTGCTGACCGGCATCAAGATGCTGTTCGCGAAGGATGATGAGACCGACATCGGCGAGAATGCCGCGCTGCGGTTCCTGAAGCGCCACATCCGCGTCACCGACCGCTTCCACGGCCATCACTTCATCGTCAAACAGCCGGTGGGCGACAGCGGCGTGATGCGCTGGACGGCCACGCCGCTGCTGCTGGCATTGATCATGGTGGAACTGGCCGATCTGGTCTTCGCGGTCGACAGCGTGCCGGCGATCTTCGCCATCACCACCGACCCGTATCTGGTCTACACCAGCAACATCTTCGCCATCCTGGGCCTGCGTGCGCTGTACTTTGCCCTGGCTGCGATGGTCCACCGATTCCGTTACCTGAAATACGCGCTGGCATTGGTCCTGGTGTTCATCGGCGGCAAGATCTTCTACACGCAATTCTTCGGCAAGCCCGACCCGCTGATCGCGCTGGGCGTCACCTTCGCCCTGATCGGCGGCGGCGTGGTGGTGTCGCTGTGGAAGACCAGCCGCGAGACCAGGGCCGCGGCTGCCGAGTAAACGGGTTCGGCGAAACGGGGGGGCGGCACACGGGTGCCGCCCCTTGTCACGTTCAGAATCCCAGCCTCGCCAGTTCGGCGATGCTCTCCGCCGCATCGCGGTGGAGGATGAAGCGTCCGCCGGCCGCCTCCCACGGATCGCGGGCCTTCTCGCGGTCATCGACCAGGATGGCCCCGGGACTGGCGTAGCGCGCCTTGTCGCGAGCCATGCAGGTGATGACCGGCACCTCGGCCCCCAGCATGCGGGCGACCCAGCGCTTCTTCTGGTCGGGTGCCCAGCTGCCCAAGGGCAGGCCGGTCAGGATGGTCGGCCGATGCGGCGCGCAGAAATTCCAAAGCTCCTGCGCGTCGTGCATGAAGTCCAGCGTGCCGAAAAAGTCGGAGTGGCGGGACAGGGCCTGCCACATCTCCTTCATCGGCAGCTGTTCCGGCCGCTTGCCGGTGACCGCGACCACGCCGCGGTCGAAATCGGCAAGCACGCCGTCCAGGTCGAGGAACAGCGGCGGCGCCACCTCACGCCCCGCTCAGTTCCGTCCGTTCGCGGAACTCGTCGAGCGCCTGCGGATTGGACAGCGCCTCGGTGTTCTTGATCGGACGGCCGTGGACGGCGTCGCGCACCGCCAGTTCGGTGATCTTGCCGGAGCGGGTGCGCGGGATGTCGGTGACCTGGACGATCTTCGCCGGGACATGGCGGGGGGAGCAGTTGTCCTTGATCCGCTTGCGGATGGTGGCGGCCAGCGCCTCGTCCAGCTTCAGCCCCTCGCGCAGGACGACGAACAGCACGACGCGCACGTCGCCGTCCCATTCCTGGCCGATGCAGACCGCCTCCATGATTTCCGGCAGCTGTTCGACCTGGCGGTAGATCTCCGCCGTGCCGATGCGCACGCCGCCGGGGTTCAGCACCGCATCCGAACGGCCGTAGATCACCCAGCCGCCATGCTCGGTCTGCTCGATGAAGTCGCCATGGACCCAAACATTGGGAAAACGGTCGAAATAGGCGGAACGGTACTTCGACCCGTCCGGATCGGCCCAGAAACCAATGGGCATGCTGGGGAAGGGACGGGTGCAGACCAGTTCGCCCTTCTCGCCGCGCACGGCGTGGCCGTTGTCGTCGAACGCCTCCACCGCCATGCCGAGGCCGCGCGTCTGGATCTCGCCCTTCCAAACCGGGGAGATCGGGTTGCCCAGCACGAAACAGGACATGATGTCGGTGCCGCCGCTGATCGAGGCGAGGTGGATGTCCTGCTTGATCGAGCGATAGACGAACTCGAAGTTCTCCGGCATCAGCGGCGAGCCGGTGGAGGCCAGGGCGCGTACGCTTGCGAGCGAGTGCGTCTTCATCGGCTCCAGCCCCGACTTCTCCAGCGACTGGATGAATTTGGCCGAGGTGCCGAACAGGGTCACCTGCTCCGCATCGGCATAGTCGAACAGGATGTTGCCGGTGGGGGCGAAGGGCGACCCGTCATAGAGGACCAGCGTCGTGCCGCTGGCCAGCCCGGTCACCAGCCAGTTCCACATCATCCAGCCGCAGGTGGTGAAGTAGAACAGACGGTCGCCGGGCTTCAGGTCGCAATGCAGCCGGTGCTCCTTCACATGCTGAAGGATGGTGCCGCCGGTGCCGTGGACGATGCATTTCGGCTTTCCGGTGGTGCCGGACGAATAGAGGATGAACAGCGGATGGTCGAAGGCGACGCGCTCGAAGGTCGGCTCGACCGCCGAGTGGGGCGCCATGAAGTCTTGGAAACCGACGGCGCCGGGGATCATCGACAGGTCGGGTGCCTTGTCGACATAGGGGACGATGACGGTGGCGACGACGGTCGGCAGGTCCTTCAGCACCTCCGCCACCTTGGCACGGACGTCGTGGCTCTTGCCGTTGTACCAGTAGGCGTCGGGGGCGAAGACCACCTTCGGCTCGATCTGGCCGAAGCGGTCGGTGATGCCCTGGATGCCGAAGTCGGGCGAGCAGGAGGACCAGACCGCGCCCAGGCTGGTGGTGGCGATCATCGCCGCCAGCGTTTCCGGCATGTTCGGCATGATGGCGGCGACGCGGTCGCCCTTGCCGACGCCCTTGGCCTTCAGCGCCTGCTGCAGACGGGAGACGGTGGCCTTCAGTTCCGCCCCGCTCCAGCGGTACTTGACCTTGTCCTCGCCCCAGAAGATGACGGCGTTGTCGTCCGGTGCGCCGGCCAGCAGGTTCTCGGCATAGCTGAGACGGGCTTCGGGGAACCAGCGGGCGCCCGGCATCTTGTCGCCGTCCAGCAGATCGACGCTGCCGAGGTCGCCGGTCAGCCCGGCCCACTCCCACAGGAAGCGCCAGAACCGCTCCTTCTCCGCGATCGACCAGTTGTAGAGCGCGTCGTAATCGTCCAGCCGCAGTCCGAATCGCGCATTCGCCGCCTCGCGGAAAGCGGTCAGGTTGGCCTGCGCGATGCGCTCCTCACTCGGGCTCCACAGCGGAGTGTCCATTCTCGGTTCCCTCAGCGTCTCGTTGTCCGCCGGCGCCAGCCGCCGGCTCACCTGCCGGGTTGCTTGTTCGTGCCCCGGATTGCCGTGCAGCATAGCGCATGGCCGCCCCGGTTGTCTTTCCCCGGGTGGATGAAACGGGATGGCAGGGGCAGGAGCAAGGGCGGCGGAATGCCAACGGAATCAGAGGGCTGCAAACGAAATGGGCGGGGAGTCGCCTCCCCGCCGCCCGTTCGATCTGTTTCTTCGATTCGGACCGCTCAGGCAGCCTTCTTCTTGCCCGATCCGATCTTCGGCTCCTCGCCTTTCAACAGGCGACGGATGTTCGTCTCGTGGCGGATGAAGACCAGCGCCGCGATGAACAGGCAGAGGCCGCCGACCAGCGGCCCGCCGAAATACCAGCCGGTCAGCGGGCTGATGCCCAGCGCCGTCAGCGCCGACAGCGAGGAGATGCGGAACAGCGCCGCCATCACCAGCCAGGTCAGGCAGGCCAGCAGCCCGACCGGCCAGGACACCGCCAGCAGAACGCCCAGCGCAGTCGCGACGCCCTTGCCGCCCTTGAAGCCGAGCCAGACCGGGAAGCTGTGCCCCAGCATGGCGCCGCCGGCGGCCAGCACCGCCGCTTCCGGTCCGGCCAGCCACTGCGCCAGCAACGCGGCGATGGCGCCTTTGCCGCTGTCGAGCAGCAGGGTTGCCAGCGCCAGCGGTTTGTTGCCGGTGCGCAGCACGTTGGTGGCGCCGATATTGCCGGAGCCGATCTGGCGGATGTCGCCCAGACCGGCCATCCGGGTCAGCACCAGCCCGAAGGGGATCGAGCCCAGCAGGTAGCCCAGCAGGGCGGCGAACAGGAGGATCGGCACCGGATCAGTCCTCCGTCCGCCAGACGGTGCGGCCGTCGACGATGGTGCGCAGCGGCCGGCCCTGGACCGGGCGGTTTTCAAAAGGCGAGTTCTTCGACTTCGACTTGAAGCGGCTGACGTCGATCTGCCACGGTACATCGGGATCGAAGACGACCAGATCGGCCGGCCCGCCCTTGACGATGCGGCCGAGCGGCAGTTCAAGGATCGCCGCCGGGTTGGCGGTGACGCAGGCCAGCGCCTTCAGCAGCGGCATCTTGCCCTTGTGCACCAATTCCAGAGTCAGCGGGAAAAGCGTCTCCAGCCCGACGACGCCGGGGGCGGCCTGGGCGAAGGGCAGTCGCTTCTGGTCCTGATCCTGCGGCACATGGTCGGAGGCGATGGCGTCGATGGTGCCGTCGGCCAAACCCTCGACAATGGCGCGCCGGTCCATCTCGCCGCGCAGCGGCGGGGAGACCTTGGCATAGGTGCGGTAGTCGCCGACGTCGGTCTCGGTCAGGGAGAAGTAATGCGGAGCCGTGTCACAGGTCACCTTCAGCCCGCGCGCCTTGGCGCGGCGGATCAGGTCGACCGATTCACCGGTGCTGATGTGGGCGAAATGCAGGCGCCCGCCGGTCAGTTCGGCCAGCCGCAGGTCGCGCTCGATCATGATGATCTCGGCTTCACGCGGGATGCCGACGAGGCCGAGGCGGGTGGCGATCTCGCCCGAATTCATCATGCCGCCGGATGCCAGCGACGGCTCTTCCGGATGCTGGACGATCAGCTTGCCGAAGGTCTTGGCGTAGCTGAGCGCCCGGCGCATCGTCTTGGCGCTGGCAATGGCCTTGGTGCCGTCGGTGAAGGCGACCGCACCGGCCTGACCCAGCAGGCCCATCTCGGTGATCTCGTTTCCTTCGGTGCCGCGGGTGGCGGAGCCGTAGGCGAAGACCTTGACCAGCTTCACCTCGCGGGCGCGGCGCGCGATGAACTCCAGCCCGGCGACCTCGTCCAGCACCGGGTCGGTGTTGGGCAGCAGCGCCATGGCGGTGATGCCGCCGGCCGCCGCGGCGCGGGACGCGCTCTTGATGGTGTCCTTCTCTTCCTCGCCGGGTTCGCCGATCAGCACGCGCATGTCGACGAGGCCGGGGGCGAGGCATCGGCCGGCGAGGTCGATGACCTCCGCACCCTCGGGCGTGGAGTCGTTGAACAGGCCGGGGCCGAAATCGGCGATGGTCTCGCCGTCGATCAGCAGGTCGCCGCGCTGGTCCAGGCCCGTCGCCGGGTCGAGCAGGCGGGCGTTGCGGTAGACGATACGGGGGTTCGTCGGGGCACTCATCAGACGGCTCCCGCAAGGTCGGACTGGCGGCGTTCACGGGTCAGCAGGTCGAGCACGGCCATGCGCACGGCGACGCCAAGCTCCACCTGATCGAGGATCATCGAGCGCTTGAGGTCGTCGGCGACCTCGGAGTCGATCTCGACGCCACGGTTCATCGGACCGGGATGCATGATGACCGCGTCGGGCTTCGCCACCTCCAGCTTCTCGTAATCGAGGCCGTAGAAGTAGAAGTATTCGCGGGTGGAGGGGACATACTGGCCGCTCATCCGCTCGGTCTGCAGGCGCAGCATCATCACCACGTCGGCGTCGCGCAGGCCGGTCTTCATCGAATGATGGACCTCGACGCCCAGCCGTTCGATCTGCGACGGCAGCAGGGTCGGCGGCGCGACGCAGCGCACCCGCGCGCCCATGGCGTTCAGCAGGTGGATGTTGGAGCGCGCGACGCGGCTGTGCAGGATGTCGCCGCAGATCGCCACGATCAGCCCATCCAGCCGGCCGAGGCGGCGGCGGATTGCCAGCGCGTCCAGCAGGGCCTGGGTCGGGTGTTCGTGGTGGCCGTCGCCGGCGTTGATGACGGAGCAGTTGACCTTGTCGGCCAGCAGCTTCACCGCGCCCGAATCGGCGTGGCGCACCACCAGCGCGTCCAGGTGCATGGCGTTCAGCGTCATCGCCGTGTCGATCAGGGTCTCGCCCTTCTTCACCGAACTGCTGTCGGTCGACATGTTGATGACGTCGGCCCCCAGCCGCTTTCCGGCCAGCTCGAAGCTGGTGCGGGTGCGGGTGGAGTTCTCGAAGAACAGGTTCACCTGCGTGCGGCCATCCAACAGGTTGGACTTCTTCACGGGGCGGCGGTTCTGCTCGACATAGCCATCGGCAAGGTCGAGGATCTGGGTGATCTCGCCGGCCCGCAGCCCCTCGATTCCGAGGAGATGGCGGTGCGGGAAGACCGTGTCGGGGGACGGGTTCGCGCTCATGGGCGCGGACTATAGGAGCGGTCCGTTACGCCCGCAAGCCGCTCAATTCGGCGCTTTTCAGACCGCCCCCGCCTCTTCGAACAACCAGTCGTGGAAGGCCTTCACCTTGGGCCGGGAAAAGTAATGCTGCGGCGCCACCACATAGTAGGCGAGGCTTCCCGGCAGCCGCACCTCGAACAGGCGGACCAGCCGTCCGGCGGCGATGTCGTCGGCCACCAGCACGCCGCGGGCCAGCGCGATGCCATGACCGTTGATCGCCGCCTGCAGCGTGAAGGAGGAATCGTCGAATCGCAGGCCGCGGTCGGTGTCCACCCCCTCGATCCCTGCTGCCCGGCACCACACCGCCCAGGAGATGTTGTAGTCGTCGTGCAGCAACGTGTGGTGCCGCAGATCCTCCGGATTGACCAGCGGCCGGTCGCCGGACAGCAGCGACGGATGGCCGACCGGGAAGATGTCCTCGGTCAGCAGCCGTTCGACCCGCAAATCCGGCCACAGGCCATTGCCGAAGCGGATTGCCAGATCGACGTCGTGGCGGGCGAAGTCCACCACCTGTGACGTGCTGTGGACCCGCACATCCATCTCCGGATGACGCTTTTGAAAACGCACCAGCCTCGGCACCAGCCATTTCGACGCGAAGCTGGGCATGGTGGAAATGGTCAGCGTGCCGCTGCTGTCGGCGCGGATCAGGCGGTCGGTCGCTTGGGACAATGTGTCCATCGCCTCGCGCACCGGCGGCAGGTAGCTCTGCCCGGCCTCGGTCAGTGCCAGCGCCCTGTTCATTCGGCGAAACAGCGGTAATCCGAGCCACTCCTCCAGCGCCTTGATCTGGTGGCTGACGGCGGCCTGCGTCACATGCAGCTCATCCGCGGCTTTTGTGAAGGAAAGATGGCGTGCGGCGGCTTCGAATGCGCGAAGCGCGTTCAGCGGGGGCAGGCGGCGGGACATGGTGGGGACGGACCGGCGGCTGGATTCGGATTAGCTGAGCTAATCGATTCTATGAGAAAGCGTCGTTTGTCGGCAAGCGGTCTCTGTACCATCCTCAGTTCCACAAGCGATCTGACAATCGGAGCGGCGAGGCCAACGCCCCGCTCCCCATTCACCGGAGGGAAACGGATCATGGCAAAGGGAATGCACTCACCGATCTCCAGCGCAGAACTGTTCGTCCGCAAGCCGGTCAAGGCCGGCGCTGGGTTGGGCGGGCACGTGGTGGCGCTGTTCGACCGCCTTGCGACCTGGAACGAACGCCGCCGGCAGCGCCGCGCGCTGGAAGCTTTGCCCGACCATCTGCTGTCCGACATCGGCATTTCCCGTGCCGACGCGGACTATGAGGCCGAAAAGCCGTTCTGGCGGGGCTGAGCGATGGGCGACGTGAAGGCAAGCGGGGAGGGGGAGCGGGTCTGGACCGGCGGCTGTCTGTGTGGCGGCGTGCGCTATGCCATCGACACCCGGCCGGAGCCGATCTCCTTCTGCCATTGTTCCCAGTGCAGGCGCCAGCACAGCCATGTCGGCGCCTACACCGGCCTGCCCCGTGCGGCGCTGCGTCTGCTCACCGACTCGACACTGACGTGGTATGCCTCCTCCGAGCGGGCACGGCGCGGCTTCTGCTCGCGTTGCGGTGCCGGGCTGTTCTGGGAGGCGCTGGAACAGGCCGGTGCGGAGCGCCGGATCACGGTGACCGCCGGAAGCCTGGATGATGCGTCGGGGCTGCGGGTGGATCGCCATATCTTCGTCGACCACAAGGGCGCCTATTACGACATCGGCGACGATGGTGTCGAGCGGCGGACCAGCACGGGAGATGTGGTGGAATGTCCGAAGGGATGACGGGGCGGGAGCGGGCGCTGGCCGGCGGTTGCCTGTGCGGCGGCGTGCGCTTCCTGCTGGCGGAACGGCCGGACGGGGTCGTGACCTGCCATTGCGGCCAGTGCCTCCGCTTTCACGGCCACATCGGCGCCTATGTCACGGTTCCACGCGATACCGTCATCTTCGACGCCGATGAAACGCTGTCCTGGTACCGTTCCTCCGCCATCGCGGAGCGGGGGTTCTGCGGGCGCTGCGGGTCGTCCCTGTTCTGGAAGGGCGACGGCAAGACCGAGATCGAAATCGCGGCGGGCAGCCTGGACCAGCCGACCGGGCTGACGACGCTCCGCCATGGCTATGTGGCCGACAAGGCCGACTACTATGAAATCACCGACGGGCTGGAGCAGTTCCCCGGCTCGTCCGAGCAGGAATAGCGGGGCAGGGATTCAGGGTGCGGAGAGGCTTTCGAATCGTCGGGACTCCGGCGGGTGCGCGATTCCGTCGCAGGTGCGTTGCGGAGCCTGCGGGTGCCTTTTCATTTGACCCCGGGGGGCTTGAGTGAGAATGATTTTCAGAAGCAATGGCCCACCAGCCCCTGGGGTTTTCCGCGAATGCGTCGTGTCTCTCTGCTTTCCGCCGCCTTCGGCATCGCCTTGTCCGGTGCCGCCCTGATCCATGCCGTCCCGGCGCAGGCTGCCGACACGGTGACGATCGTCATCAAGGATCACAAGTTCGAGCCGGCGGAGGTCAGGATTCCGGCGAACAAGCGGGTGACCCTGCTGGTCGACAACCAGGACGCCACATCGGAAGAGTTCGAAAGCGGCGAGATGAAGGTCGAGAAGATCGTCGGCGGCCGCAAGCAGATCAAGGTCATGGTCGGTCCGCTGAAGCCGGGGCGTTATCCCTTCTTCGGCGAATTCCACGAAGCGACGGCGCAAGGCGTCGTGATCGCCGAGTGACGCTGTCCCAGAAGACCGCCCAGTACCGGAGACGACCATGCTCGCCAGTCTGATCATCGTCTTTCGCGAGGTCCTCGAAGCGGGCCTCATCGTCGGCATCGTGCTGGCCGCGACGCAGGGAGTGCCCGGCCGCGGCCGGTGGATTTCGTTGGGCATCGTCGGCGGCATCGTCGGGTCCTGCATCGTCGCCGCCTTCGCCGACGGCATCAGCTCGCTGTTCGCCGATACCGGGCAGGAGATGTTCAACGCCACCGTCCTGCTGATCGCCGTCGTCATGCTGGCTTGGCACAATGCCTGGATGGCGCAGCATGGCCGCGAACTGGCGCGCGACATGAAGGCGGTCGGCCATGCGGTGCAGAGCGGGGAGAAGTCGCTGGCGGCGCTGGCTGTCGTCATCGGCGTCGCCGTCCTGCGCGAAGGGTCGGAGGTCGTGCTGTTCCTGACCGGCATCCTGGCGTCGGAAGAGGGCGGCATCGCCACCGTGGCCACCGGCGGGCTGGGCGGCATGGCGCTGGGGGCGCTGGTTTCGGTCCTGCTCTATGTCGGCCTGCTGCAAATCCCGACGCGGCACCTGTTCGCCACCACCACATGGCTGCTGACCCTGCTGGCCGCCGGCATGGCCGCGACGGCGGTCAATTTCCTGGCGCAGAGCGGCATCCTGAACGCGGGCGGCACGGTGCTGTGGGACAGCTCGGGCGTGCTGCGCGACAAGAGCCTGTTCGGGCAGGCGCTGCATGTGCTGGTCGGCTACACCGACCGCCCGACGGAGGCGCAGCTGATCGCCTATGTCGGGGTGGTCGTCGGCATCCTGCTGCTGACCCGCTGGGCGGCTGGCAATTCGCCGTCGAACAGGTCGCGCGTTGCGTCTCCGGCCGAATGAGCAATAATATCAAAGTGTATGGCCGGGCTGACGGTTAAGCGTCTGGTCTTGTCCATTGAAATCGCGCCATAGTGCCCCTGCGACAGTCGAGCGGCGGGGAAGATGGCGGAGCTTGTGACGTTGGTTGTGCTGCTGGCGGCGATGGTGGTCGCCGTGCCGGTGGCAAAAAGGTTCGGGTTCGGCGCGCCGCTCGGCTATCTGGCCGCCGGGCTGGCGGTGGGTCCGGCCGGGCTTGGGCTGGTCACCAATGTGGGGGCGATCGCCCACGCCTCGGAACTCGGCGTCGTCATGCTGCTGTTCCTGATCGGGCTGGAGCTGAGGCCCGCCCGTCTTTGGGTCATGCGGAAATCGGTGCTGGGATTGGGCGGTGCGCAGGTCGCGGTCACCGGCGCCGCGATCACCGCGCTGTGCGGCTGGGGGCTGGGACTCGCTTGGCCGACGGCGGTGGTTCTGGGCTTCGGCTTCGCCCTGTCCTCCACCGCCATGGCGCTGCCGATGATGGCGGAGCGCGGGCTGCTCGCCAATCAATCCGGGCGCAATGCCTTTTCCGTCCTGCTGTTCCAGGACCTCGCAATCATCCCTGCAGTAGCATTGCTGCCGCTTCTGGGCACCGGCAGCGTTCCCCAGGCCGACGGCGCGTGGCTGTCCGTCGCCAAGGCGGCGGTCGCCGTTGTCGTGGTGCTGATCGGCGGACGTTACCTACTGCGGCCGATCTTCCACGCGGTCGACCGGGCCGGCGCGCCCGAAATCTTTACCGCCACCGCCCTGCTGATCGTCATCGGCACCGCCGTGCTGATTCAGGAGGCCGGGCTGTCGATGTCGCTGGGCGCCTTCATGGCCGGCGTCCTGCTGTCGGATTCGGAATACCGGCACGAGGTGCAGGCGGATATCGAACCTTTCGAGGGTTTGCTGCTCGGGCTGTTCTTCGTGTCGGTCGGCATGGGGGCCGATGTGCCGACGCTGATGGCGCATCCCGTCCGCTTCCTCGGCCTTGCCCTGGCGTTGCTGGTGGTGAAGGCGCTGGTGATGCTTGTTCTCGCCCGCATCGCCGGGGTGCCGTGGGCAGGAGCGACGCGGATGGCGACGGTGCTGAGCCAGGGCGGCGAGTTCGGTTTCGTGCTGTTCGGGCTGGCCGTCGGCGGCGGTGTGATGGCCGGCGAACAGGCGTCTGCGGCGATGCTGGTGGTCACCCTGTCGATGCTGGCGACGCCGTTCCTGTTCGCGGCGGAGGAGCGCTGGTTTGCGCCGCGCCTGATGTCGGCGAAGCCCAAGCGTCCTTTCGACAACCCGCCCGACGACAACCCGCCCGTCATCATCTGCGGCTTCGGCCGGGTGGGGCAGGTGGTCGGCCGCGTGCTGCGGATGCGTGGCATCGCCTTCACCGCGCTGGAGAGCAGTGCGGCCCAGGTCGATTTCGTCCGCAAGTTCGGCAGCAAGGCCTATTACGGCGACCCGACGCGGGTCGAGTTGCTCCGCGCCGCCGGTGCGGAGAAGGCCAAGGTCCTGGTGGTGGCACTGGACGACATGGAGCAGTCGCTGCGGGTGGTGGAGATGGCGACCCGGCATTTCCCCAACCTGACCATCTTCGCCCGCGCCCGCAACCGCCGCCATGTCCACCATCTGATGGACCGTGGCGTCAGCCACATCGTGCGCGAGACCTTCGACAGCAGCATCCGCCTGACCGGCGACGTGCTGCGCCAGATGGGCATGGCGGAGGGGGAGGTCACGCGGACGCTCGACACCTTCCGAGCCCATGACGAACGCACCCTGATCCGTCAGCACGCCGTCCACAATGACGAGACCAAGCTGATCCAGACCTCCCGCGATGCCGCGGCGGAGCTTCAGTCGCTGTTCGAGGCGGATCGCGAGGACGAGCACGTGGCGCAGGCCGAGGCGAGGACGGCGAGCGCCTAGCCGATCAGAAGGCTGTCGTCGCTGATTTCCACCCCGCCGCGCTGCCTGGCGAACAGGGCGAGCAGGTGCGGCACGTCCAGGCCGGCGCGTTCCTCCCCCGCCACGTCGAGGACGACGCGCCCCTCATGCAGCATCAGCGTGCGGTCGCCATAGTCCAGCGCCTGCCGCATCGAATGGGTGACCATCAGCGTGGTCAGGCGGTTGTCGCGGACGATGCGCCGGGTCAGATCCAGCACGAAATCGGCGGTGGCGGGGTCGAGCGCAGCGGTGTGCTCGTCCAGCAGCAGGATCTTGGAGCCGGCCAGCGTCGCCATCAGCAGGCTGACCGCCTGACGCTGCCCGCCGGACAGCAGGCCCATGCGGTCGTGCAGCCGGTTCTCCAGCCCGAGCCCCAGCGCCGCGATGCGGTCGCGGAAGTTCCTGCGGCGGTCGCTGCCCAGCGCCAGCCCAAGGCCGCGGCGGCGTCCGCGGGCGGCGGCCAGCGCCATGTTCTCCTCGATGGTCAGGGCGGCGCAGCTGCCGGCCATGGGGTCCTGGAAGACGCGGGCGACCAGCCCGGCCCGGCGCGGCGTGTCCCAGCGGGTGACGTCGGTGCCGTCGATGGAGATGCGCCCCTGCTCCGCCAGCACATCGCCGGCCAGCGAGCCGAGGAAGGTGGATTTCCCGGCGCCGTTGGAGCCGATGACGGTGACGAACTCGCCCTCCGGGATGGTCAGGTCGACGCCGCGCAGCGCGTGCTTTTCCAGCGGCGTGCCGCGGCCGAAGGTGACGTGGATATCCTCGACGACGATCATTTTGCGGCACTCGGGCTGCGGGAAACGCTACGGGAGGCCTTGGCCCTCAGGCGCGGCAGGATCAGGGCGACGGCGACCAGAACCGCGGTCACCAGATTGAGGTCGGAAGCCTGCAAGCCGATGGAATCGGCCGACAGTGCCAACTGCACCGCGAGGCGGTAGAGGATCGAGCCGGCGACGCAGCCGACCAGGGCCAGAGCCAGGGCGCGGGCAGGCAGCACCGTCTCGCCGACGATCACGGCGGCGAGGCCGACCACGATGGTGCCGATGCCGGTCGTCACGTCGGCGAAGCCGTTGGTCTGGGCGAACAGGGCGCCGGCAAGACCGGTCAGGGCGTTGGACAGGGCGATGCCGGCATAGACATGGGCGTCGGTGTCGACGCCCTGCGCCCGCGCCATCCGCGCATTGACGCCGGTCGCCCGCATCGCCAGTCCGAACTCGCTGGACAGGAAGCGGGCGAGCAGCAGCACGACGACCGCGACGATGACGCCGACCACCAGCGGGCGGACGATATGGTCCGGGATCCCGAGGCCATAGAAGGGCGTCAGCACCGTGTCCTGCATCAGCAGAGCCACGTTCGGCCGCCCCATGACCCGCAAATTGACGGAGAACAGGGCGATCATCGTCAGGATGCTGGCGAGAAGATGCAGGATCTTGAAGCGCACGTTCAGCGTCGCCGTCACCAGCCCGGCCGCCGCCCCGGCCAGCGCGGCGGCGAGACTGGCGAGCCAGGGGTTGACGCCGGCGATCAAGAGCACCGCGCAGACGGCCGCCCCCAGCGGAAAGCTTCCGTCCACCGTCAGGTCGGGGAAGTCCAGGATGCGGAAGGACAGATAGACGCCGATGGCGACCAGCGCATAGACGAGGCCGATCTCGATGGCGCCGAAGAGGGCGATTTCGGTCATTGCGGTGCTTTTGAAGGAGGCTTGGAGGAGAGAGTGTATTGCCCCCTCCCTATCCCTCCCCCGCTTGCGCGGGAGAGGGGATTGGACTCTTGTCGGCGTTCTGCGGCAGTTCCCTCTCCCACCGAAGGTGGGGGAGGGTTAGGGAGGGGGCAAAGTGCCTTTCCCCAACCGCCACTTACTGTCCGACCACCTTCGTCGCGCGCTTCACCACCGCGTCGGGCAGGGTGACGCCCATGGCGGCGGCGGACTTCGGGTTGACGAACAGGTCGGTGCCCTTGGCGAGCGACACCGGGATGTCGCCCGGCTTCTCGCCCTTCAGGACGCGGGCGACGATGGCGCCGGTCTGCTTGCCGACCTGGAGATAGTCGAAGCCGATCGAGGCGACGGTGCCGCGGGCGACGCTGTCGGTGTCGGCGGAGAAGATCGGCAGCTTGGCCTGCTGGCCGACGGCGATCACGCTTTCCAGCGCCGAGACGACGGTGTTGTCGAGCGGGATGTAGACGGCATCGGCCTTGCCGACGAGGCTGCGCACCGCCTGCTGGGCGTCCGAGGACTTCGGCACGGAGGCCTCGACCACGGTCAGGCCGGCCTTGGCGGCCTCGTCCTTCAGCGCCTTGACCAGCACGATGGAGTTCGGCTCACCCGGGTTGTAGAGGACGCCGATGCGCTTGGCCTGCGGCAGGATCTCGCGGATCAGGGCGACATGCTCACCAACCGGGGCCATGTCGGACAGGCCGGTGATGTTGGCGCCGGGCTTGTCCATCGACTTCACCAGCTGGGCCGACACCGGATCGGTCACCGCGGTGAAGACCACCGGAATGTCGCGGGTCGCCGCCGCCACCGCCTGGGCCGACGGGGTGGAGATCGGCACGATCACGTCGGGGCGGGAGCCGGCGAACTGGCGGGCGATCTGCGCGGCGGTGGCCGGGTTGCCCTGCGCGCTCTGGTATTCGACCTTCAGGTTCTGGCCCTGGACATAGCCGGCGTCCTTCAACGCCTCCACCACGCCATCGCGCGTCGCGTCGAGCGCCGGGTGCTGGACGATGGCGGTGATGGCGACGGTCTTGGTCTGCGCCATCGCCGAAACCGGGGCGGCGAACGGACCGACGAAGGCGGCGAGGGCCGCGGCGGCGCACAACAGGCGGGTGACGGGCATGGCTGGGTCTCCGGAACGCAAAGGTCTTCCCCTAGACCGCGCGGTCGCCGCCGTCAACTCGGCAGCAGGGTTGGGGAGGCTGGAGTTGAACATTTGAAACGCTATGAAACAGAATCCGGGAGATGTTCCATTGTTTCATCCGGCGTCCGATCCATCGGGTCCTCTCCCATGTCTTCTCCGTAGCGGCAAACTGGCCGCACACTTCATAGCACGGGGTGACGGACGGGATAAGGACGGCACGAAAATCCGGACGGTCGCCGCGATCCCGACTCCGCATGCCGGACCTGCCCGCAATCGGGGGTGTGGTTTGGCGGGCAAGAGCCTATATTGTGGGCAACACGGAAGGAGTGGCCATGATCGCAGGAACCGAAGCGGCTCCGTCGAAGTTTCTAGCCTCTTTCCGAGGCTTGATCGGCTGCTGTCCCAATTGCGGGCGCGGCCGGCTGCTGCGGAACTTCCTGAAGCCGGTGGACCATTGCTCGGCCTGTGGGGAGGCTTATGGCCATCTGCGCGCCGACGATGCGCCGCCCTGGATGACCATCCTGATCGTCGGCCACATCGTCATCCCCGCCCTGCTGTTCGTCGAACAGACCTATGAGCCGCCGACCTGGTTGCATCTGGCCATCTGGCCGGCGCTGACCCTGCTGCTGACGCTGATCCTGCTGCCGCGCTGCAAGGGTCTGGTGTTGGGGCTTCTGTGGTGCACCGGCGCACCGGGGTCGGAACGCGGATAGCGAGCGGGCTGGAGAGTTCCCGAATGCGAAAACGGCACCGCGCAGCAATGCACGGTGCCGTTTCCTTATCTGGCTGGAGCCTCGCCGGTCGGCGGAGGCCCGTCTGCCGTCAGCGAACGCTCGGCAGCGCGGTGCCGTGGCCGGCACGGGCGCCGAACAGGTTGGCGCGCAGCTTGCCGAACAGGTCGCGCAGGTGGTCGGCGCGCATCTGGCGGGCGGCCAGCATGATCTCGTCGTAGGAACGGGGATCGCGGACTTCGTTGAAATTGCTGTTCATGGCTTTGGGAATCTCCACGTGAGGTGAGAGACGTCCACTCCCTTGGGTTGGCATGAGGCATTCGTTCGCCTTGTGAGACCCAAGATAGGGCAGAACCACTGTCCCAAGAAGCGCAGTCCGCGCAATGCCGCCCGACCGTTTCCGTATCAGCTTTATCAATAAACGGAGTTGCGAACTATTGTCGGCCGCCATGGTCCGTGGCTACTCCGGCAATAGTTCGCCGTACCGATTACTTGCGGTCCCGCGCCCCATCGACCGCGACGTTGCGGTCGGAGACGATACGGTCCGATGATCCCGGTTCGGTTCCCCTGGTGGTCTGGCCCTGAGGATGGTCGGGCTGTCGCGGCGGCAGGGGACCGGTGCCGAGTCCGCCGGCCTCCTCGCTGCCCGGAATGCCGAAGTCCTCGTCGGGCTGGTCGATGGGACCGCCGGCGCCGGGTCCGATGATGCGCTGGAAGCCTTCGATCCGTTCGTCCACGTCGGGATGATCGACCGTCCGGGGGATGTCCAGCGGTATCTTGCGCTCGTCGATGCCGCCGCTGTCGCTGGGGCCGGTGGCGTTGCCGATGTTGCGCTCGTCCCTGGGGCGGTCATCGCTGCTGCGGTTGCGGTCATTGGCGGCCATGGGCGCTCTCCCGTCTGCTGTGTCGAGGTCTCGGTTCCCTCAACAGGGTGGAAGGACACTCGTCACCGTCCGCACGTCGAACCAGCCGCCGACGCTGTGGCGCAGGTCCTGCCGCCGGTCCTGCTCCGGCGCCGGGGCGATGTCCCAAAGCCAGGACATGTCGGGGGCGGGAAGGGCCAGGCCCCAGGTCGAATCCTCCACCTCCGTCACCGTGCCGCCATGCATCCACGAGGCGTCGATGTCGGTGAACAGGGCCGCGCGTTCGGCGATGGCGGACAGCCAGCAGAGATGGCCATGGACCATGCGCAGGGCGAAGGCCGTCCGCTCCGCCTCCGTGGTCGCCGGGGCGCGGCGTTCCACCGCTTCCAGCGGCAGCAGCGGCAGTTGGGACAGCAGGTTGCAGGACACGGCAAAGCGGAACGGGCCGCCATCGGGAATCGGCGGCTCGAAATCGGTGGGCAGGCGGCCGCCGGTGTCCAGCGCGGCGGCAAGCGGCGCCAGGGCGCCGCTGACATCCATTTCGACAAGGCGGACATTGGGCAGGGCCGCCGCGCGGCGGCGGACGGTTCGGCTGTGCAGCACGTCCGCCAGGACCACCTCGTCGAAGCGGGCGGTCAGCGTTTCCAGCGGAATTTCGATCAGCAACCCGGAGCCGGCCACCAAAGCCCGTCCGCCCGGTTCCACCCGCTGCATCGCCTGATCGATGAAGCGGTGACAGGCCGCGACATGCGGCGCCCAGGTCCGCCTCTGCCGGCGGTGGCGGGCCCCCAGGGCCACCATCTCCGACAGATAGCCGAAACGGCGGGCCAGCGGCGGGCAGGGCGTGGTCAGATATTCGAAGGCTTCGCGCAACATCGCCGGCTTACCCCTTCCACCAACTTCGCCGCCAACTTCGCCGCCAACTTCGGCATCGGCCCGGCTTTGGGCCGTCTCACCCCTTGACCCGCGGCGGTGGCAAGGTACCTATGGCGCCATGGTCGAGATCAAGAGGAAAACGGCTCTGGTGACCGGGGCCGGCAAGCGCATCGGGCGGGCCATCGCGCTCGATCTGGCGGGGCAGGGGTGGGACGTCGCCGTCCATTACCGAAGTTCCCGTGGGGAGGCCGATGCCGTCGTCGCCGAGATCGAGCGGGCGGGTGGTCGTGCCATGGCCTTCGCCGCCGATCTGGACCGCGAGGCGGAGGTGAAGACGCTGGTGCCGGCGGTGACGGAGCGGCTCGGTCCGCTGACCCTGCTGGTCAACAACGCCTCCCGCTTCGAACGCGACGAGATGGCCGACGTCACCCGCGAATCGTGGGATGCGCATATGGAGGCGAACCTGCGGGCGCCCTTCGTGCTGTCGCAGGATTTCGCGTCGCGGTTGCCGGAGGGGGAGCGCGGGCTGATCGTCAACATCATCGACCAGCGCGTTTGGAATCCGACGCCGCACTTCGTGTCCTATACCCTGTCGAAGATGGGGCTGTGGGCGCTGACCCGCACGATGGCGCTGGCGCTGGCCCCGCGCATCCGCGTCAACGGCATCGGACCCGGTCCCACCCTGCGCAACGACCGTCAGACGGAAGAGGAGTTCGCCGCCCAGTGGGACTCGACCCCGCTGCATCGCGGCACCACGCCGGAGGAGGTCTGCGCCGCCATCCGCTTCCTGATCGCCGCCCCGGCGATGACCGGCCAGATGATCGCGCTGGACGGTGGGGAACATCTGGGATGGGCGCAGCCGGCGCATGGCTTCGTGCCCAACGAATAGCGGCGGATTACAATCCTTGAACAGGGACGGGCGCACCGGTTCGGAGCCTTGCGGCCGGTGGGGCGGGTGCGGTGCGGCGAAAATGACCGCGCGTTTTACACAGGTGCCCCACCCCGCGCAAGAGGCGCCTGCACACCCGCGACAATTTTGTGTCGGCGCGTCAATTCCCAGCCTTGACTCGAGCCTGACCTAAGGAAATCAATGGCTTAACGAAAATGCCTAAAAAATGGGCGGAAGCATGCGACCCGTTGTGGCGCCTAGCTCCGGACGGGCTACCCCCGTCGTTATCGACAAACTTATCCACAGGTTTCGTGGATATTCTTCAGGAGGGGTGAGTCGTTCCGCATGCGTCCTTCGCGTGCCCAACGGTTGACCCGCGACGGCGCCTCGACGACATTCTGGTCATGTCCGAAACGCATTCCTCAGAGCCCCTGGTTTCCTCTTCCGACACCGATGCCTCGGGCGGTGAGGGCGTTGCCGCGCGTCCGAAGCGGCAGCCGGCCGACATCAACCGGGGTGTCGAGATCATTCGTGAGCATCTGAAGACCCTGCCCCAGACGCCGGGCGTCTACCGCATGCTGGCGGGAGACGGGGCGGTCCTGTATGTCGGCAAGGCGCGCAACCTGAAGCGCCGGGTGACCAACTACACCCAGGTCGGAAAGCTGCCGGTCAGGCTCCAGCGCATGGTCGCGGAGACCGAGACGATGGAGTTCGTCAACACCCACACCGAGGTGGAGGCGCTGCTTCTCGAATCGAACCTGATCAAGAAGCTGATGCCGCGTTACAACGTGCTGTTGCGGGACGACAAGACCTTTCCGCACATCATGATCACGAGGGATCACGACTATCCGCAGCTGACCAAGCACCGCGGCGCGCGCGGGCGCGATGCCGATTACTTCGGCCCCTTCGCGTCGGCCGGTGCGGTGAACCGGACGATCACGGCGCTGCAGCGCGCCTTCCTGCTGCGCAACTGCGCCGATACGGTGTTCGCCTCCCGCACCCGGCCCTGCCTGCAATACCAGATCAAGCGCTGCACCGCGCCCTGTGTCGGCCGCGTCAGCCCGGCGGAGTATCAGGCACAGGTTGGTCAGGCCCGCGCCTTTCTGTCGGGCAAGAGCCGCGACATCCAGACGGAGTTCGCCGACCGGATGATGGCCGCTTCCGACGCGATGGATTTCGAGACGGCGGCGCGCTACCGCGACCGTATCCGTGCGCTGACCGCGATCCAGGCCCACCAGGACATCAATGTCGAGGGCGTGGTGGAGGATGCCGACGTCATCGCCGCCTATGCCGAGGGCGGGGTGACCTGCATCCAGGTCTTCTTCTTCCGCGGCGGACGCAACTATGGCAACCGCGCCTATTTCCCCAGCCACGACAAGGCGGCGGAGACCGAGGAGGTGCTGGCCGCTTTCATTGCCCAGTTCTACGAGAACAAGGCGGCGCCGCCGCTGGTGCTGGTCAGCCACGCCCTGCCGGAGCTGGACCTGCTGAGCGAGGCGCTGGCCGTGCGCGCCGGGCACAGGGTGGAGCTGGCCGAGCCGAAACGCGGCGAGAAGCGGCGGATCGTCGAACATGCCCTGACCAATGCGCGCGAGGCGCATGGGCGCCGGCTGGCCGAAAGCTCCAGCCAGGCGCGGCTGCTGGACGGGGTGGCCTCTGCGTTCGGCATGGACGCGCCGCCGGAGCGGGTCGAGGTCTACGACAACTCCCACATCCAGGGGGCGCACGCCATCGGCGCGATGATCGTCGCCGGGCCGGAGGGCTTCATCAAGAACGCCTACCGCAAGTTCAACATCCGCGAGCAGGGGGCGGCCGGCGACGACTTCGCCATGATGCGCGAGGTGCTGACCCGCCGATTCGGCCGGGCGGTCAAGGAGGATCCGGAGCGCACCCTGGGGACATGGCCCGATCTGGTGCTGATCGACGGCGGTCTGGGACAGCTGAACGTGGCGCTGGAGGTGTTCGCGGAGCTGGGCATCGACGACGTGACGCTGGTCGGCATCGCCAAGGGGCCGGACCGCGACGCCGGGCGCGAGCATTTCTTCATGGAGAACCGTCCGCCCTTCCAGATGGAGCCGCGCGACCCGGTGCTGTATTTCCTGCAGCGGCTTCGCGACGAGGCCCACCGCTTCGCCATCGGCACCCACCGGGCCAAGCGGACCAAGGCCATCGGCAAATCGCCGATCGACGAGATCGCCGGCATCGGGCCCGCCCGCAAGAAGGCCCTGCTGCATCATTTCGGCAGCGGGGCGGCGGTGGCGCGCGCCGGGCTGGCCGATCTGGAGGAGGTGGAAGGGATCAATCGCGCCGTTGCGAAAAAGATATACGATCACTTCCATCCCGATGGTTAGAATGCGGGCACAACAAATCAGCCGGCTCTCTCACGGGTGCCGTGCGGCGACATCCTCCAGCGGTTCGAGTTTTCCGTCATGCTGACCAGCCTGCCCAACCTGCTGACCCTGTCGCGAATCGCGGTGATCCCGCTGGTGGTCGGGCTGTTCTATGTGCCGGAAGCCTGGGCGGCCTATACCGCGTGCTCGCTCTATGCCGCCGCCTGCATCACCGACTGGTTCGACGGCTATCTGGCGCGGGCCTGGGCGCAGGAAAGCGTGATCGGCAAGTTCCTGGACCCCATCGCCGACAAGCTGCTGGTGGCGGCGACCCTCATCATGCTGGCGGGGTTCCACCGGCTGACCGGCCTGTCGATCCTGCCGGCGGTGGTGATCCTGCTGCGCGAGGTGCTGGTGTCGGGGCTGCGCGAGTATCTGGCCGGGCTGCATGTCGGCGTGCCGGTGACCTGGCTGGCGAAATGGAAGACGACGATCCAGATGATCGCGCTGGGTTTCCTGATCGTCGGCGATTATGGTCCGGCGGAACTGCCGGTGACCTTCATCGGTACGGTCGGGCTGTGGATCGCCGCGGCGCTGACCTTCTACACCGGGTGGGATTACATGCGCGCCGGGCTGACCCACATGATGGCGGAACAGCCGGCGAAGCCCGGCACCGCCCGTTCCGCCCGCAGCGCCGGTTGAAAGTTTCCGACATGAAAATCTTCGGGCTGACCGGCTGGAGCGGCAGCGGCAAGACCTCGCTTATGGTGCGGCTGATCCCGGCGCTGACGGCGCGGGGGTTGCGTGTGTCGACGGTCAAGCATGCCCATAAGGGCTTCGACATCGACCATCCCGGCAAGGACAGCCACAACCATCGCTTGGCCGGCGCCACGGAGGTGCTGGTCAGTTCCCCCCGCCGCTGGGCGCTGATGCACGAACTGCGCGACGGCGAGCCGGAGCTGACTCTGGAGCAGCTGGTGACCAAGGTGGCTCCGGTGGACCTGCTGCTGGTCGAGGGATTCAAGCGCGACCGGCACGAGAAGATCGAGGTCTGGCGGGCCGAGGTGGACAAGGCGCTGATCGCCCCCGACGATCCCACCATCGTCGCGGTCGCCAGCGACGGCGTGGTTCCCGGCTGTCCGGTGCCGGTGCTGGACCTGAACGATGCCGAGGCGGTTGCGGAGTTCGTGGTGGAGCGGTGCGGGTTGGGGTGATCTTGCTCGCTCATGCATCTGAATGCGCGAAAATGCAAGTGACTTTCTACTTATAAGACGTTAGAGTTATCCCTGACTCCGACGGAGCTATGCGTTTTGGCGCATTCTGCTATCGTTGACACCACAGGACAAAGGTCGCCACATATATGTCAGACACAGATTTGTTAGTGAGGCCCACTATGACGGCATCGAAACCGCAGCAGCCCCCTTCAGCGGGACCACATGTAACAAAGGCGCCGGTTAAGATTGCTCTGAACCCGAGTAGCAAGAAGAAAGTCTCTGAGTTTATTTCGAAATTGAAGATTGAAGGTGACAAGCCGGGAGGCTGGTTGCCCAACAAAAAGGGTTGAAGCTCGTGTCCGATGAGCCGTTTAGATTGAGTCGTAAGCCTAAGATTTTATTTCAATACCACCGTCAATTTAATCGTCTGTTTCAGGCGTTGACTGCAGCTGAAGCAGCTGATGTTGACGATGTGATCGATAGTCTAAACAATATTCCGGATCAAACCGGCGATCGCCTGCTGGAAGACACCGAGGCCGGTGATCTCTGGGTGCGTCGAAAGAATAATTCCTATGTGATGTATACGTATACTCGCAATGATCCGGAATCGAAATATCTGGTCAAGTGCTGGGTGTGCGGGAAATATGTGATGCGCGATGGAGAGGAAATTTTCGATATCGCGTGATCGCTCTGAACAAAGTCGACCAAATCTGATGTAGCAGAGTTTGTGTTCTCATCCTTGCGTTACAAGCTCGCCATCTTCGATTTCGATGGGACGCTGGCCGACAGCTTTCCCTGGTTCATCGGCGTCCTGAACGGCGTCGCCGACCGCTATGGCTTCAATCGGGTGCAGGCGGACGAGGTGGAGCGGTTGCGCGGCTATGACGCGCGGCAGATCATGCACCACCTGCGGGTGCCGAACTGGAAGCTGCCCTTCATCGCCAACCACATGCGGCAGCTGATGGCGCGCGACATCGACGGAATCCGGCTGTTCGACGGTGTGCCGGAGATACTGCGGGCGTTGAGCGACCGCGGCGTGACCGTCGCCATCGTCAGTTCGAACTCGGTGGAGAACATCCGCGGTATTTTGGGACCGGAGGCGGCCGGGCGGGTGGCGCATTACGGCTGCGGCGCCTCGCTGTTCGGCAAGGCGGCGAAGTTCCGCAAGATGCTGCGTACGGCCGGCGTTCCGGCGGAGCTTGCCATCGGCATCGGTGACGAGGTGCGCGACATCGACGCCGCGCGGAAGGTGGGGATGGGCTGCGCCGCCGTCGCCTGGGGTTACGCGCGCGAGGATGCGCTGGCGGCGCGGCGGCCGGACCGGCTGCTGACGCGGGTCGAGGAGATTCCCGGCCTGTTCGAAGGCTGAGTGCCACGTCCCGGAAAGGACGCCTTTTCCCTCTTCGCACCGGACGCCGCGACGGACTAGAGTGGCGGCCATGGTGCAACTCGACAATGATTGCTTCGCCTTCGGTGGGCCGATGATGGCGGTGGAGCCGGCGCTGGCGCTGCTGGCCGGACGGGTCGGGCCGGTGACGGCGACCGAAATCGTGCCGCTGTCCGACGCGCTCGGCCGGGTGCTGGCCGCCGATCTGGTGGCGCCCTTCAACGTACCGCCGCATGACAATGCCGCGGTGGACGGCTATGCCGTGTTCTTCGACGATCTCGCCGCCGATGGGGCGACCGTGCTGCCGGTGACGGCGCGGGTCGCCGCCGGGCAGTGGCTCGGCCGGCCGGCGGTGCGGGGGGAGGCGGTGCGCATCTTCACCGGCGCGCCGATGCCGTCGGGCATGGACACGGTGTTCATGCAGGAGGATTGCCGCAGCGACGGCTCCACCGTTGCCCTGCCTGCGGGCATCCGCCGCGGCGTCAACCGTCGGTTGGCAGGGGAGGATGTGCGCGAAGGATCGGTGGTGCTGGCCGCCGGGCGGCGCCTGCGGCCGGAGGACATCGCGCTTGCGGCGTCACTGGGTCATGCGGTGTTGGAGGTGCGCTGCCGCCTGCGGGTGGCGGTGTTTTCCACCGGCGACGAACTGCGGCAGCCTGGGCAGGTGCTGGAGCCCGGCGCCGTCTATGACGCCAACCGCTTCGCCCTGATCGCGCTGCTGACCCGGCTGGGCTGCGCCGTCACCGACCTCGGCATCCTGCCCGACCGGTTCGAGACGATCCGCGACGCTCTGGCGGAGGCGGCGGCGAGCCATGATGCGTTGATCACCTCCGGCGGCATGTCCACCGGGGAGGAGGATCACGTCAAGCCGGCGGTCGAGGCCAATGGGCGGTTGGATTTCTGGCGGCTGGCGATCAAGCCGGGCCGGCCGGTGGCGCTGGGCCGTGTGCGCGGCGCGGTGTTCGTCGGGCTGCCGGGCAATCCGGTGGCGGTGGTGGTGACCTTCCTGCGCATCGCCCGGCCGATCCTCCTGCGGCTGATGGGGGCGGCGGACGAGGCGCCGCGGGCGATCCCGGTGCGCGCGGCCTTCGCCCACAAGAAGAAGCCGGGGCGGCGCGAGTTCCTGCGCGGGTCGCTGGCCCGCGGCGAGGACGGCGCGCTGGTGGCGTCCAAATACCCGCGCGACGGGGCCGGCGTGCTGTCGTCGCTGGTGGAGTCCGAGGGCCTGATCGAGTTGCCGGAGGATCTGGCCGGGGTCGAGCCCGGCATGACCGTCGATTTCCTGCCTTTCAAAGAATTCCTGTAGAGGTCGCGTGATGAAGATTCTTTATTTCGCCTGGCTGCGCAGCAAGATCGGCGTGCCGACCGAGACCGTGGAGTTGCCGGCGGAGGTGACCACGGCCGGTGCACTCGTCGAATGGCTGAAGACCCGCAGCCCCCGCCATGCCGAGGCGCTGGCCAACAGCAAGGTCGTCAAGGTGGCGGTGAACCAGGAGCATGTGCCCTACGACCACCCGATCTCCGCGACCGATGAGATTGCGCTGTTCCCGCCGGTGACGGGGGGCTGACGGCATGGCGATCCGCGTCCAGGCCGAGGATTTCGATGTCGGCACCGAATATGCCGCCTTCATCGCCGGCCGAACCAGCATCGGCGGGGTGGCGATGTTCGTCGGTCTGGTGCGCGACATCGCCGGCGGCGCGGCGGTCAGCGCCATGACGCTGGAGCACTATCCCGGCATGACCGAGCGTCAGCTGGAAGCCATCGAGGAGGAGGCGCGGCGCCGCTGGCCGCTGGACGATGTGCTGGTGATCCACCGGTACGGCCGTCTGGAGCCGGGGGACCGCATCGTGATGGTCGCCACCGCGTCGGCCCACCGCGACGCCGCTTTCGAGTCCTGCCGTTTCCTGATGGACTGGCTGAAGACCAAGGCGCCCTTCTGGAAGCTGGAAGCCACGCCGGAGGGCGAGCGCTGGGTCGAGGCCAAGGAAAGCGACGACGCGGCTGCGGCACGGTGGGCGGAGTGAGATATCAGGGCAGGCTGGGCGCGCTCAGGCGTGCCCGGCCTCGCCCGACAGCATGGAGACGCTGACGCCGAGCTTGCCGATGGCCCGTTCCCACTTGGCGTCCAGGTCGGTGTCGAACAGCAGCTTTTCGTCGCAGGGCACGTTCAGCCAGCCGTTGGCCTGGAATTCGGCGTCCAGTTGCCCCGGCCCCCAGCCGGCATAGCCCAGCAGCAGCAGGTTGCGGCGCGGGCCGCGGTCTTCGGAGATGGCGCGCAGGATGTCGATGGTGGCGGTCAGGGCCACGTCGTCGTTCACCACCAGCGTGCCGTCGCGGACATAATCGGTGGAGTGCAGGACAAAGCCGCGGCCCGACTCGACCGGACCGCCGTAATGCACCGGCAGGTTGTGGGTTGGCTGCGGGATGTCCATGTCGAGCTGTTCCAGCAGATCCTCGAACGTGATCGACCCGAACAGCCGGTTCACCACCAGACCCATTGCGCCGTCTTCATTGTGGGCGCAGACATAGATGACCGTACGCTGGAAACGCGGGTCCTCCATTCCGGGCATGGCGATCAGCAGCTGGCCGGTCAGCGATTCCGTGGCATTGGAGTCCGGAGACTTGGTCAGGCGCGGCATGGGCGATTATCCTTGTCGTCGGTTCGGTGCGGATGACCGCGCCCGTCCCTACGGTGGGTTGTGGTTGGCGCTCTGGCGACGCTTTCACCGGAGTGTGACAGCACCGGCCGAGCTTTGTCACCATTATATGGGCTATCATATAGGGTGTCGGGGACGCCGATGCGCCCCTTCCAGGGAAGAGAACAGTGCGCGCGATGAAAAGACATGCCCTCGCCCTCCTGCTGCTTCTGGCCGTGCCGGCCGGTGGCGCCGTACCCGCTTTTGCCCAGGGCAATGAGGCAGGGGACGGGATTGGAGCCTGGACCAAGGCCGGGCCGGTGGAGGCGCGATTGGTTTCCGCGGTGCGCGGCACCGGCGACCTGACGGCGCTGCCGCTGGGGCTGGAGTTGCGGCTGGAGCCGGGATGGAAGACCTACTGGCGCTCCCCCGGCGATGCCGGATTCGCACCGCGCCTGGACTGGAGCCGCTCGGGCAACCTGGGTGAGGCGACGCTCTCTTATCCGGCGCCGCACCGTTTTTCCGTCCTGGGATTCGAGACGGCGGGATACGACACGGCGGTCCTGTTCCCGATCCAGGGGGCGCCGACGACGCCCGGCAAGCCGGTCGATCTGGCGCTGACCGCCGAACTGTTGGTCTGTTCGGAGATCTGCGTGCCGCAGACGCTGGACCTCGCGCTTGCGCTGCCGGCCGGGCCGGCGGAACCCAGCGAGGTCGCCAACGATGTGGCGCGCGCGCAGGCGCTGGTGCCGAAGGGGCCGAACGGGCTGCTGCGCATCGATTCCGTGCAGGGCAAGGGGGCGTCGCTGGAGGTGGAGGCGACCGCCGCCGACGGCTTCGTCACCCCCGACCTGTTCGTCGAGACCGATCCTGCCCTGACCTTTTCCGCCCCGAAGACGGTATTTTCCGACAACGACCGCCATGTCCGCCTGACCCTGACGGTGACCGATCCGCAGCCGGGGCTGGATCTGTCCGGGCGCGCGATGACGTTGACCCTGGTCGACGGCGACAAGGCGGTGGAGGCGCCGGTGACGGCCTCAGCCGGTTCTACCGCGCCGACATCCGGCAGCGTCGGTCTGGCGGCGATGCTGGGGGTGGCGCTGCTGGGCGGGCTGATCCTGAACCTGATGCCCTGCGTGCTGCCGGTGCTGTCGCTGAAGCTGATGTCGGTGGTCAAGCATGGCGGACGGGCGCCCGCCGCGGTGCGTGCCGGATTCCTGGCGAGCGCAGCCGGCATCCTGACCTCCTTCCTGCTGATGGCCTCGGTGCTGGTCGGCATCAAGGCGGCTGGCGGGGCAGTCGGCTGGGGCATCCAGTTCCAGCAGCCGCTGTTCCTGGTCTTCATGGTCGTGCTGGTCACGCTGTTCTCGGCCAATTTGTGGGGCCTGTTCGAGGTGCCGCTGCCGCGCGCGCTGGCCGATCGGCTGGGCGGCGACGGACTGGCCGGGCCGTTCGCCACCGGCATGTTCGCAACCCTGCTGGCGACGCCCTGTTCGGCGCCGTTCCTCGGCACGGCGGTGGGATTCGCGCTGTCCAAGGGGCCGGTGGAGGTCTACGCGATCTTCGCGACGCTGGGTGTCGGGCTGGCGCTGCCCTATCTGGCGGTGGCGGCTTGGCCGCGGGTGGCCGGATGGCTACCGCGGCCGGGACGCTGGATGGCGACGCTGAAGATCGTGTTGGGCTTCGCGCTGATGCTGACGGCGGTTTGGTTGCTGTCGGTGCTGACGGCGCAGATCGGCGAGGTGGCAGCGGCGACGGTCGGGCTGCTGATGGCGGCGCTGGTGCTGGCGCTGTGGGTGGGGCGGAGCGCACGCGGCGCGGCGCGGACCGCCGGCCCGGCGCTGGCCGGTGTGCTGGCGGTTGCCGCCTTCGCCATGCCGGCGGCGGTCGGCCCGTCGGCCGGTGCGGCGCCGGTGGTCAGCGACAGCAAGGCGCGCTGGGTGCCCTTCGTCGAATCGACGATCCGCGACCATGTCGCGGCCGGCCGCACCGTGTTCGTCGACGTGACCGCCGACTGGTGCATCACCTGTCAGGCCAACAAGAAGCTGGTCCTGAACCGTGGCGAGGTTGCCGAGCGGCTGGAGGACAAGGGCGTGGTGGCGATGCGCGCCGACTGGACCCGGCCGGACGCGACGATCGCGAAGTTTCTGTCCGACCATGGCCGGTACGGCATCCCCTTCAACATCGTCTACGGCCCCGGCGCGCCGGACGGCATCGCCCTGCCGGAACTGCTCAGCGACGGCGCGGTACTGGAGGCGTTGGGAAAGGCAGCGGGCAAGGCGGCGGGGACGGCGGCCGGCAAGTCGTCCTGAGCGTGATCGGGAAAAGGCCTATGGCCGCTGCGGCTATTCTGCGGTAACAGGGCGGCTCCGGGAGCTTCTCCCGCGCCATGAGGACGATGATGGACGATCAGATCAACTGCCCGCAGTGCGGCTCCGAAAACGCCTACAATGATGGCAGCCTGTGGAATTGCCCCGACTGCGGTCATGAATGGAACCCCGACACGGCCGCCGCCACGACGGATGCCGATGCGGGGCAGGGCGTGCGCGACGCCAACGGCAACATGCTGAGCGACGGCGACAGCGTCACGGTCATCAAGGACCTGAAGGTCAAGGGATCGTCCCTGGTAGTCAAGGGCGGGACCAAGGTGAAGAACATCCGGCTGACCGACGGGGCCGATGGGCACAACATCGCCTGCAAGATCGACGGCATCGGCGCCATGAACCTGAAGTCGGAGTTCGTGAAGAAGGCGTGAGGGGCGTCGGCGGGTGGCGTCAACCGCGCCTTGCGGCCATCGGCCGCGGGGGATAGAAGGGATGCAGGGCCGGGCTCCGCAATGAGGGTCCGGCCGAACCCGGAAAACGGGTCAAACCCATAAAATCGGAAGGGTTAGAGACCATGAGCAATCAGGCTGGGAGCATCCAGGTTGGCGATGCCATTCCGTCCGTCACGCTGAAGTGGCTGACCGACAACGGCATGCAGGAAGTGACGACGGACGAGCTGTTCAAGGGCAAGAAGGTCGTCCTGTTCTCCGTCCCCGGCGCCTTCACCCCGACCTGCTCCGCCAAGCATCTGCCGGGCTTCGTCCAGCAGGCCGACGCGCTGAAGGCCAAGGGCGTGGACAGCATCATCTGCCTTGCCGTCAACGATCCCTTCGTGATGCGCGCCTGGGGTGACAAGGGCGGCGTCGGCGACAAGGTGAAGATGCTGCCGGACGGCAACGCCACCTTCACCACGGCTCTCGGCCTGACCATGGACGGTTCCGCCCACGGCCTGGGCACCCGCGGCCAGCGCTTCGCCCTGGTGGCGGAGGATGGCAAGGTCACCCACGTCGCCGTCGAGGCCCCCGGCAAGTTCGAGGTGTCGTCGGCCGAGGCGGTGCTGGAGAAGGTTTGAGCTGAGATCTCCCTCTCCCGGCCCGGGAGAGGGAAGGGGCCCATGCGGAGCATGGGAAGGGTGAGGGGTGGTGCAAGGAACCATCCGGTTCGGGATGCTTGTGTCACCCCTCACCCTCCCCGCCTTTGGCGGGTCCCCTCCCTCTCCCGGGGCGGGAGAGGGCCTTGTTTATCCCTGTGCCCGCACGTCGGCCACACCGCGCCGTGCCAGTTCGTCGGCGCGTTCATTCTCGGGGTGGCCGGCGTGGCCGCGGACCCAGTGGAATTCGATCTCGTGCTGCCGCTTTGCCTCTTCCAGGCGCTGCCACAGATCGACGTTCTTCACCGGCTTCTTGTCGGCGGTCAGCCAGCCCTTGGCCTTCCAGCCATGGATCCATTTGGTGATGCCGTTCTTCACATATTCACTGTCGGTGAAGAGGCGGACGGTCACCGGCTTCTTCAACGCCTCCAGCGCCATGATGGCGGCCATCAGTTCCATGCGGTTGTTGGTGGTCGCCGGTTCGCCGCCATACAGCTCCTTCTCCACCTCGCCACAGCGCAGGATGGCGCCCCAGCCGCCGGGGCCGGGATTGCCGCTGCAGGCGCCGTCGGTGAAGATGTCGACGGTCTTGCGTCCGGCTTCGGTCGGGGTGGTATCGTCGGTCATCGCCCGCCTGCGTCGGAATCGTCGAGGAAATAGTCGCCCAGGCCGCGGACCGACTGGTGGAAGCGCAGTTTGCGCAGATATTCCAGCGGGTCCTTCGGGCGCACGAAGGCGCCCGGCGGGTGGTTCAGCCAGTCATAGAGACGGGTCAGCAGGAAGCGCACTGCACTGCCGCGGCAGAGCCAGGGCAGGGCGTCCAGCTCTTCGCGGGACAGCGGCCGGACCTTGCGGTAGTTGGACAGCAGCAGCCGCGCCTTGGTGGCATTGAAGGACCCGTCGATCTCGAAGCACCAGGCGTTGATGCAGATCGCCACGTCGTAGACGAAGAAGTCGTTGCAGGCGAAATAGAAATCGATCAGGCCGGACAGGCTTTCGCCGCGGAAGAAGACATTGTCCGGGAACAGGTCGGCATGGATGACACCGGCAGGCAGGCCGACCGGCCAGTTGGCCTCCAGCGCCGCCAGTTCGGCCTCCAGTGTCGCGCGCAGGCCCGGCGCCACCTCGTCGGCGCGCTCGGCGGACTTGGCGAACAGATCCTTCCAACCGGGCAGGGCCAGTGCGTTCGGCCGTTCCATGCGGAAATCGCCGACCGCCAGATGCAGGCGGGCCAGAGCCTCGCCCAACTGGGCGCAATGCTGCGGCATGATCCGGCGCGGCCACATGCCGGCCAGGAAGGTGACGATCACCGCCGGACGGCCGCACAGTTCGCGCAGAGCCACGCCGTCGCGCCCCGGCACCGGCAGCGGGCAGGCGATGCCCTTCTCCGCCAGATGCTCCATCAGGCCGAGGAAGAAGGGCAGATCCTCCTTCCGCGTGCGCTTTTCATAGAGCGTCAGGATGTAGGGTCCGCGTTCGGTCACCAGCAGGAAGTTGGAATTCTCCACCCCCTCCGCGATGCCCTTGCACGACAGCACCGCGCCCAGATCGTACTGGGCGGCGAAGGTGCTGAGATCCTCGTCGGTGACTTCGGTGTATACGGCCATGGTGTCCAGCGCCTTACCGGGTTTCCGGCCTGCGGTCAATTTCCACAATCAAATTTCAGGGCGTGATCGGTTCGTAATATTCCGGGCCGAAGCCGGCGAGTTGGCGGCTGGTGGTGTTGAAGGGGCGCTTCAGCCCGCCGCGGAAATGGCGGCCGACCAGTTCCTGCCAGAGGGCGACCGGATCGGCGCCGCGCTCGGCGCAGAGATGGACGAACCAGCGACGGCCAGCGGCGACGTGGCTGATTTCCTCGTCATGGATGGTCTGGAGCAGGTCGGCGCTCTCGCCGTCGCCGAAGTCGCGCAGGCGGCGCACGGTGTCGGGCGTGACGTCCAGGCCGCGCGCCTCCAGCACCATCGGCACCACCGCCAGCCGGGCGGCGAGGTCGTGCGCGGTCTCCGTCGCCGCCTGCCACAGTCCGTCATGGGCCGGCAGGTCGCCATAGGTGGATCCGAGGGCGTTCAGACGGGCTTCCAGCATCTGGAAATGCCGCGCCTCGTCGTCGGCCACCTGGATCCAGTCGTCGGCGAAGCCCTTGGGCAGGCCGAGCGGGGCGAATCGGGCGACGATGTCCCAGGCGAGGTCGATGGCGTTCAGTTCGATGTGCGCCAGCGCATGCAGCAGGGCGATGCGGTTCTGCGCGCTGCCGCCGCGCCCGCGCTTGGGCATGTCGCGCGGCAGCTTCAACTCCGGCCGGTCGGGACGGGCGGGGCGGTCGGGCGGCGGGGCCGGCACGGCGGGGGACAG
This sequence comes from Azospirillum sp. Sh1, assembly GCF_008365135.1. Lineage (NCBI taxonomy): Bacteria > Pseudomonadati > Pseudomonadota > Alphaproteobacteria > Rhodospirillales > Azospirillaceae > Azospirillum > Azospirillum sp. Sh1. Next base: position 145,888 of record NZ_VTTK01000010.1, on the reverse strand, counting down.
CAGGCCGTCGCGCCAGGCGGCGGCATGCAGGCGGGTCAGGCGCACTTTCTCCAGCGGCGCCGCGGTGGTCAGCACCGCGGTCGCCGCTTCACCCAGGCACGACAGGGAAGAGGTCATTTCCAGCCGTAGGCGACGAAGTGCGGGTTGAGGATGTCGTCCTTGCCGTAGACCAGCGGCGAGCCGTCCGGCTGTTCCACCCGGCCGCCGGCGCCGATCAGCACGGCATGGCCGGCGGCAGTGTCCCACTCGCTGGTCGGCCCGAAGCGGGGATAGAGGTCGGCCTTGCCGCTCGCCACCGTGCAGAATTTCAGCGAGCTGCCGCAGGACACCCGGTCCTTGACCGTGTACTTGCCGAGGAAATCCTCCAGCACCGAACCGCTGCCGTGGGAACGGCTGGCGACGACGGTCAGCCCGTCAGGCGGCGGGTTGCGGACGGCGATGGGGTGGTCGTGGCGGCCCTCCGCGCAATGGACGGCGGTGCCGGGGCCGGCGGCGGTGTACATGTCGCCGGTGGCTGGGGCATAGACGACGCCCAGGACCGGGACGCCATTCTCGATCAGGGCGATGTTCACCGTGAACTCGCCGTTGCGGGAGATGAATTCCTTGGTGCCGTCGAGCGGATCGACCAGCCAGAAGCGGCCGCCGGAGATGTCGGGCTTGTGGCCGGCGGCCATCGCCTCTTCCGCGACGACAGGCACGCCCGGCAGCAGGTGGTGCAGCGCCGGGACGATCACCGCCTCCGCCGCCTGGTCGGCCTGCGTGACCGGGCTGCCGTCAACCTTGGTGGCGACGTCGATGCCGTCGTTGTAGAAGCGCAGGATGACCTGACCGGCCTCGTGGGCGATGGTGCGGACCGTCGGCAGCAGGCTCGCCACAGCGGCATCGGGCATGGGGTAATCTCCCTATGGTATGAAGAGTCAGCATATCCTGCCCGAAGGCGGGCCGGAAGCTCTTGAACGGGTGTGGAACGGAGAAGGCGGATGACGGCCGGGGAATTGTCGGACATCGGACGGACGGACGGCCACGGCGCATCGGCCCTATGGCGTGCTATGACCGTGGCCGATCTGGACCGGATCCTGGCCATCGCGGACATCGTTCATCCGGACTATCCGGAGGAGCGCGGCGTGTTCGAGGAGAGGCTGGCGCTCTATCCCGCCGGCTGCCGTGTGGCGGAATGCCGCGGCGAGGCCATCGGCTACGGCGTCATGCATCCGGGCAGGCTGGGGGTGCCGCCGCCGCTCGATACACCGCTGGGCAGCCTGCCGGCGGATGCGGACTGCCTGTACCTGCACGACATCGCCCTGCTGCCGGAGGCGCGCGGCACCGGGCTGGGGGCGGCGGTGCTGGGCTATGCCCATGGACTGGCGGCACGGGAGGGGTGGAGGCGGCTGGCGCTGACCTCGACGCCGGGCGCGCGGAGCTATTGGGACCGCGTCGGTTTCGCACCCTATGCGGATGGCGGACCGGCGCTGGAGGCCAAGCTGGCGAGCTATGGCGGCGGGATGAGCTATATGACCGCGCCGGTCCGGGCCTAAGCGGCCAACTGGGCCAGATCGGGGTCGGACACCACCGCTTCGAAGGCCGGCTTGGCGAACAGGTAGCCCTGCATCAGGTTCACGCCCAGGTCGCGCAGGGTCTTGGCCTCATCGGCGGTCTCGATGCCCTCGGCGATGGGGGTGATGGCGAGATCCTCGCACACCGCGAGGATCGCCTTGACGATGCTGCGCCGGGCGCGCTCGGTGTCGATGTTGCGGGTCAGCTCCATGTCCAGCTTGATGATGTCGGGCTGGAATTCGGCCAGCAGGTTCAGGCCGGAATAGCCGGAGCCGAAATCGTCGATGGCGGTCATGAAGCCCTGGCGCTTGTATTCGCTGAAGATGCTCTTCAGATGGTCATGGTCCACCACCCGCTCGTTCTCCGTCACTTCGAAGATGATGCGGTCGGTTGGGAAGCCGGTGCGCCGGGCGGCGGCCAGCGTCGCGCGGATGCAGGCCTCCGCCTTGTAGACGGCGTTGGGCAGGAAGTTGATGGACAGGCGGGCGCCGTTCATCGGCAGGGACGATGCAAGCTCGATCGCCTTGATGCGGCAGGACTGGTCGAAGGCGTAGCGGGTGGAGTCGGTGACCTGGCCCAGCACCCAGCCGGCCCCTTGGCCCTGGGTACCGCGCACCAGCGCCTCATGCGCCCACACACCGCCCTCGGCGACGTCGACGATGGGCTGGAACGCCATCGTGAAGTCCAGATCGAGGCGGTCCGCACATTGACCGCCGCACCCACCGTCGCCAAACGCCATCGCCCTACCCCTGTCGGATCGAGAATTGCACTTTCAGGTAGGGAACAATGCCATGGATTTCATCAGACGGAGGTGTGGCAATTGCCACACCTTCCGGTTAGGACTTTCCCCTATTCCGCCGCCATGCGGGTTTCAGCGTGGCGGATTGCCGCCCACACCGATTCCGGCGTCGCCGGCATGTCGATGTGGGTGATGCCGAGGTCGGACAGCGCGTCGACCACCGCGTTGATGATGGCCGGCGGCGCGCCGATGGCCCCGGCCTCGCCGGCGCCCTTCATGCCCAGCATGTTGGTTGTGCTGGGCACGCTGTTCAGCTTCACCTCGATCGGCGGCATGTCGACCGCGCGCGGTATCTGGTAGTCCATGAAGGAGCCGGACAGCAGCTGCCCGTTGTCGGGATCGAACACCACCCGCTCCTGCAGGGCCTGACCCAGCCCCTGCGCGACGCCGCCATGGATCTGGCCGATCACCAGCATCGGGTTGATGACCGTGCCGAAATCGTCGACGACGCTGTAGCGCAGCACCTCGACGATACCGGTGGCGGGGTCGATCTCCACCTCCGCGATGTGGCAGCCGTTGGGGAAGGTGCTGGCCGGGGGGGTCCAGCGCGCCATCTCGGAGAAGGCGACGCCGCCCGTGCCGGCCGCCGCCGCCTTGGCCGCGACCTCCTTCAGCGATACCGAGCGGTCGGTGCCGACGATGGTGAAGCGGCCGTCGGCGAATTCGACGTCAACCTCGGCGGTTTCCAGCAGGTCGGCGGCGACGCTGGTCGCGGCCTTCACCACCTTGGCCGCACCCTCCGCCAGCGCCGAACCGCCGACCGGGACGGAGCGGGAGCCGCCGGTGCCGGAGCCCCAGCTGACGCGGTCGGTGTCGCCCTGAACCACCTCGACATCCTCCGGCGGAACGCCCAGCCGGTCGGCGAGGATCTGCTTGTAGGCGGTCTCGTGGCCCTGGCCGTTGGTCTGGGTGCCGATCATCAGCACCACCTTGCCGTCGCCGTTGACCTGGACGGTCGCCTGCTCCGGCCCGCCGCCCGAACAGGCTTCGATGTAGGTGGACAGGCCGGCGCCGCGCAGCTTGCCGCGCGCCTTCGCTTCCGCCTTGCGGGCGGGCAGGCCGGCCATGTCGGCGAGGATCAGGCCGTCTTCCAGATTTTGGACGAACTCGCCGGTGTCATAGACCTGCCCCATCGGCGTGGCGTAGGGCATCGCGGTCGGCGGGATGAAGTTGCGCCGCCGGATTTCGGCCGGGCCGAGGCCGGTGACGCGGCCGGCATGATCGATCAGCCGTTCCAGCAGATAGGCGGCTTCCGGCCGGCCGGCGCCGCGATAGGCGTCCACCGGCTGGGTGTTGGTGAAGACACCCTTCACCCGCACATAGACGGCAGGCGTCTTGTAGGAGCCGACCAGCATGGCCGACCCGGCATCGGTCGGGATGAAAGGACCGTAGTTGGACAGGTAGGCGCCGAGATTGGCGACGGTATCGACCCGCAACCCCAGGAAATGGCCGTCGGCATCCACCGCCAGGCGCGCCTTGCTGACATGGTCGCGGCCGTGATCGTCGCTGATGAAGCCCTCGATCCGGTCGGCGGCCCATTTGACCGCGCGGTTCAGCCGGCGGGCGGCGAACAGGCAGGCGACATATTCCGGATAGTTGAACAGCTTCATGCCGAAGCCGCCGCCGACATCGGTGGTCAGCACGCGGATTCGCTGCTCGGGCTCGTTCAGGATCTTGGCGAACTGCTTCTGCAGGCCGTGCACGCCCTGGCTGGTGACGTAGATCAGCAGCCGGCCGGGACCGCCGTCGGCACCGGCTTCGACTCCGGCGACGCAGGCGCGACCCTCCATCGGATTGGCGACGACGCGGTTGTTGACCAGCTCCAGCTCCACGACGCGATGGGCGCCGGAGAGCGCGGCCTCCACCGCCGCCTCGTCGCCGGTGTCCCAGTCGAAGCAGAGGTTGTTCGGCGCGTCGTCCCACACCAGCGGACGACCGGGCTCCAGCGCCGCCAGCGTGCCGGTGACGGGCTCGCGATCCTCGTAATCGACCATCACCAGTTCGGCGGCCTCGCGCGCGGCCTCCAGCGTTTCGGCCACCACCATGGCGACCGGATCGCCGACATGGCGGGCGAAACCGCGGACCAGCGCCGGGCGCGGGGTGCGGACATAGTTCGACCCGTCGCGCTGCTTCAGCACCGCCTGACAGGGGATCATGCCGACATTCTCGGCGTCGAGATCGGCAATGGTGTAGACCGCCAACACGCCAGGCTGGGCCAGCGCGTCGGACGTGTCGATGGCGCCGATGGCGGCAAAGGCGTGGGGCGAGCGGACGAAGGCCGCATAGGCCTGTCCGGGGAGGGACACGTCGTCGGTGTAGCGGCCGCCGCCGGTCAGCAGCCGGGCGTCTTCGGTGCGCGGAACCGCCTGTCCGATGCCGAACTTCATGGGTGAACTCCCGCCTTCCGGTTCGATGCGATTGTTGTGCCCCGCGAAGATAGGCCGGCTTAAGCGTCAGGGAAACCCCGACGGGCGACATGGGTGACGGTTGTCCGCTGCAAGGATTGTCGGATGGACCCGCAAGGACAGGGGCAAACGGCTGGCGCAATCGACCTTCAAGGGCCATATTTCAGGGCATGTGTGGACGCATGCTTCTCACCACCCCGGTCAGCGAGGTCCAGCGCGTGTTCGGCGTGCCCGAACGGCCGAACCTGATGCCGCGGTGGAATATCGCCCCGACGCAGGATATCCCCGTCATCCGTCGCGAGGAGGACGGCCGCCATCTGGCGATGGTCCGCTGGGGGCTGGTGCCGCCCTGGGCCGACGATCCCGCCATCGGCGGGAGGATGATCAACGCGCGCGGGGAATCGGTGGCCGACAAGCCGGCTTTCCGCGATGCCTTCCGCAAGCGCCGCTGCCTGGTCCCGCTGGACGGGTTCTATGAATGGACCAGCGTGGGGGAGGGGGCGAAGCCGCGCAAGCAGGGCCACGTCATCCGTCGCCGCGACCGCGGCCTGTTCGCGCTGGCCGGATTGTGGGAGCGCTGGCGCGGGCCGAAGGGCGCGCCGCCGCTGGACCCGCCGCTGGAAACCGCGACGGTGGTGACGACGGCGACCAACGCGACCCTGTCCTTCCTGCATGACCGCATGCCGGTGGTTCTGGACCCCGCCGATTGGGACACATGGCTGGATCCGTCGACCCCGCTGCCGGTGCTGGAGGGACTGATCCGCTCCGCGCCGGAGGAGTGGCTGGATGTCGTGCCGGTGGGGCCGAAGGTGAACAGCGTGCGCAACAACGACTGCTCCTGCCTGGATCCGCCGCAGGAGACGGCTCCGGTCAAGGCGAAGGACAAGCCGGGCGATGACCAGCCGAGCCTGTTCTAAGGCGATGCGGATGCCGGGGAGAGGGATGACGAGCGGACTGCTGCTGGCGGTTTCGCTCGTCCTGGCAGGACCGGCCGCGGCGCAGACCAATCAGGCGGCCAAGGGGCGCGGCCCGATCGCCAACACGCCGGACCAGACCATCAAGGGCACCGCCATGGCGGTGGAGGGCGACCTGCTGACCATCAACGGCACGGCGGTCCGGCTGATGGGCATCGACGCCCCGGATCCGGGGCAGAAATGCAGGAACCGCTACGGTCACGAACTGGACTGCTTCAAGGTCGCCACTGCCGTGCTCGCCAACATGGTGAAGGGCGAGGAGGTGACCTGCACCGTCACCGAACAGGACCGCACCGGCGAGAAGAAGGGCGAATGCCGTGTGCGCGGCGTCGATCTGGGGGCGGCGATGGTGTCGCGCGGCTGGGCCTTTCAATATGCCAGCCTGTCGCCGGCCTATCAGAAGGGCGAGGCCTACGCCCAGAGCAAGCGCATGGGGCTGTGGGCCGGGCAGGTGGAAAAGCCCTGGCAATGGCGCAGCCGGCAGCTTCGCGAGACGGCCAAGTGAGCGGAGCCCGCCTGCCGGTTGCGCTGTGCCGACCGCAAAGGCTCTGTGGTCCGTTGGCGGCCGGCACCCCCATTTCCCATTCGACCGCCACGCCGTCCATGATAGCATTCGAATGGAACGAATGACGATCTCCAGAAGGCGATTTCCAAAGCCGGGCCTGTGGCTGACATCAATCGACAGGGGCCGCGCGTTTCCCCGGTGAACGGTTCGAGAGGCGCGATTCCAGAGCGGCAATTCCCGTCGGGGAGCGGAGTCACGGGTATGCTCGTTTACGAATGCGAATTGTTCGAGGTGGTTCCGGTGCTGCGCCGCTATGCGCGGGCGCTGACCGGCACGACCGACCGTGGCGACGCGCTGGTGACCCGCTGTGTCGAGGCGGCGATGATGGCGCCCTCGCGCTTCGGTCTGGATCGTGGCGGCGACGGGGCGCGGATGTCGATGTATGCGCTGCTGAATCTGCTGTTCGACCGTTCGGAGGATTTCGGCCCGGCCGGCCGGCCGCTGCCCTCGCCGCACCCCATCGAACGCGCCCTTGCCGAACTGCCGGAGGCCGATCGCCGTCTGTATCTGCTGACCGCACTGGAAAGCCTCAGCCTGCCGCAGGCGGCGAAGGTGCTGCAGCTGCGGCCGGGAGAGGCGATCGAGAGGTTGAAGACCGCCCGTGCGCGGGTGCGGGGCGCCATGGTCCAGCGGGTGATGGTGGTGGAGGACAACGCCCTTCTGGCGATGGAATTAGGGGCGCTGGTCGCCGAGATGGGGCATGTCGTCTGCGGGACTGCCGGCAACGAGCCGGAGGCTTTGGCCCTGATGAAGGCGGAAAAGCCGACGCTGGCCCTGCTGGACGTCCGGCTGGCCGATGGCGGCAGCGGGATCGAGATCGCACGGCGGCTGAAGCGCGTGCGCGATCTGCGCACCATCTTCGTCACCGCCTTCGACGACGACATCCAGGCCGGCGACGCCCGCCATCTCGGGCAGATCGTCCGCAAGCCCTTCACCAACGCCGGCATCCAGGCCGCCATCTCCCGCGCCATCTTCATGCCGCAGCCGGTGGCGCTGGCGTAACGTCGTCGATCCGGCCAGGAATAAAAGGACACACGGAAAAGGGACCGCCGGCCGTCCGGTGGTCCCTTTGTCCTGTCCTGATGTGTCTCGACCGGCCTTCAATCAGGCCGGTCCGTACCACAGCCGTCGCCTTAGACCGTCGTCCGCCGGCCGGCGATCATGCGGTAGATGGCCAGGATGACGATGGCGCCGACGATGGCGCCGATGAAGCCCGCTCCCTCGCCCGGCCGATACCAGCCGACGGCGGCGCCCAGATATGTCGCGACGAAAGCGCCGGCGATGCCCAGCAGGGTGGTGATGATGAAGCCGCCCGGATCGCGACCCGGCATCAGGAACTTGGCGACGATGCCGGCGAGAAAGCCGATGATGATCGTCCAGAGAATACCCATGGTGATTTCCCTTCCGTTGCGGGACCGTCTTCCCATGCCCAATAACGGGCAGAGACGCATTTGGTTCTCGCCGACGCGTGATCTTTTAGGGTGACTCGCCTTCGGGTATCCGAATCCCGGCCGGAACCTTTCCGGGGTCGGCCCTGTTCTCCGCATCACGTTTCAGGCGTCGCACTGCGGTGCCGCCACGGACGACTGTTAGGAGACGCGTTATGAACAAGACCTTCATTTTCACCGCTGTGGGTGCCGTTCTGCTGTCGACCGGCGCGATGGCCCAGGTGGCCGGTTCCGCGACGACGCCGCAGGCCGGCTCCAGCTATACGATGGGCGCGACGACCGGCGTGCCGCCGCTGAACGCGCCGGCCCGCGGCCTGCCGATCACCGACACGGCGCAGGGCGGCAAGGTCGTCGTGCTGGGCGAGAGCATCGGCGAACGCCAGCTGGCCGAACGGCAGCGGGCGGAGAGCATGACCCCGCCCGTCACCTATTCCGGGTCGAGCGCCGGGACCTACGGCTACGGCAACTCCGGTTCCAGCTATACCGCTCCCGGCTATACCGCTCCGGGCTATTCCGGCACCGGATCGCAGACGGAAGGCAACATGAGCACGCGCGGCATGAGTGGCGGTGCGCCCTATACGCCGCCGACCCGCTGACCCATGCCTGCCGGCCGGACTGTAACCAGTCCGGCCTGAAACGAAGCGGCCCCGCAACGCTTCTCCCATCCGGGGGAGCGTTGCGGGGCCGTCGGCGTTTATTCGAACGGTTCGTTCAGCGCAGCGCGCGGATGTTGGCGGCATACTGGTCCGGACCGCCGGTGAAGGTGGCGGTGCCGGCAACCAGCACGTCGGCGCCGGCCTCGATCGCCAGACGGGCGGTCTCCGGGTTGATGCCGCCGTCCACCTCCAGGTCGATCTGTTTGCCGAGCGCGTCGATGCGGGCGCGCAGGTCGCGGATCTTCGGAAGCTGGCTCTTGATGAAGCTCTGGCCGCCGAAGCCGGGGTTGACCGTCATCACCAGGACGAGGTCGATGTCCTCCAGCACATGCTGGATGGCGTCCACCGGGGTGGCCGGGTTCAGCGAGACGCCGGTCTTCTTGCCCAGCGACTTGATCAGCTGGATGGTGCGGTGCAGGTGCGGGCCGGCCTCCGGATGGACGGTGATGATGTCGGCGCCGGCCTTGGCGAAGTCCGGAATGAACAGGTCCACCGGCGAGATCATCAGGTGGACGTCGAAGACCTTGGCGGAGTGCGGACGCAACGCCTTCACCACGCCCGGCCCGATGGTCAGGTTCGGCACGAAATGGCCGTCCATCACGTCGATGTGGATGTAGTCGGCGCCGGCGGCGTCGACCGCGCGGACCTCCTCGCCCAGCCGGGCGAAATCGGCGGAGAGAATCGAGGGGGAAATCTTCACGGCGCGCATGGGGCTTTCCTGGGGCAGGGAGTGATGAAGAGGGGCTGATTCGCCGCACTTCCTATCACGGGGCCGCAACGCAAGTCATGACATGATGTGGATGGCCGCCATGCCTCAACGGTGCGGATTGCACCGTTTACGCTTTACCGCAACCGCGAAGCGTTGTATCCGTTGGAATATAGGTCAGGCATCGAATTCGGCAGGAGGTGGCGATGGTCGGGAAGGATAGGAAGTTCGGGCGCCGCGGTTTTTCGGCGACGGTTTCGGCGGTCGTCCTGGGCATCGGCCTGACGGCCGCGGCACCGGCGGCGATGGCGCAGGACGTGCTGGTTCTAGCGGCGGCTTCGACCAAGAACGCGGTCGAAAAGCTGGCGGCGCAGTTCAAGGCGAAGACCGGGGCCACCGTGACTTCGTCGTTTGCCGCCTCGTCGGCGCTGGCCAAGCAGATCGAGAATGGTGCCCCGGCCGACATCTTCATCTCGGCCGATCTCGACTGGATGGACTATCTGCAGAAGCGCGATCTCATCAAGACCGACAGCCGGGTGAATTTGCTGGGCAACGAACTGGTGGTGGTGGTGCCGAAGGGCTCGCCCCTGAAGCCGGATCTGTCCAAGGGCGGCAAGCTGGCGGACCAGCTGGGCGACGGGCGGCTCGCCACCGGCGACCCGTCGAACGTTCCGGTCGGGAAGTACGCCAAGGCGGCGCTGGAGTCGCTGGGCCAATGGACGGCGGTCGAACCGAAGCTGGCGCGGGCCGACAGCGTGCGCGCCGCTCTGGTGCTGGTCAGCCGGGGTGAGGTGCCGCTGGGCATCGTCTATCGCACCGACGCCGCCGTCGATCCGGGGGTGGAGGTCGCCGCGACCTTCCCGCAAGACAGCTATCCGGCGATCACCTATCCGGCGGCTTTGGTGGCGTCGTCGAAGAGTCCGGCGGCCGTTGCCCTCCTCGATTACATGAAATCGCCGGACGGCATGGCGGTTTGGAAGGAATTCGGCTTCGTTCCGGCACCCAAGGCACCGTAAGCTCTGCCGCATGGAACTCCTGACGCCGATGGAAACCACCGCGTTGCTGCTGAGCCTGCGTGTCGCGGGCGTCGCCATCGCGTTGGGATTGCCGGTGGCCGTGCTCGCCGCCTGGGTGCTCGGCCGTTATTCCTTTCCGGGCAAGACGCTGGTCGATGGGCTGGTCCATCTGCCGCTGGTCCTGCCGCCCGTGGTCACCGGCTACATCCTGCTGGTGACCATGGGAACCAAGGGGGTGGTCGGCGGCTGGCTCTACCAGACCTTCGGCATTAAGCTGATCTTCACGGCGGAAGGGGCGTCGCTGGCGGTGGCGGTGACCTCCTTTCCGCTGATGGTGCGGGCGATCCGCCTGTCGGTGGAGGCCATCGACGGCGGGCTGGAGGCGGCGGCGCGCACATTGGGCGCCGGGCCGGTCGACCGCTTCTTCACCATCCTGCTGCCGCTGATGGCGCCGGGCCTGCTGTCCGGCGCCATCGTCGCCTTCGCCGCCGCGATGGGCGAATTCGGTGCGGTCATCACCTTCGTGTCCAACATCCCTGGAAAGACGCAGACCCTGCCACTGGCGATCTATGCCGCGACGCAGGAACCGGGCGGCGACGCGGTGGCGGCGCGGCTGGCGGCGATCTCGTTCGGCGTGGCGCTGATGGCGCTGATGCTGTCGGAGTTTCTGGCGAACCGGGTTCGCCGCCTGATCGGGCAGGTCTGACCATGCTGGACCTGCACATCCGCCAGACACTGGGCGCCTTCACGCTCGACATCGCCTTCACCGCAGAGGAACGCGGGGTCACGGCGCTGTTCGGCCGCTCCGGCTCCGGCAAGACGTCGGTCATCAACGCGATCGCCGGGCTGAGGCGGCCCGATGCCGGGCACATCCGCATCGGCGACACTGTGTTCTTCGACAGCGCCCGGCGCATCGACGTGCCGGTGGAGAAGCGGCGCATCGGCTATGTCTTCCAGGAGTCGCGGCTGTTCCCGCACATGACCGTGCGCAGCAACCTGGAATACGGGCTGCGCCGCGTGCCCGCCGGGGAGCGGCGGATCGCTTTCGAACCGGTGGTGGACCTGCTGGGGCTTGGCCATCTGCTGGACCGCCGGCCGCGCGGCCTGTCCGGCGGCGAGAAACAGCGGGTCGCCTTCGGCCGCGCCCTGTTGGCACAGCCGCGCCTGCTGCTGATGGACGAGCCGATGGCATCGCTCGACACCGCGCGCAAGGCGGAGATCATGCCGTATATCGAGCGGCTGCGCGACGAGATGAACATTCCCATCGTCCTGGTCAGCCACGCGCTGGACGAGGTGGTGCGGCTCGCCACCACGATGGTGCTGATCGCGGAGGGCAGGGTGCGCGCGGCCGGGCCGGTCGGCACGGTGATGGGCCGGCTGGATTTGTCGGCGGTGACCGGCGCGCAGGATGCCGGCGCGGTGCTGGACCTGACGGTCGAGCGTCACGTTCCGGAGGACGGGCTGTCCGTGTTGGCTTTCGACGGCGGGCGGCTGACGGTGCCGCAGATCGACCGCCCGCCAGGCGCGGCGGTGCGGCTGCACATCCACGCCCGCGACGTCATCATCGCTTTGCAGCCGCCGAGCGGCGTCAGCCTGCGCAACGCGCTTGCGGCGACGGTCACGGAAGTGGCGGAGGCCGGGCCGTCGTCGGCCGATGTGCGGCTGGCCGTTGGCGGGGCGTTCCTGATCGCACGCATCACGCGGGCGGCCGTGCGCGAACTGGAACTGGCGCCCGGCCGCCCGGTGGTGGCGCTGGTCAAGGGCATCGCTTTCGAGCCGGACAGCAGCGGCGAGGCATCGGACCGGCGGAGGCGGGTGGTGGACGTGTGACCGTCCACCACCCGCCTTATCGGCTTTCGTCCTTACTGGGTGCCCGACGGGGCGGGGGAGCCGCCGGTGCTGGCGCCGCCGCCGGCCGAACCACCGGCGGTCGAGCCGCCCGGCACGGTGCGGGTGGCCCCGCTGGTCTCGTTCATCGAATTGCCGGAGGTGCCGCCTTGCACCGGAACGCCGGTCGAGGGCGGCGGAACGGTGGTGGACCCGCTGCTCGACCCGCTGCTGGTGGTCGGGCTGGTCTGGTTCGCCGCATTGGAGTTCTGGGCGTTTTGGTCGTCGCAAGCCGCCAGACCCAGAAGCAGGGCGGGCAGGGCCACGATCAGGAACTTGCTGCGCATGGGGTATCGCTCCTCAGCCAGTGGGCGGCGCCATTGGCGGAATCGCCTGTGCGAACCCGCAAGGGACTCGCGGCTTTGGCCAGGCGGCGCCGTGTGGGTCCAAACACGCCACCGCCGGTTTCATTCCATGCACCTTCGCTCTATGCCGGGTGGCTGGCTGTACCGATGAGCGGGTGCGTCGCCCGGTCGGATGTCCGATTACCGACGAGAACTTTACCGGAACATCCTTTCGACTTGTGGCTTGGCCGCGACGAATACCCATTACTGGGTTGCGCAAAGATCACGAAGCTTTTGCGACTTGGCTGTTCCATCTTTTTCGTTTGACCGGTGGAAAGGCGCTGTGATTCCATCGTGCCACCATGACGATGATCGCCGACCTCACCGATACGCTCGCCCGCGCCGCCAAAAGCGCGATCCGCCAAGCAATCATGCCGGCGCTGTGCGCCTGCGTGGTGGCTTATTTCGCCTACTACGCGATCCATGGCGATCGCGGACTGGTGGCGATGAAGCAGATCCAGGGGGAAATCGCCCAGGCCGAAGGGGTCCTCAACCAGCTCCGCACCGAGCGGGAGGATATGGAACGGCGCGCCCAGCTGCTGCGTGGCGACGGTCTCGACCGCGACATGCTGGAGGAGCGGGCGCGGCTGATGCTGAATTTCGCCAACCCGCGCGACGTCATCGTCAAGCTGCCCAAGCTGGCTGATCCCGAGGGTGCCTCCACGCAGAAGTAAGGGGATATCAGCCGATTAACCGAATCGCGGTTAATCTAAAATAGCGCTGCAAAAACAGACGTTTGCGCAGACCCAGAAGCTCGTGTAGTGTGCGCGCCATATTCGCTTCCGGTGCGGGCTCTCGCACGCCCGCAACGCGCGGCGGCAAGGGGTGTTGAAAAAGACCTTTGCCGCTTGAACCCTGGGGAGGAATCATGGCCGCGTCCCGACGCCGTTCCACCAAGGCGCAGACCGACACCGCGCCCGCTCAAGCCGTCTCGTCCGAAGAGCTTCTTCATTACTATCGCGAAATGCTGCTGATCCGCCGCTTCGAAGAGAAGGCGGGCCAGCTGTACGGCATGGGCCTGATCGGCGGCTTCTGCCATCTCTACATCGGCCAGGAAGCCGTCGTGGTCGGCGTGCAGGCCGCCCTGAAAGAGGGCGATGACGTCATCACCAGTTACCGTGACCACGGCCACATGCTGGCCTGCGGCATGGAAGCCAAGGGCGTGATGGCCGAGCTGACCGGCCGCATTGGGGGCTACTCCAAGGGCAAGGGCGGCTCGATGCACATGTTCAGCCGCGAGAAGAACTTCTACGGCGGCCACGGCATCGTCGGCGGCCAGGTTCCGCTCGGCACCGGTCTGGCCTTCGCGCACAAGTACCTCAACGACGGCGGCGTGTCCGCGGTCTATTGCGGCGACGGCGCGATCAACCAGGGCCAGGTGTACGAGAGCTTCAACATGGCGGCGCTCTGGAAGCTGCCGGTGCTGTTCGTCATCGAGAACAACAAGTACGCCATGGGCACCTCGCAGGAGCGCGCCTCGGCCGGCGAACTGCATCAGCGCGGCGCCGCGTACGGCATCCCCGGCTATCAGGTCAACGGGATGGACGTGCTCGAGGTGAAGGCCGCTGCCGACCAGTGGGTGAACTACATCCGCGAAGGCAACGGCCCGGTCATCCTCGAGATGAAGACCTACCGCTACCGCGGCCACTCCATGTCCGATCCGGCCAAGTACCGGACGAAGGAGGAGGTCGAGAAGATGCGGTCGGAGTCCGATCCCATCGACCAGCTGAAGTCGAAGCTGCTGGCCGGCGGCCATACCGACGAGGACAAGCTGAAGGAGATCGATCGCGCGGTGAAGGCGATCGTCACCGAATCGGCCGAGTTCGCGCAGCAGAGCCCCGAGCCCGATCCGTCGGAGCTGTGGACCGACATCCTGGTCGAGAGCTGACCGTCGATCCACCGTCTGGTCCTGACGTCAACGATAAGCAGGAGCGGCGCCAGAGGGACGGGTTGCCCCCGATATGGGGAGAATCAGCCGGTTCCCCGCGCCGCCGGAGGTTGAGGAATGCCGATCGAAGTGCTGATGCCGGCCCTGTCGCCCACCATGACCGAGGGCAAGCTGGCGAAATGGGTCAAGAAGGAAGGCGACACGGTTAAGTCCGGCGACGTTCTCGCCGAGATCGAGACCGACAAGGCCACCATGGAAGTCGAAGCGGTCGATGAAGGCCGCGTCGGCAAGATCCTGGTGCCGGAAGGCACCGACAATGTCGCGGTGAACACCCCCATCGCCATCCTGCTGGAAGAGGGCGAGGACGAGAGCGCGCTGTCCAAGGGCGGCAACGCCCCGGCCGCCGCCGCTCCGGCCAACGCCGCCCCCGCCTCGGAAGAGACCAAGGCCGCCCCGTCGGCGGTGCAGGCTCCGGCTCCGGCGCCCACCCAGGCCGCAACCGTGCCGGCCGCCCCGGTGTCCGCTCCGGATTCGGACGAGGACAAGTTCTTCGCCAAGACGGTGAAGAAGACGGTCCGCGAGGCCCTGCGCGACGCGATGGCCGAGGAAATGCGCCGTGACGAGAAGGTATTCGTCATGGGCGAAGAGGTCGCGCAGTACCAGGGCGCCTACAAGGTGACCCAGGGCCTGCTGCAGGAGTTCGGCGAGCGTCGCGTCATCGACACGCCCATCACCGAGATCGGCTTCGCCGGTCTGGGCGTCGGCGCCTCCTTCAAGGGGCTGAAGCCGATCGTCGAGTTCATGACCTTCAATTTCGCCATGCAGGCGATCGACCACATCATCAACTCCGCCGCCAAGACGCTCTACATGTCCGGCGGCCAGATGGGCAGCCCGATCGTCTTCCGCGGCCCGAACGGCGCCGCCGCTCGCGTCGCCGCCCAGCATTCGCAGTGCTATGCCTCCTGGTACGCCCACTGCCCGGGCCTGAAGGTGGTCTCGCCGTGGTCGGCGGCCGACGCCAAGGGCCTGCTGAAGGCTGCGATCCGCGATCCGAACCCGGTCGTCTTCCTGGAGAACGAGATTCTCTACGGCCAGAGCTTCGACGTCCCGGAGGACGAGGAGTTCGTCCTGCCGATCGGCAAGGCCAAGATCGAGCGTCAGGGCAAGGACGTGACGATCACCGCCTTCTCGATCATGGTCGGCCATGCGCTGGCCGCCGCCGAGGAACTGGCGAAGGAAGGCATCGACGCGGAGGTCATCAACCTGCGCACGATCCGTCCGCTGGACACCGCCACCATCGTCAACAGCGTCAAGAAGACCAACCGTCTCGTCTCCGTCGAGGAGGGCTGGCCCTTTGCCGGCATCGGTTCGGAAATGTGCGCGCTGATGATGGAACAGGCGTTCGACTATCTCGACGCCCCGGTGGCCCGCGTGGCCGGCCTGGACGTGCCGATGCCCTACGCCGCCAACCTGGAAAAGCTGGCGCTGCCGCAGGTCGCCGACATCGTCAAGGCCGCCAAGCAAGCCTGCTATCGTTGAGAGGAGGGCTGATAGGATGACCGTTCAGATTCTGATGCCCGCCCTCTCGCCCACGATGACCGAGGGCAACCTCGCCAAGTGGCTGAAGAAGGAAGGCGACACGGTGAAGTCCGGCGACGTTCTCGCCGAGATCGAAACCGACAAGGCCACCATGGAAGTCGAAGCGGTCGATGAAGGCCGCATCGGCAAGATCCTGATCCCGGCCGGCAGCCAGGGCGTCGCGGTGAACACCCCGATCGCCATCCTGCTGGAAGAGGGCGAGGATGAGAGCGCGCTGGCGTCGGCCGGCTCCGCTCCCGCCCCGGCCCCTGCTGCCGCCGCTCCGGCCGCTGCCCCGGCGCCGACGGCCGCTCCGGTGGCAGCTGCTCCGGCTCCGGCCGCAGCTCCCGCGGCTGCCGCTCCCGGTGAGCGCGTGTTCGCCAGCCCGCTGGCGCGCCGCATCGCCGAACAGGCCGGCGTCGACCTGAAGTCCGTCAAGGGCACCGGCCCGCACGGCCGCATCGTCAAGGCCGACGTGGAGGCCGCCAAGGCCGCCGGTCCGGCCAAGGCCGCCGCCGCCCCGGCGGCTGCCCCGGCTCCGGCCGCTGCGGCTCCGGCTCCCGCCGCTGCTCCGGCACCGGCGCCCAAGGCCGAAGGCATCGACGCCAAGGCACTCGCCGACAAGCTGGGCATGGCCTACACCGCCGTGCCGAACAGCGGCATGCGCAAGACCATCGCCAAGCGTCTGGGCGAGGTGAAGCGCACCGTCCCCGACTATTTCCTGACGGTGGATGTCGAGATCGACGCGCTGATGAAGGTCCGCGCCGAGCTGAACGGCCGGTCCGACGCCTACAAGCTGTCGGTGAACGACTTCATCATCCGCGCCGTGGCGCTGGCGCTGAAGAAGGTCCCGGCGATCAACGCGTCCTGGACCGACGAGGCGATGCTGCAGTACGGCCACGCCGACGTTTCGGTTGCCGTCGCCACCCCGACCGGGCTGATCACCCCGATCATCAAGAAGGCGGAGACCAAGGGTCTGGCCGACATCTCCAACGAGATGAAGGCGCTGGCCAAGAAGGCGCGCGACAACGCGCTGAAGCCGGAAGAGTATCAGGGCGGCACAATCTCCATCTCCAACCTGGGCATGATGGGGGTCAAGCAGTTCCAGGCGATCATCAACCCGCCGCAGGCCTGCATCCTGGCGGTCGGCGCCAGCGAGCAGCGCCCGGTGGTGAAGGACGGCGCGCTGGCCATCGCCACGGTGATGAGCCTGACCGGAACCTTCGATCACCGCGTGGCCGATGGCGCCGTCGGTGCGGAATTCCTTGCGGCGGTGAAGAAGCTGCTCGAGGATCCGCTCTCGATGCTGCTCTGATGGTTTGAGGATCCGGTTCCATGTCGAAAAGCCTTGCCCCGCTCCGCGCCGAAATCGACGCCATCGACGACGAGCTCGTCGCGTTGCTGGGCAAGCGCCTGTCCGTCGTCCACCGCGTCGCAGCGGTGAAGATGGCGGAGAACCTGCCGGCCGTGCTGCCCGACCGCGTCGAAGCGGTGAAAAAACGGGCGGCCGAGGCAGGGCTGGCGTACGGCCTGGATCCGGACTTCATGGCCACCCTGTACCAGACGATCATCGACGAGGCGTGCCGGGTCGAGGAAGGCATCTTTGCCGCCGGCCGCGAGGATGCGCCTCGCTCCTGAATGGGGAGAACACCCTTGGCCGACATGAATTACGACGTCATCGTCATCGGCGGCGGGCCGGGCGGTTACGTGGCGGCGATCCGCGCCGCTCAGCTTGGCCTGCACACCGCGGTCATCGAGCGTGAAAACCTGGGCGGCATCTGCCTGAACTGGGGCTGCATTCCGACCAAGGCGCTGCTGCGCTCGGCCGAGGTGCTGCATCTCGCCAAGCATGCCGCCGACTATGGTCTGGTCATCCAGAACCCGTCCTTCGACCTCGACAAGGTCGTCGCCCGCTCGCGCAAGGTCGCCGGGCAGCTGAACGGCGGCGTCAAGCACCTGCTGAAGAAGAACAAGGTCGCGGTGATCGAGGGTTCCGCCAAGCTGCTCGGCAAGGGCACGGTGGCGGTGACCAAGGGCGAGGCCCCGGTCGGCACCTTCGGCGCCAAGCACATCATCATCGCCACCGGTGCCCGCGCCCGCACGCTGCCGGGGCTGGAGGATGACGGCAAGCTGGTCTGGACCTATCGCAAGGCGATGACCCCGGACAGCATGCCGAAGTCGCTGCTGGTGATCGGGTCCGGTGCCATTGGCATCGAATTCGCCAGCTTCTACAATGCCTTGGGCGCCAAGGTTACAGTGGTCGAGGTGATGGACCGCATCCTTCCGGTAGAGGATGAGGAAATCTCCGCAATGGCCCGGAAAGCTTTCGAAAAGCAGGGCATGCGCATCATCACCGGCGGCAAGGCCGGCAACCTGCGCAAGGCCGCCGACAGCGTGACCGTGGCCGTCGAGGCCGGCGGCAAGACCGAGGACATCACGGTCGACCGCGTCATCGTTGCCGTCGGCATCAGCCCGAACACCGAGGGCCTCGGCCTGGAGAACACCAAGGTCAAGACCGACCGCGGCCACATCCAGACCAACGGCATGTGCGAGACCGACGAGCCGGGCGTGTACGCCATCGGCGACGTGACCGGCGCCCCCTGGCTCGCCCACAAGGCCAGCCATGAAGGCGTGATCGTGGCCGAGCACATCGCCGGCAAGCACCCGCATGCGCTGAACGTCCGCAACATCCCGGGCTGCACCTATTCGCACCCGCAGATCGCGTCGGTCGGCCTGACGGAGAAGAAGGCCAAGGAAGCCGGCTACGAGATCAAGGTCGGCCGCTTCCCGTTCGTCGGCAACGGCAAGGCCATCGCGCTGGGCGAACCGGAAGGCCTGATCAAGACCATCTTCGACGCCAAGACCGGCGAGATGCTGGGCGCCCACATGATCGGTGCGGAAGTGACCGAGCTGATCCAGGGCTATGGCATCGCCAAGTCGTCGGAGCTGACCGAGGCCGAGCTGATGCACACCGTGTTCCCGCACCCGACCTTGTCGGAAATGATGCATGAGTCGGTCCTTGATGCCTATGGCCGGGCGATCCACTTTTAATTAGGATTTCCCACTGGGATTTTCCGAGGTGACGTTTTTCCCAACCGGACGGAGCCATGGACCGCAGCAGCGCCGCCTATGACGAGGATTTCTACGCCTGGACCCAAGCCCAGGCGCAGGAGCTTCGCCGTGCCGGCGCCGAGCGGAACAATGCCCCGGTCGACTGGGAGAACGTCGCCGAGGAGATCGAGAGCATGGGCCGCGGCCAGAAGTCCGAGATCGACAGCCGCCTTGGCGTTCTGCTGGTCCATTTGCTGAAATGGATGTTCTGTCCCGACCTGCGGGAGCGGTGCGAGCGCGGCTGGCGCCTGATCGTCCGGGAGCAGCGCAAGAAGCTGATCCGGGAGATCAAGGACAGCCTCAGCCTTCGGCCATACATTGCCAGCATCTTCGCCGACGTTTACTCGGATGCCCGCCTGCGGGCCGCCGTCGAGGCGGATGTGCCCGACGGCCATTTCCCGGTCGAGCCGCCTTTCACGCTTGACCAGGCGCTCGATCCGGCCTATCCGGCCGAACTGTTTCCGCCGGAATGGCGGGTTTGACATCCTCATCGCACCTATTGTCGGGGCCGGGGCATCGCGTCGGCCATCGGGAGCTTTAGACCATGACCCTCGTCGACCAGACCGAGAAGCTGCGCCACCCCGAAAAGGCCCATAAGCCCGACAACCCCATCCAGCGCAAACCGGCCTGGATCCGGGTCAAGGCGCCGATGAGCCAGGAATACAACGAGACCCGCCAGTTGATGCGCGGTCTGAAGCTGAACACCGTGTGCGAAGAGGCCGCCTGCCCGAACATCGGGGAGTGCTGGAAGCACAAGCACGCCACCTTCATGATCCTGGGCTCCATCTGCACGCGCGGCTGCGCCTTCTGCAATGTGGAGACCGGGCGCCCGGACCAGCTGGACCCGCATGAGCCGGACAATGTGGCGGAGGCGGTCGGCAAGCTGAAGCTGAGCCACGTCGTCATCACGTCGGTCGACCGCGACGATCTGGCCGACGGCGGTGCCGAGCATTTCGCCCGCACCATCCGCGCCATCCGCGCCGCGTCGCCGGAGACCACCATCGAGATCCTGACCCCTGACTTCCAGAAGAAGAAGGGTGCGGTCGAGGTGGTGGTGGAGGCCAAGCCCGACGTCTTCAACCACAATCTGGAGACGGTTCCGCGCCTCTATCCCAACATCCGCCCCGGTGCGCGCTATTTCGCCTCGCTGCAGTTGCTGGCGCGGGTGAAGGAGTTGGATCCGACGATCTTCACCAAGTCCGGCCTGATGGTCGGGCTGGGCGAGACGAAGGAGGAGATCGGGCAGGTGATGGACGATCTGCGCTCCGCCGATGTGGACTTTCTGACGATTGGGCAGTATCTCCAGCCCACGCCCAAGCATGCGGCGGTGGATCGCTTCGTGACTCCCGAGGAGTTCGACGGTTATTCCACTGTCGGCCGCGGCAAGGGCTTCCTGCTGGTGGCCTCGTCGCCGCTGACGCGCTCGTCCTACCATGCGGGCGCCGATTTCGAGAAGCTGCGCGAAGCCCGGCTGCGCAAGCTGGGGGTCGCGGCCGCCTGATCCAGGCGGTTCAATAGAAGGACACGGGTACGGGCATGCCGACGCACGCGGAAAAGAAGGTTCTTCCCTACACGCCCCAGCAGATGTACGACCTGGTCGCCGATGTGGAGAAGTATCCGGAGTTTCTGCCCTGGTGCCTGGCGGCCCGCATCCGCAAGCGCGAAGGCAATGTCATGTTCGCGGACCTGATCATCGGGTTCAAGATGGTCCGCGAACGCTTCACCTCACGGGTGGAGCTGAGCGCGCCGGCCTGCCGGATCGACGTGCAGTACACCGACGGGCCGTTCCAGTATCTGAACAACCACTGGATCTTCAACGATCATCCCGGCGGCTGCTGCGTCGACTTCTTCGTCGATTTCGAGTTCCGTTCGAAGATGCTGCAGAAGATCATGGGCCTGCTGTTCAACGAGGCGGTGCGCCGGATGGTGCAGGCCTTCGAAACGCGGGCGGCCCAGCTTTATGGGCCGGGCCGGGTGACGCAGCCGGCCTGACGCCGGCTTCTACGCGGTTGCGTGGGTGGTCGGTCAGGTCTTGTCCGACCACAGCTCCCCGCCGCTGGCCCAATCGCTTTTCTTCACGTCCTGGAAGATGATGTCCACCGCCGACGGCGAGCAGCCGAGGACCTTCACGGTCGCTTCGGTCAACGCCTTGGCGTATTCGCGTTTCTGCTCGACGGTGCGGCCTTCGAACAGCTGGATGTTGATGGTCGGCATCGGGTGATTTTCCTTGCTAGTGAAGAGTTTGCCGGCGTTTCTTCAACGCAGGCTTCCGGTCGGGCGGGCCTGCCGCAGCCGTTCCAGCGCCGCCTGGACCGTCGCCATCCGCACGGCGTCGCGGTCGCCGGGAAACGTGTATTCCTTGGCCTTGGCCGCCCCGCCGCGCACTGCGGTGGCGACATAGACGCGGCCCACCGGCTTGGTCTCGGTCGCGCCACCGGGACCGGCGATGCCGGTCACCGCCACCGTCACATCGGCCCGCGACTTGGCCAGCGCGCCGACGGCCATGGCGACCGCCACCTCCGGGCTGACCGCGCCATGGGCGTGCAGCAGGCTGGCGGGAACGCCGAGCAGTTCGGTCTTGGCGATGTTGGTGTAGGTGACGAAGCCGCGGTCGACCACCTTGGACGAGCCGGCGATGTCGGTCAGCGCGCCGGCGATCAGCCCGCCGGTGCAGGACTCGGCGGTCGCCAGCATGAAGCCGGCGAGGCCGTATTCGGCCAGCACCTGGGCGGAAAGCTCGCGGATGGGCTCGGGAAACATGACGGCCTCTCCCGGTTCGGACTGTTGGATTGGATGTTAACCGGGGAGCCGAATGGTCGCCACCGCTTGCGCGGCGATGCCCTCGCGCCGGCCGGTGAATCCCAGCTGCTCGGTGGTCGTCGCCTTGACGCTGACCCGCCCGACCTCGATGCCCAGGATTTGGGCAATACGCTCGGCCATCGCGGCGCGGTGGGGGCCGACCTTCGGCCGCTCGCAGATGATCGTCACGTCGGCATGGGCGATGACGCCGCCGCGATCCGCCACCAGATCGGCGGCATGGCGCAGGAACTTGGCGCTGTCGGCACCGCGCCAGCGCGGGTCGGTCGGCGGGAAGTGGCTGCCGATGTCGCCGGCGGCCAGCGCGCCGAGGATGGCGTCGGTCAGGGCATGCAGGCCGACATCGGCGTCGGAATGTCCCTCCAGCCCATGGTCGTGCGGCACGCGCAGGCCGCAAAGCGTGACGAAATCGCCATCGGTGAAGCGGTGGACGTCGAAGCCGCTGCCGGTCCGCACATCCCACAGGCTGCTCATGACCGCGCGGGTGGCGCGGGTCAGGTCGTCGGGGGTGGTCACCTTGAAATTGTCCTCCTTGGACGGCACCAGGGCAACGGCAAGCCCAGCCCGCTCCGCCACCGCGGCATCGTCGGTCAGCGACAGGCCGGCGGCGGCGCGGTGCGCCTCCAGAATGGCGGGAAAGCGGAAGCCCTGCGGGGTCTGCGCCCGCCACAGCCCCTCGCGGTCCACCGTGCCGGCGATGGCGCCGGCCCCTCCATTCCCGCTGCCACGCTTGAGGGTATCGGCGACGGGCACCGCGGCGATGGCGCCCGGCGTGGTCTGCAGCGCGCCGATCACCGCGCCGATGGTGGCCGCGTCGATCAGCGGACGGGCGGCGTCGTGGATCAGCACGAGGTCGGGGGCGCCGTCGGCGGCGAGAGCCTCCAGCCCGTTGCGCACCGAATCCTGACGGCTGGCGCCGCCGGCCACCGGATCGCGCAGGCCGAGGCCGGCAACGGCGGCGTCATAGGCCTCGCGCCAGTTCGGGTCGATGACCACGCGCACGCCGGTGACCTGGGGATGGCTCAGAAAAGCCTCCACCGTCCGGCGCAACACCGGCTTGCCGGCGAGGTCGAGATACTGCTTCGGCCGTTCGGCGCCGAACCGCTGGCCGGATCCGCCGGCGACGATCAGGGCGATGCAGGTGGGCGCGATGCAGGTGGGCATGAGGCAAACCGTAAGATATGATAGCCACTTGACGGAAACGTCGCGGAGCCTAGCCTGTCGCCGTGGTTCCGCCAAGTGCCGAGCCTTGACGCCTGCTACGCTCCGGACGGTGTCCGTGGGCGGGCGGCATGATATGGCGGCACGTCATGGCAGCATGACGGCGGAAGGACGGGAGTGCATTCGGGTCCATGTCGCAGAACATTTTCTTGAGCCTGACGGCGCTGGTGGCCCTGTTGCCTGCCGCCTTCTATCCTTACCGGCGCATTGCGGGGCAGGGGGCGGAGGGGCGCGGCTGGTCCTTCTGGGGTGCGTTGCTGCTCGCCGCCGCCGGGCCGGGCATGTGGGCGATCCTGCAGGTCGCCGGCCAGTGGCAGACCGGCTTCTCCACCGCGCTGTGGGTCACGACGGCCGCCTGCATGGCTCTGTTCATCGGGCTCAGCCTGCTCCATGACACGGCTTGGCGGCTGGCGCCGCTGCTGTTGCCCTATCTTCTGGCAGTCTGTCTGCTGGCGACGCTGACGGAGGATGCGCCGGCACCGGTCCTGCGCGGCAACGCGCCGGGCGTGTGGATCGACCTGCACATCGCGGTGTCGGTCTTCACCTATGCCCTGCTGACCCTGAGTGCCGTGGCATCCTTCGCCGCGGTGATCCAGACGCGGGCGTTGAAGAGCAAGCGGCCGACCCCGCTCAGCCGCTTCCTGCCGCCGGTGGCGGAGAGCGAGCGGCTGCAGTTGCGACTGCTGATCGCGTCGGAGGTGATCCTCGGCGCCGGTCTCGCCACCGGTATGGCGGTGCTCTATTTCGAGCAGGGGCTGCTGTTCCGCACCGATCACAAGACCCTGCTGTCGCTGGCGACCTTCATCGTCATCGGCGTCTTGCTGCTGGCCGAATACCGGACCGGCGTGCGCGGGCGGACGGCGGCGCGGACCATGCTGATCGTCTATCTGCTGGCGACGCTTGCCTATCCCGGCGTCAAGTTCGTGTCGAACGTGCTGATCGGCCAATGGGCCTGGAGTTGAGGGCGCATCCACCGCAAGCCGGTGGCGGAACATGGGTTTTGCCCCAAGCGTAAGCTTGGCCGCAGGGCTTCGCGCTTGCACACATCCGCAGCAGCGTGATAACTTGCACAAATTGGCGGCACTTTGTTGATTTGCCCATCAATCGGGCAGGTGAGAATGACCATACAAATCGGACCCATCACGCTCGCCGGACCGGTGATCCTGGCGCCCATGTCGGGTGTCTCCGACCTGCCGTTCCGCCGTCTGGTGAAGCGCGCGGGCTGCGGCCTTGTCGTGTCGGAGATGATCGCCAGCCAGGCGATGATCCGCGAGAATCGCCAGACCCTGCGGATGGTGGAGACCGAACCGGAAGAATTTCCGATGGCGGTCCAGCTCGCCGGCTGCGAGCCCGAGGTGATGGCGGAAGCGGCGAAGCTGAACCAGGACCGCGGCGCCGCAGTCGTCGACATCAATTTCGGCTGTCCGGTGAAGAAGGTGGTCAACGGCCACGCCGGCTCCTCCCTGATGCGGGACGAGGCGTTGGCCGGGCGCATCCTGGAGGCGGTGGTGAAGGCCGTCAGCATTCCGGTGACGCTGAAGATGCGGCTGGGCTGGGATGAGACAAACCGGAACGCTCCCAACCTCGCCCGCATCGCCGAGCAGTGCGGGATCAGGATGGTGACGGTCCATGGCCGCACCCGCATGCAGTTCTACACCGGTACCGCCGACTGGACCTATGTCCGCCATGTGAAGGAGGCGGTATCGATCCCGGTGGTGGTCAACGGCGACATCGCCAGTTTCGAGGCGGTGGACCGCGCGCTCGCCGAGTCCGGCGCCGACGGCGTGATGATCGGGCGCGGCAGCTATGGCCGGCCCTGGTTCCCGTCGCAGGTCATGCATTACCTGCGCACCGGCGAAAGGCTGCCCGATCCGCCGCTGCACGAGCAGATGACCACGCTGTTGGAGCATTTCGACAGCATGCTGAGCCATTACGGCACGGACGGCGGCATCAAGGTCGCCCGCAAGCATGTGTCCTGGTATTCGACCGGCCTGCGCGACTCCAACGAGTTCCGCCAGGAGGTCAACCGCCTGGGCGATCCCGACGCGGTGCGCGACCGCATCCGTGCCTTTTATGAACCGGCAATCGAAAGGATGGCCGCCTGATGGATCCCGTACCGATGACCGCCCCGGGCCAGCGTGGCCGCAACCGGTCGGGTGCCTCGCGGGCGCCCCGGCTGGATTCCCTGGTGGTGCTGAACAGCCTGCCCGATCCGGTGCTGGTGGTGGACGGCAATGGCGACATCCGCTTCGTCAATCTGGAGGGGCAGGAATTCTTCGACCTGTCCGCCAACGCCATGGAAGGCATGCCGCTGCCCGACCTGCTGCCACCGGACAGCCCGGTGATGGGACTGATCGAGCAGGTGCGCCGCGGCAGCCGCCGGGTGTCGCAGGACGGGGTCATCATCGACACGCCGCGCATCGGTCCGCACCATGTCACGGTGCAGGTGGCGACCATGGGCGACCCGCCCGACCATGTGGTGCTGACCATCCATGAGAGGTCGCTGGCCCGCAAGATCGACCATTCGCTGACCCACCGCCATGCCGCGCGCTCCGTCACCGCCATGGCGGCGATGCTGGCGCATGAAGTGAAGAACCCGCTGTCGGGCATCCGTGGCGCCGCCCAATTGCTGGAAGAGAACGCCAGCGACCAGGACCGGGTGCTGACCCGCCTGATCTGCGACGAGGCCGACCGCATCGTCGCATTGGTCAACCGGATGGAGGTGTTCTCCGACGAACGGCCGCTGGAACGCGCCGCGGTGAACATCCACACGGTCCTGGAGCATGTGCGCAAGGTCGCCCAGAGCGGGTTTGCCCGAAAAATACGCTTTGTTGAGCGTTACGACCCGTCACTGCCTCCTGTTTACGGCAATCGCGACCAACTTGTGCAGGTTTTCCTGAATCTGGTGAAAAATGCGGCAGAGGCTGCACCGGAATCAGGCGGCGAAATCACCCTGATCACCTCCTATCAGCATGGCGTGCGCATGGCGCTGCCGGGCGGCGATGCGCGCCGGCATCTGCCCTTGCTGGTGACGGTGCAGGATAATGGCGACGGCATTCCGGAAGACCTGCAGTCCAACCTGTTCGATCCCTTCGTGACCAGCAAAGTGAACGGCACTGGCCTTGGTCTTGCATTGGTGGCCAAACTCATAGGCGATCATGGCGGAACCATCGAGTTCGACAGCCAGCCTCGCCGGACCGTCTTCAAGGTGTCGCTGCCGATGTACGATGATTCGAAATACGATGACTCGAAACCTTCCGGGGAGTCGAAGATTTCAGACGCTGGCTTGCAGTCCAAGGGCGGCCGGGGGAGTCGTTGATGAGCGCGGCGACCATTCTCATCGCGGATGACGATCGCGCCATCCGAACCGTCCTGACGCAGGCGCTCGCCCGGCTGGGGCACGAGGTGCGCACCACCGGCAATGCCGCCACACTGTGGCGCTGGGTGGCGGACGGGCAGGGCGATCTGGTCATCACCGACGTGGTGATGCCGGACGAAAACGGCCTGGACCTGATCCCGCGCATCAAGAAACTGCGGCCCGAACTGCGCGTCATCGTCATGAGCGCTCAGAACACGCTGATCACCGCGGTGAAGGCGGCGGAGCGCGGGGCCTTCGAATATCTGCCCAAGCCCTTCGACCTGAAGGAGCTGGTGTCGGTCGTCGAACGGGCGCTGAACACCAACACCCCGCCGGCGGCCATGCCCGGCGGCGACCTGGAGGGCGAGGAACAGCTGCCGCTGATCGGCCGCTCGCCCGCCATGCAGGAAATCTACCGGGTGCTGGCCCGCCTGATGGGCACCGACCTGACGGTGATGATCACCGGCGAGTCCGGCACCGGCAAGGAGCTGGTCGCCCGTGCGCTGCATGATTACGGCAAGCGGCGCAACGGCGCCTTCGTCGCCATCAATATGGCCGCCATCCCGCGCGAGCTGATCGAGTCCGAGCTGTTCGGCCACGAGAAGGGCGCCTTCACCGGCGCCACCAACCGCTCGACCGGCCGGTTCGAACAGGCGCAGGGCGGCACCCTGTTCCTTGACGAGATCGGCGACATGCCGCTGGAGGCGCAGACCCGCCTGCTGCGCGTGCTGCAGGAGGGCGAATACACCACCGTCGGCGGCCGCACCGCGATCAAGACCGACGTGCGCATCATCGCGGCGACCCACCGCGACCTGCGCACCCTGATCCGCCAGGGCCTGTTCCGCGAGGATCTGTTCTACCGCCTGTGCGTGGTGCCGATCCGCCTGCCGCCGCTGCGCGAACGGACGGAGGACATTCCGCTGCTGGTCCGCCATTTCCTCAATCTCGGCATCAGCCAGGGGCTTCCGGCCAAGAGCATCGATCAGGCGGCGATGGACCGGCTGAAGCGCTACCGCTGGCCCGGCAACGTCCGCGAATTGGAGAATCTGGTCCGACGTCTGGCCGCGCTCTATTCGCAGGAGGTCATCGGGCTGGACGTGGTCGAGGCGGAGCTTGCCGACGCCACCCCGGCCGCCCAGCCGGTGGAGGAGCCGCAGAGCGAGGGCCTGTCCTCGGCGGTCGAACGCCACCTGAAGGATTATTTCGCTGCCCACAAGGACGGCATGCCGTCAAACGGCCTGTACGACC
Source organism: Azospirillum sp. Sh1 (assembly GCF_008365135.1). Taxonomy (NCBI): domain Bacteria; kingdom Pseudomonadati; phylum Pseudomonadota; class Alphaproteobacteria; order Rhodospirillales; family Azospirillaceae; genus Azospirillum; species Azospirillum sp. Sh1. The sequence continues at coordinate 118,313 of NZ_VTTK01000010.1, read as the reverse complement.
GCGTGCTGCGCGAAATCGAACGGCCGCTGATCTCGCTCAGCCTGTCGGCGACCCGCGGCAACCAGATCAAGGCGGCCCAGCTGCTGGGTCTGAACCGCAACACACTTCGCAAGAAGATCCGCGACCTGGACATCCAGGTGATGCGCGGCATCAAATAGGCTGCCGCCGTCCGGCCGATTGACGTCCAGCCGCCGCCGCAACCGACCCGTGCCAAAATTGTGACACAGCGTCGGTGCGGACGGCGCTGGACGAAAGACCAGCAACCGCCCGATGGCGCGCCGCGCCGGCTGGCCTAAGCGGTCCTGTCCGAAAGGCAGATCCATTGCGGCTTGGCAGGGCCGCAACAGAGGTGTATCTTTCCGGCAACAGATCAGCGCCGGACCATGCCACCCATTTCCGACAACGCAGCAGCCGGCCAAAGGCCGGTCTGGCAGAAGATTCTCCACTGGTCCCGGCGGGTAGGCCTGGGCAAGCGGCTGGCTTTTGCCCTGTCGCTGGCAGCCTTGGCCGCCGGCTTCGCCACCTATGCGGCGATGACGGAAAGCGCGCCCTTCGGGCAGGCCAACCCGCGCACCGTCACGCTTCTGCTGACGCTCGACCTCGCGATCCTGCTGACGCTGGGCGTGCTGATCGCCCGGCGGATCGTCGCGATCCTGATCGGGCGGCGGCGAGGATTGGCGGGATCGCGGCTGCACACCCGGCTGGTTCTGGTTTTCAGCGTGCTGGCGGTGGCGCCTGCCATCATCATGACCGTCTTCTCCACCATGTTCTTCTATGTCGGGGTGCAGAGCTGGTTCAGCGACCGCGTGCGCACGGCGGTCAATGAATCCCTGGTGGTCGCCAGCGCCTATCTGCACGAGCACCAGCAGAACATCCGCGCCGATGCCCTGGCGATGGCCAACGACCTGTCGCAGGAGGCGCGGCTTTCCAGCGACCCGGAGCGGTTCGAGCAGGTCGTCGCCACCCAGGCGATGCTGCGCGCCCTGTCGGAAGCCATCGTCTTCAACGGCACCACCGGCGCCATCGTCGCGCGCGCCGGCTATACCTTCACCCTGGAATTCGAACCGATCCCGGAAGACAAGATCCAGCAGGCCCGCAATGGCGAGGTCGCGCTGATCGTCAAGGAATCCGATGACCGCGTCCGCGCCCTGGTCAGCCTGGACCGGGTGTCCGACACCTTCCTCTATGTCGGCCGCATGGTGGAGCCGCGGGTGCTGCAGCACATGGCCTCGGCCGAGGGGGCGGTGAAGGAATACACGGCGCTGGAGAACCAGCGCGGCAGCCTGCAGATCACCTTCACCCTGATCTTCCTGGTGGTGGCGATGCTGCTGCTGCTGGCGGCGGTGTGGGCCGGGCTGAATTTCGCCACCCGGCTGGTCCGCCCGATCAGCGCCCTGATCGGCGCCGCCGAGCGGGTGCGCGCCGGCGACCTGACCGTCCGCGTCTCCGAGCCGCCGGGCGAGGACGAATTCGTGCTGCTGTCCCGCGCCTTCAACCGCATGACCACGGAGATCGAGGGGCAGCGGCGGGAACTGCTGTCGACCAACCGGCTGCTGGACGAGCGGCGGCGCTTCACCGAGACGGTGCTGTCCGGCGTGTCCGCCGGCGTGCTGGGCGTGGATGCCGACGGCGTCATCAACCTGCCGAACCTGTCGGCCGCCCGCCTGCTGGGCGAGGAGGATCCGGAGCGTCTGGTCGGCATGTCGCTGGTCGAACTGCTGCCGGACATCGGCGACCTGCTGGAGAATGCGCCGAAGAGGCCGGGCCGCGTCGTGCAGGACCAGATCCAAATCCGCCGTCCGGGCAAGCCGACCTTGACCCTGCTGGTCCGCATCGCGGCGGAGGTGCGTGCCGGCGAGGTGCGCGGCTACGTCGTCACCTTCGACGACATCACCGAACTGGTGTCGGCTCAGCGCAAGGCGGCCTGGGCCGACGTGGCGCGCCGTATCGCGCACGAGATCAAGAATCCGCTGACGCCGATCCAGCTGTCGGCCGAACGGCTGCGCCGCAAATACCTGAAGGAGATCTCCAGCGATACGGAAGTCTTCACCATGTGCACCGATACCATCGTCCGGCAGGTCGACGACATCCGCCGCATGGTGGACGAATTCTCGGCCTTCGCGCGGATGCCGCAGCCGGTGATGAAGCCGGTCAACATCAACGATCTGGTGCGGCAGGCGGTGTTCCTGCAATCCAGCGCCCATACCGGCAAGATCCGCTTCGATACCCGGCTGCCGTCCGGGCCGCTGACCGTGGCGTGCGACAGCCGGCAGATCTCCCAGGCGCTGACCAACCTGCTGCAGAACGCGGCGGACGCCATCGAAGGGCGCCCGCCGCCCGTCGACGGGTCGGACCTGCCGCCCGGCGAGGTGGCGATCGCGGTGGAGGACGACGGCGAGAAGGTCGTCGTCACCGTCGAGGACAACGGCAAGGGCCTGCCCGGCGGCGAACAGCGCGACCGGCTGACCGAACCCTATGTGACGACGCGGGCCAAGGGCACCGGGCTGGGGCTCGCCATCGTCAAGAAGATCATGGAGGACCATGGCGGCGTGCTGACCCTGGAGGACCGCGAAGGCGGGTCCGGGGCGCGCGTTACGCTGGTCATTCCACACCCGGTTGCGGTCGCGAACGACGCGGGCGGCCGTGACGACAGGCCGGCGGAGACCGGCGGAGAGATGAGGCACGAAGCCCATGGCGCATGACATTCTGATCGTCGACGACGAAGCCGATATTCGGATGCTGATAGCCGGCATCCTGAACGACGAAGGCATCAAGACCCGCGAGGCCGCCGACGCCGATCAGGCCTTTGCCCAGGTGGCGGCGCGCCGGCCGAGCCTCGTCGTGCTCGACATCTGGCTGCAGGGCAGCAGGCTGGACGGCCTGCAGATCCTGGAACAGCTGATGCGGGACCACGGCAACCTCCCGGTCATCATGATCTCCGGCCACGGCAACATCGAAACCGCGGTCCAGGCGATCAAGGTCGGCGCCTACGACTTCATCGAGAAGCCGTTCAAGGCCGACCGGCTGCTGCTGATGGTGGACCGCGCCATCGAGGCGGCGCGGCTGAAGCGCGAGAACCAGGAGCTGAAGCTGCGCGCCGGCGGTGACGTCGAGCTGATCGGCCGCTCATCGGCGGTCAATCAGGTGCGCCAGTCCATCGACAAGGTGGCGCCGACCGGCAGCCGCGTGCTGATCTCCGGCCCGCCCGGCGCCGGCAAGGAGGTGGTCGCCCGCCTGATCCATGCCCGCTCGCGCCGGGCCAGCGGCCCCTTCGTCGGGCTGAACTGCGCCACCATGCGGCCGGAGCGGCTGGAGATGGAGCTGTTCGGCACCGAGGCCGGCGTTGACGGCCCCGGCCGCAAGATCGGCACCTTCGAGCAGGCCCATGGCGGCACGCTGCTGCTGGACGAGGTCGCCGACATGCCGCTGGAAACCCAGGGCAAGATCGTCCGAGCCCTGCAGGAGCAGGTGTTCGAGCGCGTCGGCGGCGGCCAGCGGGTCGAGGTCGACGTGCGCGTCATCGCCACCTCCAACCGCGACCTGCAGGCGGAGATCGAGCAGGGACGTTTCCGCCAGGATCTGTTCTACCGCCTGTCGGTGGTGCCGATCCGCGTGCCGTCTCTGGCGGAGCGGCGGGAGGACATCCCGGTGCTGGCCCGCCATTTCATGCAGCGCTCCGCCGAGGCGTCGGGCCTGCCGGTCCGCGAGTTCGGCGAGGACGCCATGGCGGCGCTCCAGGCCTATGACTGGCCGGGCAACGTGCGCCAGCTGCGCAACGTGGTGGACTGGCTGCTGATCATGGCCCAGGGCGACGCGAAGGAGCCGATCCGCGCCGACACCCTGCCGCCGGAGATCGGCGCCATCACGCCGACGGTCCTGAAATGGGACAAGGGCGGCGAGATCATGGGCCTACCGCTGCGCGAGGCGCGCGAGGTGTTCGAGCGCGAATATCTGCTGGCCCAGGTCACCCGCTTCGGCGGCAACATCTCCCGCACGGCGTCCTTCGTCGGCATGGAGCGCTCCGCCCTTCACCGCAAGCTGAAGTCGCTGGGCGTCCATGGCAGTGAAAAGGGGAAGATGTTCATCGAATGACGGGTGGCTTGTATGGGAGCGCCAAAGTGGTCATATTGAATTGACCATTTTGGAGGTTGCCATGGGATTGCCGGTGGTGACGGTCAGCGTGACCGAGTTCAAGGCGAAATGCCTGTCGCTGTTCGACGATCTGGAGGATCACCGCGTCGCCAAGATCGTGGTGACCCGACACGGACGCCCGGTGGCTGAATTGAACCCGCCCGATCGGACGTTGTCGCCATTGTTTGGCGCCCATTCCGGTTCCGTCGAGGTGGTCGGCGGCTATGACTTGACCCAGCCGACCTTCGACGACGACGCCTTCGACGCCGAAAGCGGAATTCTTCACCGGTGACCGCCGAATGATCCTTCTCGACACCCATGCGATCCTATGGCTTGACGCCGGGATCGAGCTTTCTGCCGATGCACGCGAGCGCATAGAGCAGGAACGGTCGGCCGGCGGGATCCTGATCTCGACCGTCTCGGCCTGGGAAATCGGCACGTTGGTGCGCAAGGGCCGAATTCGGTTGGATTTGGAGCCATCGGCCTGGATGCAGCGTTTTCTCGCCGCGGCCGGGCTGCGCTGCCTGCCTCTGTCACTCGAGGCGGCGCTGGGGGCATCGAGCTTGCCGGAGCCGCTCCATAACGATCCGGCCGACCGGATGCTGATCGCCACCGCCCGCGAACTCGGCGTTCCTCTCATGACCCGGGACAGGCTGATCCATGAGTATGCTGCCACATCGGGGACCATTCGGGTGCACTCCTGCTGATCCAATCCCGCCCCATCCGACTTTGACCGGAGCCATCCCATTGTCAGCCCCCATCACCCTGCCGCGCGCCGTCATCTATGACTGGGACAACACCCTGGTCAGCAACTGGGACACCGTGCGGGCGGCGCTGAACCATGCGCTGGTGTCCTTCGGACTCGATCCCTGGAGTGCGGAGGAAGCGCGTGAGCGGATCAAGGCGTCATTGCGCGACAGCTTCCCCCGCATCTTCGGCGAGCGCTGGACCGAGGCGCGCGATCTCTTCTATGCCTATTTCGCCGCCCACCATCTGGACGGACTGAAGCCGCTGGCGGGTGCGGAGACGCTGCTGCGCCATTTCCACGAGCGCGGCGTCTATCAGGCCGTCGTCTCCAACAAGAACGGCAGGTTCCTGCGGGCGGAGGCCGATGCGCTGGGCTGGAGCCGCTATTTCGGCAAGCTGGTCGGCGCCCAGGATGCCGAGTTCGACAAGCCGCACATCGCCCCGGTGCGGATGGCGCTGGAGCCGGCGGGGATCGCGCCGGGTGCCGATGTCTGGTTTCTCGGCGATGCCGACATCGATATGGAATGCGCCCATGGCGCCGGACTCGTTCCGGTGCTAATAGGGCTGGGCGAGGGGAGTGGCTTCGACCGTTTCCCGCCCGCCCATCGCCACACCGACTGTACGGCGCTGCACAGTGTCCTGTATGGCTTGGTGGAAGGCAATGGTGATACCATATCCCTGCAAACGGCTGTCGAGACGGTACCAGCGCGCACCATACCTGCACCGTGAAACGGGGAGCGGACCGCCTGACGAAGGGGTCCCAAGAACATTGAAGAAGGGGGCATGAAAAATGTCTGAAAAAAGCCAAAACGTGCAGGACGTGTTTCTCAATCACGTCCGTAAGAACAAGACTCCCGTAACCGTCTTTCTCGTGAACGGCGTGAAACTCCAGGGCATTATTACTTGGTTCGACAACTTCTCGGTACTTCTGCGGCGCGACGCGCATTCCCAGCTCGTCTACAAGCACGCAATCTCGACGGTCATGCCGGCCCATCCCATTCAACTTTTCGAGCCGCCCAAGGAAGGTGAAAGCGTCTGATCCCTTGACCAATGGTAACGGCGCGGCCCCTGAAGGCGCCGCGCGGGCCATCGTGGTCCACCCTGTCCTCCGCAGCGAGGCGGACGGGGACATGCGCCCTCCCGAATCCCGGCTCGAGGAGGCGGTTGGTCTTGCCCAGGCCATTCAGCTGGATGTCGTCCATGCCGAATGCGCCAAGGTGAACCGGCCGCAGCCATCGACCCTGCTCGGCTCCGGCACGGTGGAGCAACTGGCACAGATGGTGGAGGAGAGCGAGGCGACCCTCGTCATTCTCGACCATGCCCTGTCGCCGGTCCAGCAGCGCAACCTGGAACGGTCGCTGAAGGCGAAGGTCATCGACCGCACCGGCCTGATCCTGGAGATCTTCGGCGCCCGCGCCCGGACGCGGGAAGGCATGCTGCAGGTCGAGTTGGCGTCCCTGACCTACCAGAAATCCCGGCTGGTGCGGTCCTGGACCCACCTGGAACGGCAGCGCGGCGGCTTCGGCTTCCTCGGTGGCCCCGGAGAATCGCAGCTTGAGCTTGACCGCCGCCTGATCGGCGATCGGATCATCAAGATCAAGAAGGAACTGGAGGAGGTGCGGCGTACCCGTGGCCTGCACCGCAAGGCGCGCGCCAAGGTGCCGTACCCGGTGGTGGCGCTGGTCGGCTACACCAACGCCGGCAAATCGACGCTGTTCAACCGGCTGGCGAATGCGGATGTGTTCGCCCAGAACCTGCTGTTCGCCACGCTCGACCCGACCATGCGGCAGGTGACGCTGCCGTCGGGGCGCAAGGTGATCCTGTCGGACACGGTCGGCTTCATCTCCGACCTGCCGCACGGCCTCGTCGCCGCCTTCCGCGCCACGCTGGAGGAGGTGGACGCCGCCGACATCATCCTGCATGTCCGCGACATCGCCCACATCGACAGCGAGGCCCAGAAGGCCGACGTCCACGAGGTGCTGTCCGACATGGGCATCGACCCGGAGACGGACGACCGGGTGATCGAGGTGCTGAACAAGATCGATGCTCTGGACGAGGAAAGCCGCGCGGCGGTCCTGGCCCAGACCGGGCGCAATCCGCGCGCGGTGGCGGTCTCGGCCCTGTCCGGCGAGGGGATCGACGACCTCGATCGCCTGCTCGACCAGCGTATGAACGTCAACCGGCAGGTCGTCGACCTGTCCGTCGATCTCGGCGATGGGGCGGCGCTCGCATGGCTCTATGCCAGAAGCGAGGTTCTGGACCGGCGCGACGACGAGGAGCATGCGCATCTGCAGGTCTCCATCGACCCCGTCGATCTCGCCCGGTTCGAGAAGCGGTTCCAGCCGACCGAGCAGCCGACCGAACAGGTCCAGCCGCAACCTTAGGCGGCGCGGGCCTGTACTCCTGGCCGAAGGAAGGGGGTGCTACCGCGGGTCTATGACCTGTTGCACCCCACTCCGGTCTTACGACGAATGCGGCGTGGTTATTTCCCCGTTGGGGTCCGATTATGGGAACGGAGCGGCGCGCTCCCCCATCAGGAGGACTGCCAATGCGGTTGCAAACCGATCCGTCGTGCTTTTCGATCACGGCTTTCCTCGCCGATCAGGTTGCTCTCGTCGCCCGTCAGGAGAAGCTGCCGCCTGGCGCCGCATTGCTGCGGTTGCAGGAGCTTTCGCGCACCCCCGAAGGCCGTGCGACCCTGATGCGCCTGATCGAATCCGCCGCCCAGCGGGAGCCGAATGCCGATGAAGCCGCGAAGATCGATGCGATCTGCCGTGAACTGGCTGCCTGGGGCTATGGCGGTTTCACCGGCGGAACCCGCCACGACCCCCATCATGACCACCGCGCCGCGGCCTGACGGTGATTTGACACATGCTTGAGGGATGACGGCGTGGGCGATGACGGGCCATAATGGGCCGTTCGCCATCGCCGCGGTCCCGTCGTGCTCCGTTCCCCTTTCCGTACCGTCCTGACCGGCGCCGGCCGCCTATTCCCGGCACTGCTGGTCCCGGCACTGCCGCTGCTTCTGGCAATTGCCCAGCCGGTGGCGGCCGAGCCGGTGCGTTACGGAATGCCGCTGCCGCCCGGCTATGTCGAGGAACCGGCGGTGCCGCCCGAGGATCCGCTTCCCCCTCCGCCGAAGCCCTTGCCGTTGGCGCCCGACGAACCGCTGGTCGTCGCGCCGGATGCTGTGGAGCTGTTGAAGGACTGCAAGCAGCAGGCCTTCACCGACTGTTTCCGCCTGTGGCAACCGCCCCCGCCGCCGCCTCCGGAACCTGAAAAGGAAACCGCGGGCCCACCGCCACCGCCACCGCCCCCGCCGCCGGACCCCAAAGCGCCGCGTGAGCCGGCACGGGGTGGCCCGGTGCCGCCCCCGCCGCCCGATCCCGCCAAGGAGGCCGCTGCCGCCGCCGCCGACCGCGCCACCTTCGATGCGCTGTCGAAGGCGCTGAAGGACAGCGGGCTGGACGGCAGGGTTCTGTTGACCGACCCGAAGGGCGGCGACCCCGTATTGAAACTGGACGGCGCCCCCGGCGGCCAGCCGGCGGCGAAGCGCTGAACCGCCACCCCCCTCAAGCCATCAGGAACCTTCCGACCATGACGGGTTTCCCGCTTCCCGACATCGACCAGGTTTCCGACCTGATCCGCTCCGTCGCACGGACGGAGATCATGCCGTATTTCCAGAAGCTCGACGCATCGGGCATCCGGCAGAAGACCGGCCCGACCGACCTCGTCACGCTGGCGGACGAGGCGGCGGAGCGGGCCTTGACCCCGGCGCTGTCCGCCCTGCTGCCGGGCAGCCGTGTCATCGGCGAGGAGGCGGCGTCGGAGGACGAGCGGCTGCTCGACCGCATCCATGGCGACGATCCGGTCTGGATCATCGATCCGGTGGACGGCACCATCAATTTCGCCCAGGGCCGGCCGATGTTCGCGGTGATCGTGGCGCTCGCCTGGAAGGGCGAGACGGTCGCCGGCTGGATCCACGATCCGGTCGATGGCCGGATGGCGACGGCGGTGAAGGGGCAGGGCGCCCGGCTGAACGGCAACCGCGTCCATGTCGCGCCAGCGGTGCCGCTGCCGCGGATGGTCGGCGCGCTGTCGACGCGCTTCTGCGCCGAGGAGATGGGTCGGCAACTGGAGGAGCGCAGCGCCGGGCTGGGCGAGCGCGTGTGCCTGTCGAGCGCTGCACAGGAGTATCTGCGGCTGCTGGAGGGGCGGGCGCATTACTCGCTCTATCACCGGCTGATGCCGTGGGATCATGCGGCCGGCGTGCTGATGCATGCGGAGGCCGGCGGTTATTCGGCGCTGATCGACGGCACGCCCTACCGGCCAGGGTTGCTGCGCGGCAGCATCCTGCTGGCGCCCGACCGCGAAAGCTGGCAGGCGCTGCAGGGGCAGCTTTTTGGGTGATTGTGGGAAGGGGGAGTGTTTTGCCCCCTCCCTAACCCTCCCCCGCTATGCGGGAGAGGGAACTCCGCCTCTGATTTTGCAAAGCGTCATGCCGGCAAGCATTCAATCCCCTCTCCCTCGAAGAGGGGGAGGGATAGGGAGGGGGCATCCGCCGCAACCAACCTCCCCGCAACACCTCAATGCGTCAGCAGTGCCGGAAGGGTCAGACCTTCCAGCACCGTGCGGGTGGCGCCGCCGAGCACCAGTTCGCGTAGACGGGAGTGGCCATAGGCGCCCATCACCAGCAGATCGGCGCCCTGGTCGCCGCAGCAGGACAGGATCATGTCGCCGACCTCGCCACCCGACGCGATGACCAACTGCGGGCGGGCGGCAATGCCGTGGCGGTGCAGCCAGTCGACCAGATCGGCGGCATCGTTGCTGTGCTGGCCCGGCGGCTCGACCGACAGGACGGTGACGGAGTCCGCCGTTTCCAGGAAGGGCATCGCGGCACGGACGGCGCGGGCCGATTCGGGGCTGTTCTTCCAGGCGACCAGCACATGGCGGCCGATGGGGGCCGTGGCCGGCTGCTTCGGCGGCAGAACCAGCACCGGGGTGGGGGTCTCCAGAGGCAGGCGGTCGGGGATGTGGTGCAGCGACACCCTTTCGCCCGCCCGCACGGCGGCCGACTGCGCCACCACGATCAGATCGGCGTAGGAGGCCCGCCCCGCCAGCAGATCGACGTGATCGCCTTCCTCAATCGTCCAGTCGAAGGACAGGCCGTCGAGCGCCTGGCGCACCTCCCGCTCGATGCGTTCGGCATTCTCGTGGGCGATGGCGGTGGCTTCCGCCATATAGCCGTAGGAGGCGGCGCGGCCGGTGGCGCCCGCCGGCATCGACACCGGGGTGGCGATGTAGAGCGCCTGGATATGGGCGGAGAAGCGCTTGGCCAGGGCGACAGCCACCGCCAGACGGCTGGCGTGGGCGTCGTCGTTGGCCATGTGCAGCAGGATGGTCTTGATCGGCATGCCCTCGCGTCTCCCAATCTTATGCTTTGGCCCGCCATCGGCCCGTCAGTGGGCCGGCGGAGCGCTTTCCTTCCAGATAACGCTCCGCCACGACGAATGGCAATGTCTGCAAGCAGATGGGGTTACTTGACCACCACCGCATAGTGGTCGAGCGGCGCCACCGCCTTGATCAGGCCGCGCGCCTTCAGGAACTCGGCGAAGCGGGTGTAGCGCTCGGCATCCAACGCCGCCGGGCTGTGGGAGAAGCGCGGCAGCGTGTCGGCCCAGGCGCGGCGGTTCAGCTCGTCGTTCAGCTCCGGCCGGCCCTTGACGAAGGCGGCCTGCGATTCCTCCGGATGGTTCAGGATGTAGAGCGTCGCCCGCTCCACCGCCGCCAGGAAGCGCTTGAAGCGCGGGTCGTTCGCCTTGTCCTTGCGGGCGACCAGGATCAGTTCGTCATAGGGGGGCACCCCTTCCTCCTCCGGATAGAAGGCGCGGCCGGGATGCTTCTCGATCTCCATCTGGTTCAGCTCGAAGTTGCGGAAGGCGCCGATCACCGCATCGACCTGCCCCGACAGCAGCGACGGCGAGAGCGAGAAGTTGACGTTCACCAGCTCGACGTCCTTCAGGCTCAGCCCTTCCTTCTCCAGCATCGCGCCGAGCAGAGCGTCCTCGAAGCCGGCGATGGAGTAGCCGACCTTGCGGCCCTTCAGGTCCTTCAGCGTCTTCACCGGCCCGTCGCGCAGCACGACGACGGAGTTCAGCGGCGTCGACACCAGCGTGCCGATGCGGACCAGCGGCAGCCCCTCGTCCACCTGCAGGATCAACTGCGGCTGGTAGGAGACGGCGATGTCGGCACCGCCGGCGGCGACCAGTTTCGGCGGATCGTTGGGGTCGGCCGGGGCGGTCAGCGTCACGTCCAGCCCGGCGTCCTTGAAGAAGCCCTTTTCCTGCGCCACCACCAGCGGGGCGTGGTCGGGGTTTACGAACCAGTCCAGCATCACGGACAGCTTGTCCTGGGCCAAGGCCGGAAGCGAGGTCATCAGGCTGGCGGCCATCAGGCCGGCGGCGAGTAGGTGCTTCATTGGCAGGTGCTTCATCGGGTGTCTCTCCCCCTTCGAGGGTTGGCGTCTTAAGGGTTGGCGTCTTCGGCAGGTTGGGTATCGGGTTGCCAGGGCAGGGCGCGGCGGGCCAGCGCATCGACGGCGGCGTACAGCGTCACCGCGAACAGCCCCAGCACCAGGACGGCGGCGAACAGAAGGTCGATCTGCATGCGGGCGTTGGCGTGCAGCATCAGATAGCCGAGGCCGGAGGACGACCCCACCCATTCGCCGATCACCGCGCCGATGGGCGCCACCGCGGCGGCGACGCGCACGCCGGACCAGAAGGCGGGCAGGGCGGCCGGCAGGCGGATGCTCCACAGGATGGCGGCGGGGGAGGCGCCCATGGTGCGGGCAAGGTCGAGCCAGCCGGGATCGGTGCGCCGCAGCCCGTCGAACAGCGCGGTCGTCACCGGGAAATAGATGACCAGCACCGCCATGGCGATCTTGGAGGCCATGCCATAGCCCAGCCACAGGACCAGCAGAGGCGCCAGGGCGAAGACCGGAATCGCCTGACTGACCAGAAGCAGCGGCATCAGCCAGCGCCGGGCGGTGCGGAAGCGCGCCAGCAGCAATGCGCTGACCCCGCCCAGCGCCACGCCGGCCACGAGCCCGATGAGGATCTCCGAGAGGGTGGTCAGGCCGTGGGTCAGCAACAGGGGCGCCTGCCTCTGCATCGCGTCGGCCACCGCCAGCGGGCTGGGCAGCAGGTAGCGCGGCAGGCCGGTGGCCCAGACCAGCACCTGCCAGGCGGCGACCAGCACCAGCAGGGTGACCAGGGCGCGCAGCAGCGCCTTCATTCCGCCAGCCTCCGCAGAAGCTCGGCCTGATGGGCCAGCAGGCCGGGATCGTCGACGCGGCGCGGTACCGGGCCCAACGGCTCCAGCGCCGGCCCCATCGCGGCGGGGCGGCCGGTCATCACATGCAGGCGGTCGCCGATGCGCAGCGCCTCCAGCGGGTCGTGGGTGACCATCAGGACGGTACGGCCGGCCAGCGTCTCCGCCGCCGTTTCCTGCAGCCGCAGCCGGGTGATGGCGTCGAGCGCCGAGAAGGGCTCGTCCATCAGCACCAGCGGCTTGTCCTCCATCAGCGTGCGGGCCAGCGCCACCCGCTGCCGCTGCCCGCCGGACAGGGCGGCGGGGCGGTCGCGCTCCCGCCCGGACAGACCGACGCGGTCGAGCAATGCGCGGGCCTGCTCCACCCGCGCCGGATCGGGGCGGCGGTGGCGCAGACGGTCGCCCAGGAGGACATTGTCGAGGACGGTCAGCCAGGGCAGCAGAAGGTCCTGTTGCGCCATGTAGGCGATGCGGCCGGCCAGCGGCAGCCCATCGCCGGTGACGACTTGCGTCGGTGGTTCCGGCTCGGCCAGACCGGCGAGAATGCGCAGCAGCGTGGTCTTGCCGACGCCGCTCGGTCCCAGCAGGCAGGTGGTCCGGCCGGCCGGCAGCTCCAGCGTCAGGTCCGAGAACAGCAGCGTGCCGCCATAGGTCAGCCGGGCGCGCGAGATCGTCACCGAAAGCGGCGTCATCGCAAGCATGTCGTTCTGACGGAAGTGGAGAGGGTGCGGTCCCGCATCACTGATCCCTACGCCGGCATGAACCGGATCAGGTTCCAGGGGTCGTCCCGCAACAGGACCTCTCAGCCGCCCATCGGCTCCCCCCAGTGAAGGCGGCGACTATAGGCGCGGACGATCCGCGACCGCAAGCATTGCCGGATCGGAGTTCCGGCCAGTGGAAGTCCGACTTCGGAAGCCGGCCCCTGGAAGCCGGCGCTTGACCGGAGCGTGGCCACGCCTAGTTTCTGGCGGGCATCATGGAGTGCCAGCCCTGACCACGCCCTTTCGCACCCCGCTGTTCATCGGCGGCGAGATCTATCGCGGCTCGACCTACGGGCCGAAACATCCGCTGGCGATCCCGCGCGTCTCGACCGCCATCGACCTCAGCCGCGCCATGGGATGGCTGCCGGACGAGGTCTATCTGGACACCCATGTGGCGAGCGAACGGGAACTGGCACGCTTCCACACCGCCGATTACATCGCGGCGCTGAAACGGGCGGAGGCCGAACAGCGGGTGGATGAGGCCACCGCCGCCCGCCACAATCTCGGCAAGCTGGAGAATCCGGTCTTCGCCGAGATGTACCGGCGGCCGGCCCACAGCAGTGGATCGGCCTTGCAGGCGGCCCGGATCCTGGGCGACCGGCCAGCCGGTCTGGTCTATGCGCCGGCGGCGGGGACCCACCATGCGCGGCGCGACCGTGCCAGCGGATTCTGTTACTTCAACGCGCCGGTGCTGGGCATCCTGGAACTGCTGGACCATGGCCTGGAGCGGGTGCTCTACGTCGATCTCGACGCCCATCATGGCGACGGGGTGGAGGAGGCCTTCGCCGACGACGACCGGGTTCTGACGATCTCCATCCATGAGGATGGCCGCTGGCCCTACACCGGCAAGGCGGAGGACCGCGCCGGCGGGATGGCCCGCAACCTTCCAGTGCCGCCGGGCTTCAACGACAGCGAAATGGAGCATGTGATGGAGGCGGCGGTGCTGCCGCTGGCCCGTGCCTTCCGTCCGCAGGCGATGGTGATCCAGACCGGCGCCGACGCGCTGGCCGAAGACCCGCTGAGCCGGCTGGAGCTGTCCAACCGCGCCCTGTGGGATGCGGTTGCGGCACTGCTGCCGCTGGCGCCGCGGGTGCTGGTGGTGGGCGGCGGCGGCTATAACCCCTGGTCGGTCGGGCGCTGCTGGGCCGGGATCTGGGCGGTGATGAACGGCATCGACCCGGCGATCAAGCCGACGGCGGAGGCGGAGGCGGTGTTGCGCGCCCTGACCTGGAGCCGCGCCGCCGGCCGCAATCCGCCGGAACACTGGTTCACCACGCTGGGCGACGAACGGCGGCCGGGGCCGGTGCGCGACGCGGTGAAACGGGTGGCGGAGATGGCGCTGCCCTGATCCGCAGCGAATCGTTTCATTTGGGACGAATTTCGAACCAAGCCGTTACGATTCGTTGACGGACCTGGATTGTTCGGTGATCCTCATTCCACTGCGCCGGTGCAGCTTCCGCGTCGGTTGACGTTGGATTGGAGCGTGCTTGGGCCGGGCTTGGGTAGGAGAATGGGCGGGCGGATGTCGAACACGACGCTGTTCCTGATCGCCATCGTCATCATCATGCTGGCCGCTGTACCGGTCGCCATGATGCTGAAGGATTTCCTGCCGAACATCATGGAAAAGAGCAGCGGTCTGGAGCAGATCGAGAACCGGGTCTATGTGCTGCATGCGGAATCGCAGGAGCTTCAGAACCGGGTCAACCAGCTGGTTCAGCGCCGCAACAGCCAGTCCTCCGACCGCAGCCGGCTGGAAAGCGACATCCGCAAGGCGGAAAAACAGATCCGCGACCTGGCCGAGCAGCCGCCGATGTTCGTCCACGAGGTCGGCGACCCGCAGGCCGGCCTGATGAAGTTCGTCGCCACCGTCACCCAGGAGAAGGCGTCGGCCGCCGCAAGGGCCGCCGGCGACCGCGGGCCCGTGAACCCGATCTGGCGCTGCGCCAACGTGGCGGAGGTCTGGGCCTCCAGCTTCGACGAGGCGAAGCAGATGTGCGACGTCGCCTTCCCCTTCAAGCTTGGGTTCCAGAAGACCTTCATGCGGGGCGATGCGAGGGCCGGCGGCAAGGGGGGCGTACCGGTGCCGCCCGCCACCGCCCGCGCCAAGGCCGGCGCCGCCACATGATGATCAATTTCATCATCGTGCTGGCGATCGTCGCCATCGGCGCATGGCTCGGCAATGTGCTGATGACCGTGGAACAGCGGGTGTCGCAGGCGCGCCAGCGCGTGCGCGGCGTGCGCAATAGGCTCGACAAGCTGGACGCCACCATCCACCGCCTGCACCGCGAGGAGGAAAACCTCCATGCCGAGATCGAGGAGCTGACGCGGGACATCGTGGAACTGCGCAAGAAGCAGGTCGAGGTGCAGCAGCGCCTGACCGAAGCACAGTCGAAGCGCCGTCCCCAAATCCTGATCCTGACCGACCGGCGCAATCCCGGCGACAAGGAATGGCTGGTGACCGTGGTGAACCAGCAGATCGGTGAGATCGACGCCACCCACCCGCTGGCCGTCGAATGGGCACGCGGACGCAATTATCTGGTTTGGGCCGAATCCGACCGCGAGGCGGCCGAACGCGCCAACCGCCGGTTCAGCGCGCGTCCCGGCTATCAGGTGCGGTCGGTGGCGCCGGTCAAGGAAGACCTCTACAGCCCCAGCGCCGCCCGCAGCGCGGCCTAGAGACGGAAAAGCCCTTCTCCCAGGGTGGGAGAAGGGCTTCCGGAAGCAGATAACAGCCTGACCTGTCGGTCCAGCCTCAGCGCGCCTTGGCGGTGGCCGGGGTCTGGCGGAAGGCGTCGTGCAGGTAGGGCGAGAGCGCCTGACGCATGTTGCGCAGCCATTCGTGGATGATGATCAGCGAGCGGGAGGCGACCGGCGGGGTCATGCCCAGCTTCACCAGATCCTCGCGGGTCATCGTCGCCACCTGATCCAGGCGGTGGCCGGTCAGGCGCGCCCAGGCCGGAGCGGTGCAGGGCTGCATGGAAATGACCTGCAGGCCCTCGCGCTCCACCATCTCCGCCTTGCGGCGGGCGTACTGGCTGTCCTCCAGCTGGGAGAAGGGACCGGAGAAGCCGTTTTCCACCAGGACCCGCTTGGCCTTCGGGGCGATGGTCGCCACCCGCTCCAGCGTCGTCATGCCGGTGGACAGCGAGGCGAGGTCGACGGTCACCGGGACCATGAAGGTCAGCCGTTCGCCTTCGCCGACGTAATAGTCGAAGCCCGACACCTCGGCCCAGTTGAAGAACCACTGCGAGATGTTGCCGCCGAAGTCGTACAGACGGCCGCCGCGCTGCAGTTCCGGGCCGATGAGGTCCCAGAACTCGTAGAAGCCGTCGCCCGACCCCATCATGTTCATGAAGTCCTGGGTGATGCGGCGATGTTCGACCACGTCCGGGCCGAACAGGCGGGCGAGACGCTCGTTCACCTCGTACTCGACGACCTTCAGCTGCAGGCCTTCCAGCATGGCGGTCGCCATCAGGTGATGGGACAGCAGCGTCTTGCCGACGCCGCCGCGGTCATTGAGGACGAAGATCGTGCCCAGCATGCGATCGCCTTTCCAGTATGCGTTCGTTGATTCGTCTTGGGTCGTCGTGGGAGGCGCAGACGGGGAAGCCGGCGAACCGGTGTCCCGCACAGCCGCCGCGGGGGTCTGGTAGGAGGCCGGCTGTCGTTCCGGCTTGGAGATCTTGGAGGCGGAAGAGACGTCTTGCGTCACGCTGTCGTCGGCGCCGCTATTCTCCGCCGGCTCCTCTTCGGCAACCGGGGGCGCCGGGGCGAGCAGGTCCGGGGCGGAGGAGGCAGAATCGGCTTTGGCCTCGTCCGCCTGCGGCGGCGCCGCGGAGACATCGGATTCCGGCAATGCGGGCTCCGGCAATGCCGACTCCGGCTCTTCCGTTACCGGCTCCTCCACCGCCACTGCTTCCGCGGCGGCGTCCTGGACGGCTTCCTCGGCGGCCTCCGCCGCAGGTTCCGGTTCGGAAGCCGACACTAGCGCCTCGTCCGCAGCTTCCGTATCGGAGCCGGCCTCTTCCTCCTCGGCGTCGTCGTTCAAACCGGCGGACAGCGCGGCTTCATGGACGGCGGCCAGCGTTTCCGCCGGCATGACGGAGACGCCGGCATGGTCGTCGGCAGCATCGCCGCGCCCCTCGTTCCCGACAAGGAAGAAGGCGGAGCGCAGGGTGACGGGCGAAATCGGCTGGTTGTCGCGGGCGGTCACGCCCAGCTTCGCCAGCAGATCGGAGATCTCGGCCCAGGACAGGCCGCGTTCGCGCATCAGCCCGATGTCGGCGTAGCTCTCGCGCACCGCCTGCATGGCGCTGCGGTTGCCAGCCGGGCGATCGGCAAGGAGCCGTTCAAGTTCCGAGCGGTCGATCGACACCGTATGGGATTCCGGCAAGATGAAATGGCGGCGGGGAAGCGCCTGGATGTTGGATCGCAAGGAATCCATTCCCCTGGGGCCGAAAAAATAGTACAAGCGGCCATCACGCGCAAACGGTTTCCAAACGACATCAACGGCGCTAAACATCGTTGCCCGATCAGGGGCGGGCCGTGACTGGTGCAACTTCGCCGACGTTCCGGCAGTTGGCGCCATCATGTCGGCTTTTGGAACCGGCTGTCGGTTGCGCGGGTTGCCATAAGGGGGCACTGCCGCATCATGCCGGCCGGGCGCCTTCATCGGGCTGGGCTTGGAACCGGGGTAAGGCCAAGATGCCTCACGATTTTGGTTCATCACGGGACCGGCGATCCGCATCCCTCCCGGGGGCGGGTATCGGCTTCCACGAGTTGCGGCAGGCGTGCGAAATTTCCGCACTGCGCGAGGATGTGGAGCGGCTGGCGCATGAGGCCGGCGTCCTGCGCGACGGCGTGGAAAATGCGGTCGAGATCGTGCGCGACCGTTTCGCGGCGCTGAGCGTGGAGGAAATGGCCGACCCCATGGTTCTGGCCCCGCTGCTGCAGCTGGCGGTAACCACCCTGTTGGATATTCGCGAGCAGGCGCGGCAGCTCAACACCCAGACCGGTCCGCTGTCGGACGACGAGCGCCCGTCCTGGCTGGGCGCCGCCGACGCGCCGCGCCTGCGACACGCAGCCGCAGCGGCTTGGGACGACCATACCGACGCCGGATCTGGCGGCGGCGACATGGATGGGGAGATCGACCCGGCTCCGGTCGCGCTCAATACGGTGTCGCCGCGTCCGGCTGAACCGCCAATCCGCGCGGTGCGACCAGCGCCGGCCGCACCGCTTCCGCCGGAGCCCCGTTCGCCCGCGCCGGTCGCGGAGCCGTTTCTGACCGCTCCGGCGGAGACCCGGCCGTCGGCCACGCCCGAGGCCCGGGTGTCGGAAGGACACGCATCCTGGCTGGCTGGTGAACCGGCGCCGGCACCGGCGCCTTCGCGCGCCGCGACGGTGCGTGCGAGCGGCGGCGGGCAGCGCACCTCGGGCGGTATCGACTGGCTCGGACCGGCAGGGCGTTGACCCTTTTCGGATGTCTGGAAACCAAGTAGCCGGGTTGCGACTCGGGTCGATGACTCTCGTGCGCGTCGGAACGCTAAAGGTCAGGATCTGAACGATTGAGCTTGCAAATTCGGGTTGGTTCTAGTACAAACGGCGTATCGGTAAACGAAAATTTACCAAAATACGCCGCTTATTGCGCAACACTGGGAACGCCCGAGGTCGGTCGCATGCTCAGGATCGACTCCATCGCCAAGCGGAATATGCCCCAGCGCGTCCGGTCGCCCGGCCAGCCGCTTCGCGTGCTGGTGCTTGAACATGACGATGCCGTTTCCGACGCCTTGTCCGTCCTGGTGGCGGACCTGGGTCACGCCGTCTGCGGCGTCGCGCGGACGGAGATCGAAGCGGCGGAATTGGCACAGCGTGAGCGGCCGGATCTGGCCCTGACCGATGTGCGGTTCGGCGGCGGGGACGGCATCGCCACGGCGCGCCGGTTGAATCTGGACCATGGCCTGCGCTCCATCTACCTGTCCGGAAACAGCGACCACGGCACCATGGCCCGCATCACCGAGACCTATCCGCTCGGCGTCGTGCACAAGCCGTTTTCCCATGCTCAGTTGAAGATCGCGCTGGATCTGGCCGCCCGCCGGCTCCGTTGAACCCAGCTTTTCTTGAAAGCAGACTTCGGTGGTCTCGCTTGGGCAGGAGGAATCCTGTGCTACGGCGAAGGAATCGGTTTTCCGGCGCCCACTGCTCTGCTATATTTGTTCATGGAGTGTTCTGGTGCGGAACGGCTGGGCGAGTGCGCCGGTCCGGGCATCGCCGGGGCATGTCCGACGGCGGTTGACCGGCGTCGGTCCCTCGTGCTTCGTTGCGCGGGACCGGGGGGATGGTCGCCATTGAACAGCCGGCCCTGCGAATGGGAACCCTCGGCATCTGGATGCCTCCGCCGGGCATCCTGACGGGTCGGCATGGATGCTGGGACACTCGCGCTTAGGAGCAACGAGCGATGAATGTTTGGACGTTTACGGGACGCCTGGGCGCGGACGGCGAATTGCGCACGACCCAGAGCGGCGAGAAGGTGCTGGGCTTCCGCGTGGCCAACGATGTCGGCTTCGGCGAGCGCAAGACGACCCAATGGGTCGATTGCTCGATCTGGGGCCGCCGCGCCGAGTCGCTCGCTCCGCACCTGACCAAGGGCAAGAGCGTCGTCGTGTCGGGCGAGGTGACCCTGCGCGAGTATGAGAAGCGCGACGGCACCCGCGGCGCCGGCCTGTCGGTCCGCGTGGCCGAAATCGACTTCACCGGCGGCGCCCGTGAAGAGGGCGGCGGCGGCAGCTACGGCGGCGGTGGCGGCGGCTACGAATCCCGTGGCGGCGGCAGCGGTGGCGGCAGCGGCTATGGTGGTGGTGGCGGCAACTACGGCGGCGGCTCGTCGGGCGGCGGTCGCAGCGGCGGCGGTGCTCCGCCCCGTCACGAGGACCTCGACGACGAAATCCCGTTCTGAGGCGGCACGCCACAGCGGTAGGAACGATCGGCCGGATGCCCGTCATCCGGCCGATTTCTTTTTCGGGTCCATCAACCCGAGAGCATCGCCCGCAAGCGCGGCGCCATGTGGTCGAGGAAGGCACGCACGCGGCGCGGCGCGCGGTCGCGGCCGGTATAGACGGCGTGGATCTCCTCGGTGTCGACCAGCGCATCGTCCAGAACCGCCACCAGCCGGCCCTCGCGCAGATCGGCGCGGACGTGATAATCGGCCAGCCGGGCCAGCCCCAGGCCGAGCAGTGCCATATGGCGCACCGTCTCGCCATTGTTCGCCAGGATGCGGGTCGGCACTTCGCGGTCGACCAGACGCCCGCCGGATTTCAGCGGCCAGACCGCGGCGGCGCGGCGGAAGTTGAATCCCAGGCAGTCATGCGTCTCAAGATCGGCGGCTGTCGTCGGCACGCCCTTGCGTTCCAGATAGGCTGGCGAGGCGACGATCCGGCGCCGGACGACGCCCAGCCGCTGGGCCAGCAGAGCCGAATCGCTCAAGGGTCCGGCGCGGAATGCGACATCGACGCGGGCGGCATAGAGGTCCACCACCTCGTCCGTCATCGTCACGTCCAGCGTGATGCCGGGATGGTCGCGCAGGAAGTCCGGCAGCAGCGGCAGCAGGCAATGCTGGCCGAAGGGAACGGAGGCATTGACGCGGATCAGACCGGTCGGCGCGCGGGCCCCGCCGGCGATTTCCGCATCGAGCGCGTCCATCTTCCCGAGCAGCGTCTCCGCCCGTTCGCGGTATAACTCCCCTTCGGCCGTCAGCCGCAGCCTGCGGGTGGAGCGTTCGACCAGCCGCACACCCAGCCGCTCTTCCAGACGGCCGATCAGCTTTGCCGTGGATGACGGCGTCATCCCGACATCGCGGCCGGCGGCGCTGAAGCTGCCGCGGGCGGCAACCCGCAGGAACACCCGCATTTCCCAGGCGCGTGGATCGCTCATGCCGGCATCTCCGCTCTCACCTTGTCCTTGAATGACAAAATCATGGGAATTGGGTGGGCATTCCCGTTCCCGACCTTATGGCGCACATCGTCTCCCCAGCACAGTCCTTCTTGGAATGGAGACTTTTGAAATGCCTCTCGCACTGTTGGCGCTGGCGATCAGCGCCTATGCGATCGGGACGACGGAGTTCGTCGTCGTTGGTCTGCTGCCCACCGTGGCGACCGACCTGGGTGTCAGCCTGCCGCTGGCCGGCATGGTGGTCAGCGTCTATGCGCTGGGCGTCACCTTCGGGGCGCCGGTGCTGACCGCGCTGACCGGCCGGGTTCCGCGCAAACCGCTGCTGCTCGGGCTGATGGGGGTGTTCGTCGCCGGCAACCTGCTGGCCGGCGTCAGCCCCAATTACGAGACGCTGCTGGTAGCGCGGGTGCTGAGCGCCTTCGCCCATGGCGTCTTCTTCTCGGTCGGGTCAACCATCGCCGCCGATCTGGTGCCGGAGGACAAACGCGCCTCCGCCATCGCCATGATGTTCTCCGGCCTGACCATCGCCATCGTCACCGGCGTGCCGCTGGGCACCTGGATCGGCCAGACCTTTGGCTGGCGCGCCACCTTCCTCGCGGTGTCGGCGCTGGGCGTTGTCGGCGGGGTGGGCGTCGCGGCGCTGGTTCCGGCGCGGCTCAGCCAGCCGCCGGCGGCCGGTTTGGGGTTGCAGGTCGGCGTGCTGGCGAAGCCGCGGCTTCTGCTCGCCTTCGCGATCACTGCGCTGGGTTATGGCGGCACTTTCGTCGCTTTCACCTTCCTGGCGCCGATCCTGGAGACGATCACCGGATTCTCCAACTCCACCGTCAGCCTCGTGCTGGTGCTGTACGGTGCCGCCATCGCGGTCGGCAACCTCGTCGGCGGCAAGCTGGCCAATCGCAGGCCGGTGCGGGCGCTGGCCTGGCTGTTCGCCTTGCAGGCGCTGGTTCTGATCGTCTTCACCTTCACCGCGGATGCCAAGATCCCGGCGCTGGTCACGCTGGCCGGCATGGGGGCGCTGGCCTTCGCCAATGTTCCCGGGCTTCAGCTCTATGTCGTCCAACTGGCGCAACGCCATGCGCCGGGGGCGGTGGATGTGGCGTCGGCGTTGAACATCGCCGCCTTCAACCTGGGCATCGCGGCGGGCGCCTTCTTCGGCGGGCAGGTGGTGTCCTCCCCGCTCGGTCTCGGCGCCACGCCCTGGGTCGGCGGACTGTTCGTCCTGGGCGGTCTGGTCCTGACGCTGGCGAGCGGGGCGCTCGACCGGCGGGAACAGGCCGTTCCGGCGGTTTGCTAAACCGCATCAGTTTCCAGCGTCAGCGTATCGAGCAGGAAGCTGCCATCCTCGGTGATGTCGAAATGGCTGCGGACCTCGGCCGCCGCGCTCTGCTGGAGCGAGCGGATGGTCTGGGCATGGAGGTCCGGCGTGCGGGTGCGGGCGGTCCAGACCGGGAACTCCATGCGCAGGCGACGCGGGGTCAGCGACCGGACGGCGAAGCCCGCCCGCGCCAGGGCCGCCACCCACTCCGCCGCCGTGTAGTTGCGGACATGGGAGGGATCGCGCAGCACCTCCACCACCTGCAGATGGGTATCCAGCACGGCGGCGGCCGGGGCGACGCAGTCGATGAAGATCGCGGTGCCGCCGGGCGCCAGTACCCGCCGCGCCTCGCGCAGGCCCGCCTCGAAATCGCGCCAATGATGGGCGGTGAAGCGGCAGAGCACCACGTCGAACCGGCCGTCCTCGAAGGGCAGCCGTTCGGCCGGCGCCTGCCGGGTGGCTATGTTGGTCAGGCCGCGCTCCGCTGCGGTGCGGGTCACCGCCTCCAGCATCTCTGGCGTCAGGTCGACGGCCACGACCTCCGCCACATGCGGCGCGGCGCGGTAGCTGACATGGCCGCCGCCGCAGCCCAGATCCAGCACCCGCGCATCGGATCGGCCGCGCAGAGCCTGTTCGATCTGGTCCAGGTCGGCACCTCCGGTATGGACGGCACTGGACACATAGGCGTCGGCGCGCGGGCCGTAGTTCTCGGCGACGACGCCATGGTGGCTTTGGGACATGGAGGAGTTTCCTTGTGACGGGGGGGGCTGATGGGGCAAGCGTCGCGCCGATTTCAACCAGGTACAAGGCGGGTAGTTATCCTGGTATAAACACTGCCACCATGACCTCTGCGACCTCTCAAATCACTGCCGCCGCCGACCCGTCCGCCGAGCGGCGGCGTCTGCTCGGCGCCTTTCTGCGGCGCCATCGCGAGCGGCTGACTCCGGCGGAGGCCGGGTTGCAGGGCGGCTCCACCCGCCGCCGCACACCCGGTCTGCGGCGCGAGGAACTGGCGCAGCTCTGCGGTATCAGCCCGACTTGGTACAGCTGGCTGGAACAGGGGAGGGACGTGTCGGTTTCGCCCCAGGCGCTTGCCCGGTTGGCCGAGGCGTTGCGTCTGACGGCGGCCGAACGAAGCTATCTGTTCGAAATGACGCGCAAGCGCGATCCGGCTGCGCCGCCGGCCGGTCTGAGGGATCAGCCACCGCCGTCGCTGCTGGCGGCGCTGGAAGCGATGACGGCACCGGCCTATCTGCTCGACCGACTTTGGACCGCGGTCGGCTGGAATCCTGCGGCGGAACGGCTGTTCGGCGGCTGGCTGGGGCAGGGCGGCCCAAGTCAAGGCGGTGGGGAGCGCAACCTGCTGCGCTACGTCTTTCTCGACCCCACGGCCCGGAACTTCATCCTGGATTGGGACAATCGCGCCCGCCGCCTCCTGGCGGAGTTCCGTGCCGAAACCGCCCGTCATCCCGAAGACCCTGCGGTGCAGGCGCTGGTCGCCGGGCTGAGGCGGGAGAGCCCGCTTTTCTCACGAATGTGGGACGATCATGGCGTTCTGGAGCGCGAAGGAGGCGTGCGCCGCTTCGACCATCCGCTGGATGGGCCACTGACATTGGAACAGCTGACCCTGCGCCCCGGCGGCCGGTCCGCCTACACGCTGGTCATGCTGCTGGAGCCCGCAGAGGGGACGGCGTAGGAGTTGTCGGATTTTTTTATGATCGGGAAAGTTGGCTGGGGCGCCAGGATCCTCAGCTGCGGAATCAGCCGCTCCCGGAAGGCGTTGAATCTCGGACGTTTTCACCACCCACGCCAGCCAGTGTGCTACAGCCCTGTGCCACAGGCAAGGGCGGATCCGGGCGCCGACGGGAATATGGGGCCGTCGCCGTCGGGCATCCTCCCGTCGTGGGCGGCGGCGATGCCGGACCGGGAAACGTCCTCCGCACCGTCCCGCGTCCGCTCGGGGGTTTGCCGCGCGGCGCGGTGCCGCCGGTCCCGGCATGCCGGACGCGGGACGGCGATCCATCCGACGAAGTCGGACCCGTCCCGCGGACCGGTCAGGGACCGAAAGGGTCCTCGATCTCGGAAAACGGCAGGATGCGGCAGACACCGAGCAATGCGCGCAGGGTCGGCCTCTCGAGTTCCTGGTGCAGGCGGGCGATCTGCTTGTCGGGGACGGCGGTGACGAGGCCTCCCGGCGGCGTTCCGGCGGTCGCCAGGACGTCACCGAGGCGGAGCAGGGCCTTGGTCGACTTACCGGCGTCGGTCTCGACTTCGTAAAGCCGATGGAGCCGGCCGCCGCGCAGGACGACGACGTCGACCTGCGCGAGGCTCCGATCGGCCGCGGCGTGGCCGAGGCTGGGGAGCGTCCGTGTCAGGCGGTCCCGGAGGTCGGGATGCCGGTTGCGGTCGCCCGTCGGGACGAAGACGGTATCGCCCATCAGCAGGTGGGTGCCGGCCAGCAGCCCCTGAAGGCGCTCATGCCGCGACAGGGGACGGGGGACGCCGGGAACGGCCGTCGGCGAGCCGGTGCCTGCGAGGCTGACGGCGCGGATGAGGGAGCCGGGCCGCACCTCGAGGTCGGGATAGCGCCCGGACCGGGCGGGCGGCAGGAGCTTGGCGCGCAACTCGTTGGCGATCTGCGCCGTCGACTTGCCCGCGCGGTGCGGGGCGTGGGCGCTGGCCAGCAGCTCGGCGAGACGGCTCGCATGCAGCCAGCTCCCGAGGCAGCTCGGATCACGCAGCGTAGTCAGGGCATCGCCGACGAGCGACCCGCGCCGGTGGCGGGCGGAAGCATGCGCGGCGGTGGGGGTGAGGGCGGCGGAGTGAAGCATGGCAATCTCCTGGCCTCCGGCCGGCATGATGCCGGCGGCGGGGCAAGGAGGGCGGGATGACCGCCGATGCCGTTGTTGTGCCGGATCGTCCCCGGGGATCGCCACCCCGCCGCGCGGCGGCCGCGCGCTCCGGAGCCGTCAGCTTTGTCGAAGGACCAACGGCCTTGTCCTCCGGGTGCTTCCGGAACCATCCCGCGGATGCGACCCCATATGATCGTCGGCCCCTGCTTGACCGCGCCGATCCACTGATCGGCCGCCGTCGTCATGACAGGAGGCATTCCATGCGAGTCGTCTACATCCACGCCGCGACCGCCGATCTGACCGACGGGGACGCCGCCGCAATCGCCGGCGCCCGGATCGTGCAGGATACCAGCGTCGACCGGGCCGGCCTCGACACGCTGCTCGCCCTCCTCGCGGACGGCGACGATCTCCTCGTTCCAAAGATCGGGCATCTCGGCGCCACCGCCTGCACGACTCTGGCGTCGCTGCGCCGCGCGGCCGACGCCGGCGTTCGGGTTTCCATCCTGCAGGACGGCCTGGACGGCGCCGCCATCCTGCGGGTCGCCGAACTTCTCGAACTCCTGCCGGACGGCGGTGAGGCGGCGGCGCCGGCGCGTCGTCCCTACGGCCACGTGACGCCGGATCGCGTCGCCGAGATCCTGTCCCTGTCCGCGGCCGGCGTCGCGGTCCGGAAGATCGCGATGACGGTCGGGCTGTCGGCCGGCACTGTCATGCGCGTTCGTCGCGACCATCGGGCCGCGCCCGTGCCCCGGCCCGCCGCCGGCTTCGCCGAGTGCCTGGGCAGTGCCGACTGATCCCCGTCCGGGAGGCACGCCCATGAAGCCGAACCGCCACATCCTGATCCATCTCGACGGCCCGCGCTCCCTGAAGACGGTCGCCGTGTCGCTCGAGCGCAGCGTGGTGATCGTCAGCCGCTACACGGCGGACGGGCTCTTCGACTCCGGTGAGTTGCTCGACCGCCCACCGACGCGCGAAGAGGCGTGTGCCGCCATCTGCGCTGCCCACCGGAGCCCCGACTTCAATCTCCTGCCCCCACAGGACCAGGCGGGCATCCTCTGGCGCCTCGCCCTCGTCGCCGCTGGCCTGCCCAGGGCGGCTGGTCCGTAGGACCGACGTGGCAAGGTGGAGTGCACCGGACGGCGGAGCCGGCACCGGCGCCCTTCCGGGAGTGGTGGACGTCGTGATCAACGCTCGGCCGAGGCTTCCTGACCGGAGTCTTGTGGGGTGGGGGCCGGTGTCTATGTCGGGGGCGCTCCGGCGTCGCCGGGGCCGAAATGCGAAGCGCCCGGGGTCGGACCCGGGCGCTCCATCGGTCGAAACGTGTTGCGCCACGTCCGGCACGATCACAGTCGTCGAGATAGGCCCGCGCCTGTCGCCGACAAGCCCGGAAGTGGCCCGAGGAGTGGGCACATGGGACGATCCGCGTTGCCGCGGTTCCTGGTCCGGGCGGGGATGCATGGCTGATCTCAAGGAATCCGGCTGCGCCGCCGCCGCGCCGCCCCCACCGCACTACACCGTCGACGCCCTGCTGCCGGTCGAGGCGCAGGCGGTCCTGCGGCAGGAGGCCGCTGCCTGGGCCGCGGCGGCTCTCGCCGGCCCGTCCGGAAGCGCCCGGACCGTGATCGGCATCCGGGGGGCCGCCGGCCTGGGCAAATCGACGACCCTGCTCGAGGCCGTCCTGCCGCTGCTGCGCGCCGGCCTCCGGGTGGCGTTCTTCGTCCCGCGTCACAACCTCGGGACCGAGCTGGCCGAGAAGACCCTCGCCAACCTCGAAGCCGTCGCCGAGGCCGAGCGTGGGGAGTCCGACCCCCTCGAGTTCTGGGAGCCGCCGGCGCCCCTGCCGCCCGTCGCCGTTCTGCGCGGCCGGGAGGCGATCGACGACGCCGGCGCGGCGGTCTGCGGCCGGGCCGCCTTGGTCAAGGTGCTCCATGGGAAGGGCCTGTCCGCCTTCCGCAATCTGTGCGAGCGCGTTGCCGTTCAGGACGGGGCGCCGGTCACCCTCCGCTGCCCGATGGCGCACCGCTGCGCTCACTACGACCAGTCGAACGATGTCCGGCCGGGCCTGTTCTTCGCGCCGCACGCCTACCTGACGATGCCGGCGCCCAGCGGGCAGCGGAAGCCGGACGCGGTCATCATCGACGAAAGCTGGTGGCAGGTCGCCATCAAGGAGCGCAGCATCACCCTCGAGGACTGGCTGGCCGACCGGGTCTGGCTGGGCGACGCTCCCGTCGATGAAGACGACGGCACCCTCGGACCGGCCCGCGCCTGGCTCGTCAGGCGCGCCGGCCTCGCCCACCAGCTCATGCTCGCCGGCACCGCTCCGGCCGACTGGCCCGCCCACGGCCTGACGGCCGACGACTGCCGGCGGGCCGCGCGGCTGGAGGGAGAGAGCGCCGCGCCGGCCATCGACCCGGCCATGGCGGACACCGCCATCGACGCCGTGCTGGCGGCCCATACCCCCACGCCGGCCTCCCGCCTCGCCGGCCTGTGGCGCGCCCTCGCCGTGGAGATCGAAACCGCCCGCCCCGCGCTCCACTCCGTGACCCTGGGCAAGGCCGGTCCCGCCGACGCCCGCCGGACCGTCATCGCCTGGTGCAAGCGATCCGACCTGCGCGGTGTCCCGGCCGAGGCCCCGGTCCTGCTGCTGGACGCCTCGATGGAGCCGGAGATCGTCCGCCTCTGGTTCCCGACCATCCGCATCGTCCGGCTGGACGTCGAGCGCAAGGCCTGCGTCGTCGGTCTGGCCGACCGCGCGCTGGGCCGATCGTCGCTGGTGGAGCTCGCCGACGAGGACGGCGGCTCCTGCGCCGGCCGGACCTTCGCCCGCAACAACCGGCGCGCCCTGGCCGCCCTGTTCGAGGTCGTCAGCGCGACCGCCGGGCCGACGCTGCTGGCGACGTACAAGGCTATCCTGCCGGCCCTGCGGGACCACGCGGACACCGCCGCCACCATCGCCCGCGCCGTCGCCAAGGGCTCCACGCTCGGCCATCTGGGCGGCCTGCGCGGCTCGGACGCCTATCGCGCTTACGCCGCCGTCATTGTCGCCGGCCGCCTGCAGCCGACCGTTCTCGCCGTCGAGACCATGGCCCGGGCCCTGTTCTTCGACGCCGGTACGCCGCTGGCCTTCCTGGGGGCGAACCGACTGCCGAAGGTGGAGCGCCGGCGCCGCATGCGGGACGGCTCCGACTCCGTGGCCCTGGTCGAAGCCCACCCCGAACCGCGCATCCAGGCTGTCCTCGAGCAGTGCCGGGAGCGCGAGCTGGAGCAGGTGGTCGACCGCCTCCGCCTGATTCACCGGGACCGCCCGGCCCTGGTGATCGTCGCCTCCTCCGTCGTGCTGGACATCACGTACGACGCCGTCCTGCCATGGTCCGACCTCATGCCGTCGCGCGCCGTGTCCGCTCTGGTGCGCGGTGGCGTTCTGCCGGCGAACGCGGGCCAGCGCGCCGCCGCGTGCCCGGATCTCTGGACCACCGCCGACGCCGCCAAGAAGGACGGCCAGCGAACGGGCCAATTGGGGGACAATCCTCTATGGAAGCTCATTCAGAGAGCTTTGTCCCCCAATTGCGGCACGGCGAACACCCTGGCGGTGGACGCGATCTATCGGCGGACCGGGGTGCGCGGCCTGCCATGCGCCGCCAAGGTCCTCGCCGGCCTGACGGACGATGAGATCACGGCGGCGCTGGAGGCGCTCCACGGCGGTGCGATCACGGGCCTGCAGGTGGCCCGTCCGGTCGCGGCGGAAGCCGTTCCGGAGGCTCCGGCGGGTGCGCCCGAGCATGAGCCGGACGCCGATCCGCCCGCCGTCGGCGGGATCGTCGTTCCCTTCCCGGACGCCATCGCCGGCGCCGGCCGCACCGGTGCTGGATCCAACGGCGGCGCCCGGCTCCGCCCGCGGATATCCGCCGCGTAGCCGTCCATCGGACGCCGGTCCGCAGCCCGTCGCTCCACCTTGCCGGCGGGGCGACGGGTGATCGGCCGGATCTCTTCGGCGTTGGGGCCGGCGCCGACCCGACGCCACGCTCTGGATGCCCCCCGCCGGCAGTGCCTGGGCTTGGCGCGGAGCGATCAAGCCGCCGGTCTCGAGCCCCGCCGCGCGCGCCGCTGGCACTCCGGCTCCGGTCGGGGGGTGGCGGGGGGTGGCCCCCCGCCTCATTCCGGATCGGCTTCGGGGCGGCCGCGGCGCTCGGTTCGACCGGCCCGTCCCGGGACCGGAATGGCACCGCGTTCCGCCTTCACACAACGACTCTCACGCCCGCCCGTCCTCGCCCGTTGCGAAGGAGTCGGCCGCCGCCATCTCCCCGGCCCAGAGCGGGCCGCGGCGGAGGGGGGAAGGCGCACTTGTGGGATTAGGCCCTGCGGGACGCCGTGCTGCGCCCGGCTCCTAATCCCCCCGTCCGCCCCAGCCCGCGCCGCTCACAGTTGGGGGAGGGGAAGGATGACCGAGCCGCGGGCCGAAGCGCCCTTCACCTGCTCGGCCTCCTTCATCGGCAAGGAGGGGCACGGCGACGCCGCCGTCGCTGTCGCCAAGGCGCACATCGACTACATCACCCGCGCGTCCGCGCTGACGGAGATCGTCGCCGTCGGCGCGGTCCTGGAGGGCGGAGCGCCGGTCGGTCGGTTGCGCGCCTTCGCCAAGGCGGAGATCGACCGCAAGGCGGCCAGCCGGAGCAACGCCCGCGTCATCGACAAGATCGTCGTCGCGATCCCCTACGAAGTCCCGGACGCCCGCCGCGGCGAGCTGCTGCGCGCCTTCATCCTGGAACTCGCCGGCATCGACACCGTGGCCGGCCTCGGGGAAGCGGTCGCCCTTGCCGCCATCCACGGCGACCCGGCGAACCCGCATGGCCACATCGCGCTGATGGACGGCAAGGAGCCGAAGGCCGCGGCGCGCCGGCGGGCCAAGGCCTCCGGCGCGCAGCGCGTCAGGCAGCGCGACGTCTTCAGGCTGTCCGAGAAGGATGCCGTGGAGCGCGTCCGGGAGACCTGGGAAGCGGTCGCCAACCGCTTCCTCGAGGACCTCGGCGTGCCCGCGCGCATCGACCGCCGCAGCCTGGAAGCCCGCGGGATCGCCCGCCTCCCGACGGCCCATGAGGGGCCGAAGCGCCGCGCCCTCGTCGCGAAGGTCCACGCGGCCGAAGGGCCTGCGGCCGCCGCCGACATCATTCACGTCGACCCGAGGATGGAGCCCATGCGCGCCAATGCCCTTGCCGCCCGCGCCAACGCGGTCCTCGCCGCGGAGGCGGCCCGGATCGCTACCGTTCAGGACGCTGAACGCCGTGCCGCCGCCGCCGAGACCACGGCGGAACTCGAGCGGCAGTCCCGCGCGGAAGCCGAGGCCCGGGCCGAGCGGGAGCGTGCGGCGAAGGACGCCCTGGCCGCGCGCGTCGCCCGTGCGGAGGCCATCCTGCGCGACACCGAGGCGGCGCTCGCGCCGGTCGCCACGGCGGTGGCGGCGCCCATCCTGCCGGCCGACCCGCTGGCCACCAAGGTGCTGGCGACGGCCCGTGCTTCCTACGCGGCCGGCGCCAGGAAGGCCGGCGCCAAGGCCGCCGACCGGGCTGCCAAGGCGACCACCCGCGCCACCAGGGAGGCCGCGCGGGCCGACGACTGGGAGGCGGAGGCGCTGGAGCGCGGGCGGTTGGCTGAGGAGGCGAGCCGCACCGCCAGCCGTCTGCGCCATGAGCTCGAGGACGAGCGGGAGGCCCGTGCCGATGCCGAGAGCCGCGTCGCCGACGAGGCCGACGCCCGCGCCGCGGCCGACGCCCGGGAGGCCGCGGCGACGACACGCGCCAGCACCGCGGAGGCGGGGCTTGAGGCCGCGCGCGCCGACATGGCGGCCGCCCGCCAGCGGGAGGCGTCCCAGCGGGAGCGAAGCGAGCGGCTCAGGGCGCGCCTGACCCACGCGCGGGGCCTCCTCGACGAGATCGACACCGCGATGGCCGGCGTCGAGGCGAGGGAGGGCCTCCGCATCCCGGACTCGGTCCCGCTTCCCGCCCGCGTCGCCCAGATCATCGACGCCGTGCGGCGCGCCGCCTACCGTCGGGGCCTGGCCGAGGGCGCGCGCCGGATGCGCCGGCGGGCCGCCACCATCGCCCACTGGCTGTGGGAGCGCCTCGTCAAGCGCCGCGAGGAGGCGGAGCAGGCCAGGGCGATCGTCACCGCCATGGCCGCCGGCGAACTGACCGGGCGGGGGCCGGACTGGCTCACGCTCCGGGAGTGGCAGCGGGCGCGGGCGCTTTCCAACCTCGTCCGGAACGGCACGCTCACCGTTCCGGAGACGCCCGGCCCCGCCAGGGTCATCCCGTTTCCCCGCCGCAACCGCGACGATCGGGTCCGCTGACGGCGGGCGGCGGTGGCCAACCGGCTGCTTGGCCGCTTCGGTCGCTGGAACCGACCCTCCGACGCGCCCGATCTCGGTGCGTGCGGTCCGCTGCCCGCCACATTCGCAATGTTCCGTACATTCGCAACATTGCGAATGTGACGGGCAGCTTTGGGAATGTTGTGGACAGCTCCGGGAACGGCCCCAACTCCGATCCTGAACACAGACCGAGGAGGCGATCATGGCGAACAGGAAAGTGGTGACCCGGGAAGCGGTCGATGAGGCGATCCAATCGCTCAAGGCGCAGGGGCGCAGCGTGTCCGCGACCGCGATCCAGGGGTTGATCGGCGGAACACGGGCGACGATCAACGCCGTCCTGAGCGATATCAGCGTCGAGGAGAACAGCCACCGCGAGGTGCCCCAACCCAGCGTGGGCGAGCCGGCCATCATCGACGCGTCGGCGGATACGCCGGCCGAACTGCCGGCTGCGGTCGTCGCCCATGCGGAAGCCCTGATGGTGTCCGTGGCCGATACCCTGACCGCGACCATCCGCCATGAACGGGACCGCGCCCGCCAGGAACGGGACGCCGAGCGGGAGGCCCATCGGGCCGCTCTGGAATCCGAGCGCTCGGCCGGGGAAGCCCGTGCCAAGGCGCTTCAGGGCCAGATCGATGCCCTTTCGACCCTGCGCGCCGAGATGCGCGGCCACCTCGAGGAGGCCGGCCTCGAGCAGGAGCGTCTCCAGGAGGTGATCGAGGCGATGGACACGGCACACCGCGCGACGGAGGTCACCCTCGAACGGGCTCATGCCCTGCGCGACGAACTGACCGCCGCGCTGGACGTCGAGCGCAGCCGGGTGAACCAGATGGAGAAGGATCTGCTGCGCGCCCAGGCCGACGCCGCCGAACTGCGGGGTCGCTTCGAGCAGCGCGCCGCCGACCTGGAGGAAGCCAAGGCCGAGGCTCGCGCCTGTCTGGCCCGCGCCGTCCTGGCCGAGGCCGACGCCGCCCGCCTCGCCGATGAGCTGAAGGAACTCCGTGCTGCTTCCGGGCAACGGCCCGCCCGCGACCCGGCTCCAAGGTCCAGGAAGGGCGGTGCCGGCAAAGTTCGGCCACCCGCGCCGACCGCTGCCAAGGAGCGGAGTGTCGACGCCGTCGAGGCCGCCGTTGCCGCGGAGGACAGCCACCCGCCGCTGCCGTTCGGCCCCGCCGGCGCCCCGATCGGGAGCGCGTGACAACCGCGCGAAGACGGCCGGCCCGGACCATCCGTCCGGACGGCCGCGGTCCGGGGCGCTCTCCTCCCGCCCCGGACATCGAGCTCCGCCGCCATTTGACTGGCGGTGACTTCAGATCATTCTCGGACGTCGGCGTTGTCGCGGACGGCGTTCGCTGTCCGATACCGGCGGACCGACTCCGGATCAACCGACCGCCACCACCGGGCGTAGCGCTCGAGGACGACCCTCTCGCGTGTCCTCTCTCGACGTACGCGGGTGAAAGCATGCTCGGCCTCGGCACTCAGCGCCTCGTCCAACAGCCACGCATTGCGGGGCCATAGGTGCGACGGATATACCTCCCACAGCGCCTCGACGGCCCGTTCCTGGTAATCGTTTTCTCTCCGGAACGGACGCGTGGTGCCGGTGGGCAGGTCGATCAGCAGCCGCTCCCGCCACCAGAGCGCCCGACCGTTCTTTTTGCCGCCGTAGGCCCAGCAACGAGGCACCACCCTGGCGTCCATCAGCGGCGCCAAGTGCTCGGCGTCCTCGCAGGGGATGTGTCCCAGCATCCACGGACCCGCCGACCACCAGACCTCCACCGCGTTGCCGTCATACGGGTTCGTCGGAGCGCGCCGCAGCGTCAGGGGTTCCCATGCACCGGGCAACGTGCCCTTCTTCTCCAGCCGGCCAAGGTCGTGGTACGCGCCGCCAGCCAAGTGGAGGTGGAGCAGGTCGCCCACCGGCCGTTCGGCATGTTGGGCAGCCGCGGCCGCGGCAAGCGCGGCCAGCTGGTGCGCCGTCAACGTCGCTCGACTCATGGCGCGCCGGCGCCGCCGCCCTCCCCGGAGAGCGAGTAGGCCAGCCCCGCGTCGCGGCGGCGGGCGTTGGTGACCGCCTCCTCGAGGGTCGTCCGGCGCAGGTCGCATGCCTCGGGCGCCCGGGGCAGCAGCTGCGCCAGATGAGCGGTCTTGAACGCGCCCTGCGACAGGAGTTCGGCAACGTGCCGGAATAGGGCGACGTCGGCCGCGCGGACAATCGCCCTGGCGTCGATCAGGCCCGCGGCCTTCATCGTGGCGCTGCGCCGGCGCGATCGTTCCGCCGGCTTCTGCCGCTCCTCCTCCGGCAGCGGCGACCGCCCCCGCGTCCTCGTCTTCCCTTCCACCTCAGCCTCCCTTTCCCAACGGCTCACGGAAGCGGATGTGGGGCGCCCAGCCCAGGGACGATGATTTTCCTGTGGCGGCACGAGACGGACCTGATCCGATTGTCCGCGTCGGCGGAATCCTTCAGGTCGAGCAATCCGGAGCGTTCTCGGCCCCTGCGCCGAGTGCCGCGTATAGAGCGGTCTTGCCCACCTTGATTCGTGCCGCGACTTCGCGAACGGTGAGGCCCTGGGCCATCAGCGTTCTGGCCCGGCGGAGCTTCTCCTCCGTCACCACCGGCCTTCGCCCGCCCCGGCGGCCGCGGGCCGCGGCGGCGTCGAGGCCGGCGCGGGTCCGCTCCCGAATGAGGTCGCGCTCGAACTGCCCGAGGGCGCCGAAGATGTGGAAGATGAGCCGGCCCCCGGGGGTAGTGGTGTCGATCGCCTCCGCCAGGGAGCGGAAGCCGACACCGCGGGCTTCCAAAGCCTTCACCGTCTCGATCAGATGTGGCAGCGAACGGCCGAGACGCTCCAGCTTCCACACCACCAGCACGTCGCCCTCGCGCGCGAAGGCCAAGGCGGCTGTCAATCCGGGGCGGTCGGCTGAGGCGCCGGACGCCGTGTCCTCGAAGACCCGCGCGCATCCGGCCCTGGCAAGGGCATCGAGTTGCAACGCCAAGTCCTGCTCGGCCGTCGACACCCGCGCGTAACCGATCGCCGCCATCCTGCCACCCCCAACTACTTTCCGGAAACCCGTCCGACAAACTGTAGGTCCGAGAACCCGCCATGAAAGCAGGTTGACGGACAGATTGGTGGCTGGCGGGGAAACGGCCGATTGGCGGACGGCGGGTCGAGCACCCATTGCGGCAGGCGCGAACCTTCAGTTCCATCCAACTGCACACAAAAGATGCTACGGGAGCCTACGACTAACCCTGGTTGCTTCCCGGCCAATCATGAGCATAAAAAAAGAAATAATATTTTATATACATCCTGTGCGACATATTGACAGTGTTGGCTCTGGCAGGGGACGAAAAAATCTATGGAGTATCGCGTACAGCTTGATGAAAGGTCGACGTTACGTCTAAGCTACGGAGACATTTTGGCAGACAATGCATCCTAGGGCTGTGACGAATTTCCTATGGCTTTAAAGACCGTCAGCGATGTCATGAGGGATGTGTTTGATGGATCTGGCTTCAAGTGCCTAGTCCACGAAAAGCGCAATCTCGACGAAGACCCGTATTCGGAATACAGCGAGAGCGACCAACGCATTCGAGGAAAGCTATTTGAGAGTCCAGAGAACAGGGCAATCCGCACAGTGCCGACAACGGGAGTCGATGAGAAGACCCCAAGCATCCTGACATACTTCATGGACGGCTCGCGGCGGGTCTTCCGATTCTCCGATATTATTCTCACGGACGGCCGATATTTTCCAGTTCTTGCTGGCCAAGTTGGAGTCGCCGTTCTCAAGCGATGCGAAGACGGCTCACTGTCACCCATGCGCCAATACCTTCGGTACGAGAATATCCTGGTGTTGCCGAACACTATTGACGGACCGGACCAGCAGGCCATGCGGGACGTCTTGTCCACGAGTATGAAGGTGCAGTTCCAGGTCGCCGACTATGAGGCGGGATCGTCAGGCGGGAATGCCAGCGAGGACTACATCAACAAGGGGACGAAGCGGATTCTGGACCTGATGCATGACCTTGAGCTGGGCGCTGTCGCCAGCATGATGGCAAACCGTGATCTGCGGGACGACGCCATGCTCGTGATCGACGGGAGCCTGCAGTTCAGGAAGGAAGTGCTCGACCGGAACAAGTTCCCCATCGGCCAGCTTGGCAACATGGTCGGGATTAGCAAGTCGTTCACCCCAAGCCAACCCGTCGCCGGAATGAAGGGCGGGAAGCACCTTGGGACGATCCTCCAGGAGTTGGAGTTCGGCCAGCGGACACCCGTGTTCAAGGCGGGGGACGACGTGTACGCCAAGGTCTTGGGTGTCTGGTATCTGCGAATCCGGCCGCGGCAGAAGATGAGCAGCCCGTTGGCGGGGGTTGTTAAGGTCGAGGTCCTGGCCAACGGAAGCGAAACTGACGACGGGCTCAACGGCGACAGGGTCGACCACCTGTCGGCCCTGATCCTATCCGAGCGCAATGTCACCCCCTATGGCTCCGACAATCGCTGGGCCAACCACCTCTACCCGATCCACCTGACGGAAAGCTACCTCAAGTCGGGGTTCCTCTCAGACGTCTACTTCAAGGGACTGCTTTAATGCCCGAGATCATCGGCCGGGTCGTCGCGACCGAGAAGAACCCCTCGACCACGAACAGCGTCCAGTTCTGGGTAGAAAAGGACATGGTGCTCAAGCCCTTCGACGTCGTCATGATTCGGCACATCAAGGGAAGCCACACCTACGCCATCATCACCGAACTCCGCTACCTCACCGACAGCGCCGGATACCTCTCCGACTGGGTGTCGTCCGACTTTGGCGACGTGGCGGCGGAGCCACGCAACGAGCGGATTGGCACCACGGTGGCCGACGCAGAAATCCTATACAACGACCAGGACCTGGAGATGCCGATCCGCAACGGCGCCCCGGTCGAATGGGCCGACTCCGACGGCATCCGCAGGGCGCTAGGGTTGCTCAGCCTGCGGCACCCGGTGCCGGCGGGCTGGTTCCGGATGTCGAACGGCCAGGAGGTCGTCGTCGATTTCGAGGGCAACTACCTGATCGGGCCGGAGGGCGCCCACCTCAACATCGCCGGCATCTCCGGCCTGGCGACCAAGACCAGCTACGCCATGTTCCTGTGCAGCGCCCTGCAGCAGCGCCGGCCGGACGACGTCTCCCTCGTCATCTTCAACGTCAAGGGGTTCGACCTCCTTTCCCTGGACGAGCCGGCCAAGCCCGAGGACCTGTCCGAGGCCGACCAGGCGAACTGGCGCAAGTGCGGGCTGGAGCCCAAGCCATTCGGGAACGTCTCCTATTTCTACCCCTACGCCGACAGCGAGTCCCTGGCCTACAACGCCTCCAAGGTGCCGCGCGACGTCCACAAGCGGCAGCTCGCCGCCGGCACCTGCCACCACTACATCTACCCGGTCGCCTACGGGAAGCAGAGGCTGTCCCTCCTGCTGACCGACATCGACGACGGCACCCGGACGATGGAGGACTGTGCGGCCGAGGTCGCCGAGGACAAGGATGTGGGGAACTGGGGCACCCTGCGGGAGCTGCTGTCGGAGAAGACGAAGGCCGCGGCCAAGGGGAGCGGCCCGAAGCCCGGGGCCATCACGGTGCAATCTTGGCGGAAGTTCTACCGCCTACTCAGGACGCGCACGAAGAACGACATCTTCACCGAGGTGGCGGGCAGCCGCCCGAAGGAGCGCCGCCAGTGCCCGACCGCCGAGGTCCTCAAGCACCTGGGGCCGGGCAAGGTCGTGGTCATCGACATTGAGCCGTTGCCCGACTACCTCCAGACCCTGGTCGTGGGCGACATCCTGGAGCAGATTATCGCGGCCAAGCTGGGCGGCACCGAGGAGCAACAGGACGACCAGCACGACATCGGCCGGGTCGTCATCTTCGCCGACGAGCTGAACAAGTACGCCCCCAAGCAGGGCGGCGGCTCCCTGACCGACACCCTGCTGGAGATCACCGAACGCGGTCGCTCGCTCGGCATCGTCCTGTTCGGTGCTGAGCAGTTCCGTTCCGGCGTGCATGACCGTGTCATCGGCAACTGCGCGACCAATGTGTTCGGCCGGACGTCCGCCGTAGAGATCAAGAAGGCGTCGGAGTACCGGATGCTCAACCAGACCCAGCAGGCGTCCCTTACCCGCCTGCCGCAAGGCACCCTGATGATCCAGCATCCCGTCTTCACGTCGGCCACCGTTAAGGTGAACTTCCCGCGCCCGGCCTACGCGCAGCCGAAGGGCGGGAGGTGAGGTCGCCATGGACGACATCGTCATCGGCTCCCGCATCCTGGACGTCCTCACGACAGGCATGTACCCGGATGGGCTCGACGCTCTCCGGGAGTACGTGCAGAACTCCTACGACGCCATCCGGCGGGCCGAGCGCGCCGAGATCCTGAAGCCCAACTTCGGGGAGGTGGTGGTCGGCATCGACACCGAGAAGCGGGAGGTGTCGATCCGGGACAACGGCCTCGGCATTCCAGCTGCCGAGGCGCGGACGACGCTGCTGAGCATCGGGGCCTCGAAGAAGAGGGTGGGCGATGATGCCGGATTCCGCGGCATCGGTCGCTTGGCCGGCTTGGCCTACTGCGAAAAGCTCGTCTTCTCCACGGCCTACAAGGACGAGGCGCAGGCCACGGAGCTGGTGTTCGATGCCGCAGGTATTCGGAGGAGCATCTCGGCCACGTCGCGCACAGCCGAGAACGAGACCGCGGCCGCATTGCTGGGCCGGATGACCACGCACCGCCTCGTCGAGCGCAAGCCTGGCATGCCGTTCTTCGAAGTCAAACTGGTCGGCGTGAACCCCAAGGCATGCCTCTTCCTGGACGTCGAGGAGGTCCGCGCCTACCTGCGCCAAGTGGCGCCCGTCGAGTTCAACATGCAGTCGTTCGTCTACGGCCACTCAAAGATCAACCCTTTCTTAGATGAGTACGGCGCTCGGCGGACCATAAACCTCACTCTGCTCGCCAACGGCCGGGAGGAGGCGGTCAAGAAGCCCTACAAAACCTACCACGAGGCTGGCAATAAGATCGGCAACCGGGTCGACATAGTGGGCATCGAAACCTGCGTCGACCCGTCCGATCCCCCACGCTGGATCGCTTGGCTGTCCACGGCGCGCGACCTCAAGGGTGTGATCGCGTCCGAAGACGTGCGTGGCATCCGGCTCCGGTCAAACAACATCCTGATCGGCGACCACAGGACATTCTCGCGCGTTTTCGAAAAAGTTCAGAAGTCATACTTCCGAATGAACGGGTACTATTCGGGGGAAGTCCATATCCTGGACACCGACATCATCCCGAACTCGCGCCGCGACTTCTTCGAAGACAACGAGGCGTGGCGCGAGGCGGAGAGGACGCTCATCGACTGGGCGCGCCCGCTTGTTAAGCGCGTTTACCAGAACGTGGACGAGCGCCGGCGCGGGGCCGACCTAGTGGAGCGGGATGCCGACATGGTTTTCGAAGCCGTGGACAGAGAGGCCGCCAAAGGGTTCGCCACCGACGCCCTCCGCGGCCAGGCTATCGACAAGCTCCGCGAGCAGGAGGAGCGGATCGACAAGGCCATGACGGCCGAGCGGACGGCGGAGGAGGCCGAGTCCCTACGCCGCAAAAAGGAGGAGGGCGCCGCCCGCCGCGCGAAGCTGATGGAAGGGCCTCGGTCGTTGATCGACGAAAGCCCCCTGAACCGCGATGAGCGAAAAATCTTGAGGCTGGTTATGGACGTCGTGCACAAGGTCTGCGGTGGTGACTTGGCGACAAGGGCCGCACAGGAAGTGAATAAAAAGCTCAAGGCCAAGCGGGCCAGGAAGGGTTGACGGGCCGATGGACACTGGCGACAGATCCGCGGCGTGGACACGGGGGCGGTGGTGACGGGACGCAACATTCTTCTCATCGAGCCGGGCTACCGGAACAAGTATCCCCCGCTCGGGCTGATGAAGATCGCCCAGTACCATGGGCCGCGCGGCAAGAACGACAACGTCCGCTTCATTAAGGGGGAGGACAAGTCAGTCCTCTCGGTGGGCTGGGACCGCGTCTATGTGGCCACCCTGTTCTCGTTCGAGTTCGACCGGACCGCCCACGCCATCGACTTCGCGGTGAAGGCGGCCAACGGCCAGCGGGAAAAGGTGTTTGTCGGCGGCATCGCGGCCTCCCTCGCGCACGACCACTTCAAATCGGAGCGGCGCTGGCACGGTATCCGCTTCATCAAGGGCCTCCTCGACAAGGCCCCGGCCGTCTCGCTGCAGTTGGACGATTTCGCGGAGGAACTCTACTCCGACGACCGGACCGGCTCGCCGATCGAGGACCTCGTGCCGGACTACGGCATCCTAGAGCAGGTGAAATACCGCTATCCCGTTCGGGATGCGTACTTCGGCTATGCGAGCCGCGGCTGCATCCGGAAATGCCACTTCTGCGGCGTGCCTGTCCTTGAGGGGCCGCAGCGCGACGCCACGTCCCTCACGTCTCTGGTATCCGCCGTGGACAAGATCTACGGGCCGAAGCGCGACTTGGTCCTGATGGACAACAACATCACCGCGTCGGCCCGCTTCCGCGACATCATCGCGGAAATTCGAGACCTGGGCTTCACCCCGGGCGAGAAGCTCAAGCGCGAGCATGAGCGCGTCGGGTCG
Organism: Azospirillum sp. Sh1; assembly: GCF_008365135.1. NCBI lineage: Bacteria > Pseudomonadati > Pseudomonadota > Alphaproteobacteria > Rhodospirillales > Azospirillaceae > Azospirillum > Azospirillum sp. Sh1. The sequence continues at coordinate 78,263 of NZ_VTTK01000010.1, read as the reverse complement.
CTCCGGCGGGTGGACTTTAATCAGGGGGTCGATGCCCGCATCCTGGCCGGTGACCCGATGTACCTTAAGGAGCTGTCGACCATCTGCCTGTCCCCGCTGCGGATCGCCTTCGACCACATGGGCCTGCGGAAGCCGTACGAGAAATCGGTCCGCATCGCACACGAGTTCGGCATGAAGGACCTCTCCAATTACATGCTGTTCAATTTCCACGACAGCCCGGCTGACCTGTTCGCGCGCATGCACCTGAACGTGCGGCTCAACGAAGAGCTCGGCATACGTATCTGGTCATTCCCGATGCGCTACCAGCCCGTCAACCGGACCGACCGCAACCATGTGGGCGAGAGGTGGACGCGCTATCAGCTCCGCTCGGTGCAGATCGTCCTGCAGGCCACCCACGGCATCGTGAGCGGCAATCCGGAGTTCTTCGCCAGGGCCTTCGGATCCACGGCCGCGGAGTTTGAAGAAATCCTGTTCATGCCGCACGACTACATCTTCTTCAGGGACTGGTTCGAATCGGGTGGCGGCCAGGCTGTGCGCGACGAGTTCGCGGCCGAGGCGCGACGCCTGACGCCGGAGGACCGGGCCGAGCTGCTGGGTTTGCTCTCCTCCTGCCCGCCGAGCGGCATCGCCGGACTGGGCGCCATGACCGCAAACCCGGCCCTGCGCCGGATCCTTCCCTACTACGTGCCCATGAGCAAGGAGGAGTGCGACCGCAAGTCGAGGGAACTCAGGCAGGCCAAGGCCGCGCTGCCCGTGCCGGCGGAGGAGATGGTCGAGGATGCCGGGCTCGACGACAACCTGGAGATGGCCGCGGCATGAACGGCGCCGAGATCGTAATCGGCAAGGACATCCTGGAACTCCTCAGTTCTGCGATGTACGTGGACACGCTCACCGTCTACCGGGAGTACGTCCAGAACGCTGCCGACGCCCTGGCGGCCTCTGTGGAGGCGGGACTGCCGCCCGACCCGGCGGAACCCCAGGTTGCCGTCACCATCGACCCGGGCGCGCGCACCGTCAGGATCAGGGACACAGGGACCGGCGTTCCCGCGGACGCGTTTGTGGCCCGCATGACGGCCATCGGCGCTAGTCCTAAGCGCGGCACCGCCGCGCGCGGCTTCCGGGGCGTGGGCCGCTTGGCCGGGCTTGCCTACTGCCGGGAGTTGACGTTCCGCTCGCGAACCGCTGCAGGCGAGCCGGTGCTGGAAATCCGATGGGACTGCGCCAAGCTCAAGTCACTGCTCCGGTCGACCGAGTACGCCGCCGGACTGCCGCAGTTCGTCGCCGATATCGTGGACTTGAGCGAGGCCGCGGACCCTGCGCGGTATCCGGACCGCTTTTTCGAGGTCGAGATGGGCGGCATCATCCGGCACCGGAACGACGCCATCCTGGACGCCGGCACGGTGTCGGAGTACCTGTCGCAGGTGGCCCCGGTGCCGTTCTCGGCGGAGTTCACGCTCGGGGCTGAGATCGACGCGTTCCTGCGACGGCATACCGCTCCGGGGGCCATCGAGATCCGCGTCAATGGCGGCGAGCCACTCGTCCGTCCCCACCGCGACGCCTTCGAGGCCGACGACGGGAAGCCCGACGCCTTCACCGACGTCGAGTTCAAGGAGTTGCCGGGACAGGATGGCGGTGTGGCCGCCGTAGGGTGGCTGCTCCACCACGGCTATCGAGGGGCCATCCCGAACGCGGCGCTGGTGAAGGGGCTGAGGTTCCGGTCCGGCGACATCCAGGTCGGCGGCCACAACCTTGCCGAGGACCTATTCCCGGAACCGCGCTTCAACAGCTGGACCGTGGGCGAGATCCATGTTCTCGACCCGCGGATCCTGCCCAACGGGCGCCGCGACAACTATCAGGAGTCAGTCCATCTCCGCAACCTGCGGAACCATCTGTCGCCAATCGGACGTGACATCGCCAAGCGATGCCGCACATCATCGGCCAGGCGGAAGTGGCTCCGCGAATTCGAACTCTACGAAACTGTGGCCAAGGAGAAGATGGCTATCCTCGCCCAGGGCACGCTGGGCGAGGTGGCGCGCAACGCCATGGAGGCCGAGGTGGAGCGCTCCATCTCCCCAATGGCCAAGATCGCGGCAATGGAGGACTTGGCCGCGGAGGCGGAGGCGAGGCTTTGGCCGAAGCTCGAGGAACTTCGCAGAGAGTTGAACACACTTGCCGACCGGACAGAGAGCCCGATGGCGCGGCTCCCGGCCGAGAAGCGCGCCATGTACGAACACCTGTTCGAACTCGTCTACGATTGTTCGACAAATAGGGTCGCAGCCAAGGCCCTCGTTGACAGGATTATGCTCAAGATCCTGTAACCCCGACATCCGAAGGCCAACTCCCCGGTGTGATCGTGCAGAGTCATCCGCGCCCTCAATGCCGTCGCTTCAGCAATGAAGAAAGCTGGTAGGCATGCGCGCATCGCCGCCGCGGTCGAGCAGCTGCCTGGACGGTCTGGACTGAGCAGCCGAGATCCAGACTTGCCGGGTAGTGTCGCTTTCCGAGGCGCTCAAGGCTGAGCAGGCGGTCTGGTCGGCGGAAGTGGACGGTGGCGACGCGATCACGGAGGGGCCCTGGCCGAGCTTGCCGTCTCGTGGTCGCCGTGGTGTTGACAGCCGGCTATGCCCATCTGCTGAAGGCCGGCTTTGCGCTCGGACTGGCGTGGCGACAATCCCCCGACCGGTCCGGTGAGTGCTCTCTGGATACCGTCCCCGGCACGAGGCGGTGGGTGTCCATGGGGCGCATTTGGCTCCTTTCAGCGAACGAGTAGTATGGGCAAGAAGCTATTCACCGCCTACACATCTTTCTTGCCCCAATCAGTCGTTAGGGCTTGGGAGCCAAGCGCAACCAGTCAATTGACGAATATTTAATGGTCTCAATTGCGCCTTTCAGCTTATCCATAGGAAAAGCGGAGACGTATTGCAGCGTAACGGTCTGCGTTTCCTTGGATTCCTTTCTCCCAGCACTATCGTGGCCGGTGATTTCGTCGGCGATAAGAAGAGATACACCTTCATGGATCATCGCCGAAGTCGCAGTCGTCCGAAAGGAATGATAATCCATGAGTTCCTTGTAGACACCGATTCTGCGACGGTAATCGGTGAAATCCTCAGAATAGAAGTGGCTGAATTTCTGATCGCGTCCTCCAGGAATAATCTTCGGAAACAGGAGGCCCTCTCCAGCTTTCTTCGCAAGGTCGAGAAAACCGAGGGAGATCAAGGTGGAATGCACTGGAACAATGCGCTCCGATCCTGGCGTCTTGAGATGTGGGCCGCGGAAGTGCATGGCCCAAATACCGTCTACCTGATAGATGTCGCGCCCGGTCAATTGAGCATTCTCGTCGCATCGGCCGCCACCGAAAAGCGCGAGAATTGGCAGCCAGAAATACTCATCTCTGATGATGGTATTCCCTGGCCGATGCCGCCAGTGCCGTTTTTTCGGATGCTCCTCGAATCCGGTCCAGATGGGTGAGGCGAACAACTTTTCGAGGGACGGAATGTCCCACGGAAGGCGCTTCTCGCTGGTCGGAATGTTCGCTCCCCAGCGGAATCCGCCCCATACGCGTTCAAGGGACAGGTCCGGGACCCCATTCTGGCGATTGAGCCAGCGGAAGTATCCGGTGATGCTGTTCCAATGCCGGTTCAGCGTGCCTTCCGAAAGGGTTTTGGTTTCTGGCTTCTTGGCAGCGATGACCTCGTCAATGGTCATGGCCTTGTGACGCGGAGATTTCCCATAATTCTCCGGGATCATCTCGAGTCGACGCCGCAAGGTGGCGGCATCGTCGCGCGTGTAGGTAGACGGAAGCTTGTCGCCACAGATGCGGGTCAGCAGATCGATCGAGTTCCGGTTCTGCGCTTCCGTCTGGTTGGTCCATTGGCCGGTGTGCCGGGCCTCCTCCACATACTGCTCGATATAGGCCGAGACGGTCTTCTCGGTCTTGGAGGTGGCCGGCATCGGTGCGGGGCTGGACGGGGCAGCTACAACCGGAGGCGGAGCGGGAGAGGCCGACGTCCACGCCGCGGCTGTCGGCAGCGGAACGCGTTCATCCTCCTCGTACTCGCCCAGCCAGCGCATGGAGTCATCGTTGTAGACCTGGGCGAGACCGCGCAGGGCATGGCGACCGAGCTGCTTCCAGCCGTAGCTTCCGACTGGGACGTCGAGCTTGTGCCGATCGAGAACCTCGCACATGAGCGGCGCGATCGTGCTGAAGTCGTTAGACATGAGATGCGTTTTCATCGCGGCGCTCATGTCGGTGCTGAAGGTCGACGCCAGACGGGACTTCTCGATCGTGAGGTCCGGGAAATCGATCCGCTCGTGTTCGAGCTGCTCGCGCTCGAGCCGGATCATCTCGTTGGTGAGCGCCTGGAGCTGTTCGGCCGTCAACTGCATCGTTCTTGCCATGCTGAAAACCCTGTCCATCGCGACGTCGAGCCGTCGGGACAGCTGGCAGGCATGATGTCGATCGCTGGTGAAAAGGGACTTAACGAGCTGGGTCCGGCCGATCTGGGGCCGAAGGTCGTGCGGCACCCGCCGGCGCCAGTAGAACACGCTGTCGCGGCGGACGAGATGAGGGTGACGGGCCATCGCCGAGCTCCCAGGCGCCGGAGGGACGTCGATGTGTCACAGCAATGTGTCACACCGCGCGGGACGCGGGCGCTGAAGCGTGCGAGATCCTTGAATTCCGGTGAGGAGGATGAGGAAATTGGCTGGGGCGCCAGGATTCGAACCTGGGAATGGCGGTACCAAAAGCCGTTTCCCACCATTGATATTATTGGGCTTTTTGCCTACGTGTTGCTTCAGTGTTTCAAGGTCCGCTTCCGGTGTTGCGCGCCGTGGCGGCGGCCTTAGTTCCGGCCGAACAGGCTGGACTCCAGAGCTGCCATGGCCGACGAGTGGTCGGATTGACGCTCCAGGAGGTGGCCGTAGAGATCGAAGGTCATGGTGATGGTGCTGTGTCCCATCAGCGCCTGGATGCGTTTGGCGTTCCAGCCCAGCTCGATGAACACAGACGCGGCGAAGTGCCGAAGGTCATGAAAGCCGTAAAGCGGCTTCGGCTGAGGAACCTCCATGTCGCCGGCGCCGGTCTCGGTTTTGGCCTTGGCCTTCGGCTTCTCGACCAGACCACAGGCCGTCAGCAGCGGCTGGAGGCATTGCTTGCGCGCAACATTGTAGTGGGTCGGCTGACCATCCTTGAACGGAAACACCAACTCCAGATCCGACTTCGGACAGGCTAGTTTCCACTCCTTCAGAAGCTGAACGACCGCGGGAGGAATGGGAATTTCCCGACGCCCCATCCGCGACTTCACCGGGCCGAGCTGGCGCCGATAGTCCACGCGCTTCCTGACCCGAACCAGCCCCGCGCGCAGATCGACGTTAGACCAGGTCAGCGCCAGCACTTCCGAGATCCGCATGCCCGTGAAGGCGGTGACCGTGATCAGCGGCCGCCACGCTACCGGCCGGATGACCTGCTGGCCGTCCTTGCCGATTTCAACCACCGTCAGCGGCCACAGCTCTGCGGCCTTCTCCAGCATCATCCGAACCTCGTCCTTGGACGGGATCCGGTCGATCGCGGCAATGTCGCCGTCGGTGTCCTCGTCGAAGTCTTCCGCCCGACGCTCCTTCACGGTCACCCCGGCAGCCACATTCTGGGCCAGCAGCCCGCGGCGCATCGCGTCCTTGAGGATCGCGCCAAGGGCGGCCACCACCTTGCGGGCGGTGACCCGCGACCGGGCGGCCACCATCTCGTCCTTGAAGGTTTCGACCTGTGGCCGGGTGAGGCGGGACACCTTCACCGAACCGAGGCGCGGGCTGATGTGAAGATTCACGTACTCGCGGTAGCCCTTAAGCGTCGAGGACTGAAGCGATTCGCCTTCGCAAGTCTCCAGCCACAGCTTCGCAGCTTCTGCGACGGTAATGGAGGCGCTGTCGGGGGTGTGGACACCCGTCATGACCTCGTGGCGGACTTTCGTCTCGTAAGCGTCAGCCTCCTTCTTCGTTCTGAATTGCCGGGACCGCCTCTTCCCGTACTGGTCGACATATTTGACCTGCCACGCGGTCTTACCGCTTGGCATCTCCCTCTCTCTGACACACGCCATTGTGATTCCTCTCACACATCTGAGGTGGGCTTCTCCGCCGGCGAACGCCCGCGGCTACGCGCCAGCGACGTACTGAACAGCCAGCGGCGTCTGACCGTCGAGATGGTATGGAAGCGCCATCGCGCAGGTCTATCCCGGCGAAAAGCCTGATCCGGCCGTACGAGCTCCGTGGGCCCGGCGCTTCCGAATGGGGCGCCGTTGCTGCTGGGGGCGTGAGGCTGAAGGCGCGCTGCCCTGACGGTCATTCCTTGGCTACCGGCCGGTCGGGTCATTTGCCCGGCGGCAGGTCCATCTCCTGCTGGGGCGGGGCGGGGGAGGCGATCACCCGGACCCCGACGTCGGCGTAGATGCCCGGCAGGCTGTCGGCCGCTGCCTGAGGGCCTTTCGTGCGTCGGATCTGATCGACCATGCGGATGGCGCTGATCCGCTCCATGACGCGCAGGCGGCGCTCGGCAAGGGTCGGTTCGGGTGGGGGAGGTACGGCCGGCCGGGTGGCGCGATCCTCGCACCATAAGAAATACCGGCGCACCAGCTTGCCGATCTCGTTGCCCTCCACCATCGCCAGTTCCTTCGCGACGGAGAGCGTCAGGCGATAGGTCTTGGTGGGAGAGCCGCCAGTGTGGCCGCCATTCCCAGTCCCCAGATTGGGGGACTGGGAGACCTCGTAGTCGCGGCCTTCGACGAGGCCATATTCCTCAATCCGCCCCTTGATCCAGGTGGTGAAGTCGCGGCCGACGTTCAGCCCTACGTGCAGGTCCCGCGCGTCGCGGAGGCCTAGTTGTCGCCGGCCGCCGATCTCCACCTCAGTGGCGGTGCAGATCGATGCGATGGCATGGAACTCTTGGGGGTGAGTAGTGAGCCCGACCGATGGAGGCTCAACATTCTCGCCATTGCTCATAGCCTTGCTCCTACCTCTGCTAAGCTCAAAACCGTTGCGCTAAGCAAGACTGTAGGCGCATAAATGCGCCATTGAAAGCGCATTTTTGAGCCGATTAGACTCATTCAGGATTGTAGCTTCCGACCACAACAGCGTATAGACGAGGATTGGTCATGGTGCTGAGCATGGTTCCACCGCCATTACCATACTTGGGATCAGATGAACGAGGCACCAACCAGATTTCTCCGCCTTCATCCCGGACAATTTCTCCAATAGTTCTTGTTTTCACTTGCCCTGACTTTCCGTATTCAACAATAACTCTAGTGCCATCCTTGATGTCAGCAATAGTCCCCTCTATATCATATCCCGCAACACAAACAATTATACTGCCTTTCTTATATACCAGATTCATAGAATTGTCCTTCACCTCCAGTCCATATCTACCGATTCCGGGATAAGAAGGGCTAGGAGGAACAGAAATCCAATATACTTTGCTATTGTCGAATAGCATTCTATCATCATCTGAATAATGACCAATATGACCCCGAATCATAACCGGCCAAAACATATGCGGAACCGCCCAGCTATGGCTAGGTCCCTCTACATCCTTAACGTCGCAACTTGTATCTTTTTCATCGTATCGGGAAATTGGATCTTTGACTGTGGTATAGGCAATCAAATCATCTATCGATGACGCACGAAATTCTGAATTCACGAATTTCCTGATCTTCTCAAGAGTATTAGAACTTGGAATGAATTTGTAGTTTTGGTCATAAAGAAATTTATTGATAGTGGATGATGCTATCCCGGCACCTTTTGCAAGCTTTGTTGGCGCTATGTTTGTTAAGTAGCAAACGTATTTAATCCAACGACGAATCTCATCGGCGTCGTTGCTGCGAAGGAGTTGGGGCTTTCCCTCTCCCGTAGGATCCGACAGATCCTCGCCATCGAATGGTCTTGAGCGTTTCATAAGGCAATTTATGGCGCAGAAACGCGCCAAAGCCAAGGCGCATAAAAACGCTTTACGCAAGCTGTTGGTTGGCGCATTAATGAGCCATGACTGACAAACCCAACTCCGAAGATCCTGTTTCTGCGCTGTTCGAGCGGATCAAGGCGTCCGGCCTCAGCTTGTCAGAGGTGTGTCGCCGAGCTGATGTCGCCCTTTCCACAGTGAAACGTTGGAAAGCGGGCACTTCCGAGCCGCAGTTCCGAGTGTATCGCAAGATCATCCAGGTTCTTGCAGCAGCAGAAATCGAAAGTTGCTCGTGGAGCAAAGTGAAAAGTGCCCGACCGCGGCAACGATCGGGCACTTCGTGATGCGCCGCATTCAACCGCAACCCATCAGATTTCATGGAAAGGCAAAAACCATGAACGTCCAACAAGATACCATACCTCGCCCAAACCTCAACCACGGCGTTCGGCGCAATGCGCCCGCCGTCGACCACTTCAACACCGCCAACGACCTGCGCCGGCTGATCGCCGCCGGGCAGTGGGGGAGGGCCGCTTGATGCGCCGCGCCTCCCCCAAGACGGCGGCTGTGGCTGCCCCTGTGGTCCAGCGTCAGGCCCCAGCTGCTCCCATGACGGCATCGGTTGCATTAACGCCTCCAGCCGTACTCGCGGATGATATTTTAAAAGGGGTCAAAGACATCGCCAAGTTTACAGGACTGACCGAACGTAGCGTTTACCACATCGCTGCAGCCGGTCGTCTGCCCGTGTTCAAGTTGGGAGCCACAATCTGCGCCCGAAAGTCCACGATCCTGGCATGGATCCAGGAGCAGGAAGCCAAGGCAGGTCAGGCGGTGGCCCAATGACTGCGAACCCTCTCCCTCCTTCACCTCCATCGAGCGACACCAAGCTCGCGATTCTGGACGACCTGTGGCGCCGTGGCGTCAAAGTCCCCGTCGAGCGCCTTATCGACCTTCACCGACTGGATGCTGACGAGGTCCAGGCTGGCTATACCGCCGGCGCCTCTGGCGCGCCGGAGCCGAACACTGCGGCGTCCAGGGCTTTCTGGCACGGATGGAGGGTCGGCCGGCAAGACGCAGGGCACGCCGAACTGGACATCGCTGCCCGCGAACTGGCTCGCCGGGTCGCGTGGTGGAGTGAGCGAAGCCGGAAGTCAAAAGGGTCGCGGTCGTCGCGATACGCTGACCTTGAACGTGCCCTGCAAGCGGGGGAGGCGATCTGATGAAGCCGCATCGCCTACGCCTCACCTCGTGGCTGATCGGCATCCTGGCCTTCCTTTTCGGGTCAACCATCGCTCCTGCCTTGGACGATCCTGATAAGGACACACTGGACGACATGATCCGCCGGATGCGCGCTTTGGACGCGCGTGACCAATCTGCTGACGAAATGCGCAGCCGTCGATAGGCTTGGAGCACCGTTGATGAATAGGGTCCTCCGCCTGGGCGTTTCACAAGATGAACGGTCGACCGTCCATTGCCGCCTCTGCCAATCAAAGGCGGGGGCAGGTAAATGAGTGGCTTCTACTTGATGCATCGAGGGTGGATGGATCATCCGGCACTTGGAGGCCGACGAGAACCATTCTGTCGCCGCGCGGCGTGGGCGTGGTTGGTCGAGAATGCGAAGTGGAAAGAGTGCCAGGAATACATCGCTGGCAAGCGAGTAACCCTTAAACGCGGTCAACTCAGCTATTCCACGCGCTTCCTTGCTGAAGCCTGGGGATGGGACGACAGAAGGGTGCGGCGCTTTCTCGCAAAGTGCGCTGAGCATGACATGCTGTTGCTCGATACCGCCGCAGGACAAATCACCGTAACCATCTGTAATTACGACGAATTTCAGTTGTCCGAAAACACAAGCGCCGCAGAAGTGCCGCAGGAGTGTGACGCCATGGTGCGCGGCAGTGCCGCAAATAAGAAAGAAGGAAATAAAGGAAATAAGGAATCTACCCCCCTACCCCCCACAGGGGGGGCATCGCCTGACGGCGAACCATCCGGCCTCGATCTGCTGGGGGACCAAGCGGCGAAAGCACCAAGTCGCAAGCGAACCGATGGGGGAACCCGAGGTACTCGGGTGCCCGATGGTGATCTTCCGGACGAATGGGCCAAAGCTGCGAACCAGACGCGCGAGCGACATTGCCTCCCGTTGCTGAACAACCGAGCGCTTCGCCTTCGGTGGGAGCACTTCCAGAATTACTGGAAGGGAACCGGTGGTTCCAAAGGCCTCAAATCCGACTGGCGCGCGACATGGCTGAACAACGCCATCGACACACGAACCGAACAGCGATTCCCGCCGGACAGGGCGCCTGCAATGGCTGAGGCCGGCCCAAGACCGCAGGCGGCGCACTGGGGTGAATTCTGACCATGACCACAGACGAGCGCGATTATGCCACCCCGGACGCCGCCACCCCGGCTCGAACGGAATCCGTACCGGCAGACCTGTTCGCCAAGCTCTCCAACGAGCCGGTGGAGCAAGCCTTCCTGGGCGCGGTGCTGACCAGCGCGAAGGCCTTGGACCGGTGCATTCCTCTCGTTCAGCCGGAGGATTTCTACGATCCCGTGCACGGTGCGATCTGGACCGCCGCGGTGAAGCGCCGGGAAAGCGGCGCTCAGGTGAACGCCGCGCTGCTGGCCGATGTCGGCGACCGGCTGGAGGCTGAATTCCCCGAACTCAAACAGCACGGCGGCGGCCGCGCGTACCTGATCGATCTGCAATGCGGAATGATCACCACGATCAACGCCCGAGATTACGCCGCGACGATTCGGGGTCTAGCGAAACGCCGGCGGCTGGCCGAAGCGGCTCTTGCGACTGCCAACGCCTGCCTGGACTTCGACCGGCCTATGGACGACCTGCTGGGCCAGATCGTCGGGGAGGCCGAACGACTGGTGGAAACCGGCCGGTCGCGAACCAGAGGCGCTGTGCTGGAGGACATGCTGGAGACCTTCCGGCATCCGCCGGTCGTGTATTCCACCGGCATGCCCAGCCTGGACGCCGCCATGGTCGGCGGCTTATGGCCGGGGCGGGTCTACGGCATCGCCGCGCACGACAAGGCCGGCAAGACCGGCTTGGCCGGCACCATCTCGTTCAACCTGAACGAGGCCGGGGTCAAGCATGGCTACTTCGCCCTGGAGATGGGCGCGGACCAGATCGAGATCCGTCAGATCAGCCGGGCGCTGCGGGTCGGGACCACGAAGGTCATGGAGCGTGACCGGGGCGTGATGGAAGCGCTCGCGCAGTATCGGCTCAACGCCGCGGACAATATCGTCTATGTCGACCTGCCAGGAGGCACGGTTGATGAACTGCGTTCGGAAATATTGGCCGCTCGGTCGCAGCACCGGATCACCGGGTTCATCCTCGATTACTGGCAGCTGGTCGAGGGTAAGACCCGCCAGCAGTCGGACGAGGAGCATCTGCGCCGCGTCGCTCAATGGCTGGCGAACGTCGCCAAGCGGCTAAACATCTGGATCGTCGTTCTTGCTCAGCTGGCGGACGATGGCGAGGCCACCGCACTATCCAGGCGCGGCCTGAACCGGGCAGTAGACCAGCTGTACTTTCTGCACCGACCTCAGGGCGAAGAATTCGCGTGGCTCCAGATGAAGGTCAGCAGATACACCCCTCAGGGCGATATCGGAACCAAAGACGAACCATCACTGCGCCTTTCCTACCCTGGACCATACTTCGAGGACTGGGCGGCGCGTGGCATGGATCCAGCGGCTGTTCAGGCAAGATATGAAATGGCCGATGGGTGATTACTTCAGTCCTCTCCCCGGCAAATTACCAACTCACACCACCTGAAACGCATCAATGCTGGAGAATGAAATGAACGTGTATCCCATGACTACGATTGCCATCAGCGAGCAGCACGCAACATCGCTTTTGGATTTCGCCGAAAGACCATCCACGCGAACATTGATGGTTCTCATGGATGAAGCATTATTGAAGAATGCGATTTCCGAACTTCAACAAGCCCTGGCTTCGCCGCCGGCGTCGGCGGATGAGGCTCGTTCCCTGATCGCCAACCTTATCGGGAGTTTCCCCGAGAAGCCCCATGACGCAGAGGCCTATGCCGTCGCGATGGCGGCAGAAGCGGAGTTGTGGTCAACCGAAATCGTCGCTGAAGCATGCTGGGCGATCACGCGATCCATGAAGCATCTGCCGACCGTCGCGGACTTGGCGGAACGGTGCGGGTCGATCATGGGGCGTCGCAATCTGCTGCTGCGCGGAGCCTTGCTGCAGCAGGACGAACACCGCCGTCGTGACGACGAGGCCGCGCGTCGTGCCCGCTACGCTGCGCGCCGTTCCGGCACCGGTGGTGATGGCGCATGACCAGAGAAGTTCCGAACGTTGAACTGGTCCCGGTCGAGCCGGATGCTGTGGAATGGTGCCGCACCTTCTGGCGCTCGATGGCGGACCGTCTGCGTCGGCAAGCGCGAGAGCATGAGCAGCGGGCGGCCCATCATGACCGCACTGCCGCCGGGCTGTCCGTCTGGTCGGCGCGCGATTTCCCCTGGGCGCATCCGGCGCGCACTACTGCCCGGCTTGACGGTGTCACCGCACGCGCAGCTGCGGCAATCTGCCGGGAGGGTGCCGCGTTCGCCCGGAGCGTGCTGAAGGAGTTCGACCAACAGAATGGGGAGGTCTGGCCTTTCTTTGTTCCCCCGGAAGTGCTGGAGCGTGCCAGCTGCGCACCGGAGCGGGACGGCGTTTGGACATCGGGGCCCAGGCTGCCGCTGGAAGGCATGAACGAGATCCGCATAGCCGACGCTGACCGCATGGCCGTGCGCCGCGCCGATCTCGGTTCCCCGCCGATCTATGAACTGACCGACCCCGATCATGCTGATGCGCCCGACGCCGGGCGCTATTCCCGGTTCTTCCGTCTGGATGGGGCCGGCGACTGGCCCCGCATCATCGAAACCACCGAGGACACCCGCGCGATGCTTCAGGCCGCCGTGATGCGGTCCGCGGCGATGCTCAACGTCCAGCGCCGGGCCATGCCGGCGGCGCCCGGATTCGAAGGTAGAATCACCACAGAATTTCGCCGGGCTGGCCCGTCAGGAGATCAGGTCAGAACGGTGGCGGCGGAGGATGGGGGGATCGGCCGGCCGGCGGCCGAGGTCATCCAGCCGCTGCAAGCGCTCTGGCCGTCGACCATCGATCTCGGCCAACTGCGCGCGGGTGAGGCCTTTGCGAAGGCGTTTGCCGATGCGAACTACCCACTCGGCCGCGCGGCGGGGCACCTCGTCAAGGTTCCGAGCGCCCCAGGTCCCGAGGCAGGGCCGGCAGCGGGGGCAGAAGCGGCGCGTCGTGAAGTCGCGTCCATGCTCGCCGCCTTAGGTGGGGCCGGAGGCCTGTTCGGCTCGGTGGTGTGGACGGTGGCGGGGGAGGGTAGGGGGGTTGAGGGCTGGAGGACGTCGCGCCATCACCGATCCGGCCCAGTCGCCAAGGAAGAGGCCACCGGCCTTGTCCGCGCCGCGCTTGCGACATTGAGGGCGCACCTCGACGCTCCGGCTATCGAATTCAACCACCGGCGGCACGGGCTGAAAATCCGGGTCGCTGGGTCCGTGGAGTTGTCATTCCTGGTCAGCTCCCGGCACTTCAAAATGGCCTGCCGATACGACCCGGCGCTGAAGGCCTGGATCGGGGATCGCATGGTCCCAAGAAAGCATCCGGTTCCGGGGAAGGCCGCTGAATTCCGGCACTGGGCCGTCCGGGCTCACAATGTTGCGGAGTTGGTCGAATCCTCCGTTGCGGCTGCCACCGTCTATTTGCAGACCGCCCGCCCGGCCACCACCACAGCAATGAGCACAGATGAAACCGGTACGAACTAAATTTTACTGGTGAAAAAATCGAGCTAGCAAAATGGAATTTCCCTACCCCCGAAAGGTTGACGGTCGCCCTGAAAAAATGGGAGACCTGATTCAGCGAGGCGAAGTGTGCCCACGCTAAATCGACCTCCCCCAGAATCCAAGTTTCGCAACGCGCCCGGCCCCGCCGCGGCGCGTTTTTCTTTTTGTGGAGAACGCGAATGGGAAACTCAGATTTCGCCACCACCTCGCGGCGTCGGCCGATGCCACCGGCCACCATCGAATCCATCGACGCAACCGGATCGGCGGCAGTTCGACATATCGCGTCGCTGGCGATTCAGTGCACGCAGGTCGGCCGTCCGGAGGTCGCGGAAGGCCTGATGGCGGTCGCCGCCGCTATCGGAAATGCCGTCCAAGACGTCGTCGATGGCATCGCCGAGACTGCATCTTCGCCTCTGCCCCACTGACCGATCAGTGGAATAGGCCGCCCTCCAAGGAGACGGGGGGCAAAGGGCGTTACCGCGCCCTTCGCCAGCGTCTGGAGCACGCTCCATCAGACAGAGCCGGATGACCGACGGCCCCGCATCGCTGCAGGCGACGCGGGCATATCGGCAGGACAACCGGCTCCGGTCAAGATCGGAGTGAACGCAATCGTATTCACTCCGCGCCGCGGAGCAAACCTTGAAGGGACTCGAAATCACCTATCTTCCGCTCGATGGGCTGAAGCCCTACGACCGGAACCCGAAGACGCATTCCCCCGAACAGATTGAACGGCTGGTGTCCAGCCTGACGGAATTCGGGTGGACCCGGCCGCTGCTGGTGGCCGACGACGGCCAGATCGTCGCCGGTCACGGAACATGGACGGCTGCCAAGCTGATCCGCGACCGCGGCCTGTCGATCCCCAACCATCCGGATCCAGCGGTGGCGCCAACGGTGGCGTTGGCGCACCTGACACCGGACCAGCGCCGCGCCTATGTGATCGCCGACAACAGGCTGTCAGAACTCGGCCGCTGGGACGACGATCTGCTCGGCTCGGAACTGGCAGACCTACAGGGCCTTGGGGTCGACCTCGATACCATCGGCTTCGACGCCGCCGACCTGGAGGCGCTGTGTGCCGATGGCACCGGCGCCGGGACCGGGACAAGGGATGGCGCCACCGGCAGGACGCTGGTTGAGCGGTTCGGCGTCCCGCCCTTCACTGTGCTGGATGCTCGTCAGGGATACTGGCGCGACCGAAAGGCGGCGTGGACCGCGCTTGGCGTCCACGCCCAGGAGGGGCGGGAGAACCTGCCCGACACCAACGTCGCCACCGACTGGATGCGGCGTGGAAGCGCCGTCGGCGGCTCCGCTTTTGACCCGGTGCTGGCCGAGTTGATCTTCCGGTGGTTCACCCCCGGCGTTGGATCGGCCGTTCTGGACCCCTTCGGAGGTGAGGCCACCAAGGGCGTCATCGCCGCGACGCTGGGCTACGAATATACGGGTGTCGAATTACGGCCCGAGCAGGTGAAGGCAAATCGGGAGCAATGGGAGCGTGTTCGCGCCCGGCTTTCCCCCGAACGGCTGGCGCAGGTGCGGCGTGACCCGGTGTGGATCGAAGGCGACAGCGCGCAGATCGACAACCTGTTGCCCGCCGGCCGGCTCTACGACCTAGTGTTCACCAGCCCGCCCTATTACGACCTTGAAATTTACAGCAAGGGCGACAAGGACGGCTCGGCGTTGGAGACCTACGACCGCTTCATCGGCTGGTATAGAAAAATCTTCCGGCAGGCGTGCGGCCGGCTGAAGCCCAACCGCTTCGCCGTGGTGAAGATCGGCGACGTCCGGGACGAGCGGGGTTTCTACCGCAACTTCCTCGGCAACAACATCGCCTGTTTCCTCGACGCTGGCCTCGGCTTCTACAACGAGGCGGTGCTGGCAACGCCTATCGGGAGCCTGGCGCTCCGGGCCGGGAGGCAGTTCACCGCCTCCCGGAAGCTCGGCCGCGGGCACCAGAACGTGCTGGTCTTCTTTGGCGGAGACCCAGGGCGGATCAAGGCGGAGTTCCCGCAGGAGATCGAGGTGGGCGATGTCGTCGCTGACGATTCCCAACCGTAAGAAGATCCGCGCTGCGGTGATTGCCCAGCACGTCCGAGAGTCGGGCTTGCCGGGTGTCGTGTGCTTCTCGTGCGGGAACGCGAGCCGCGCCCTGAAGGAGGCGGGCCTGTTCGTGGTCGAAATCGCGCCCGGCGGCGACCTGTCGACTGGACGGTGGTGGACCGCTCCGGAGATAGCGCGGGCATGGCCGCACCTGTTCGACGCCACCAGCGGTCATCTGGCCTTCCCGGTGATGGCTGCGGTGGCGGATGCGCTGCGGGTCGACCTGGGGGAGTTGCCGGCGGGCACCTACACCGTCCCGACAGGATCGGGCGAGACGCTCGTATGCCTCTCCATGGCCTATCCCGCCTGCCGGTTCCTGCCGGTCTATGGGATCGGACAGGGGACGCAGTTCGAGCCACGCGCCCCGCTCAACGGTCTGGTCCAAGCACTTGCCGCTGGCGGGGAGGCTGCGAAGGTTTCGTAGACCTACGGGAGGGGTTTGGTGGTCGGAGGCGACAGGTCGGGCCATGTGGTGCCGTCGCCATCCGCCGGCCGACACCCATCTATCGACGGCAGCCTCCCCCGCTGACCGCCAGCCTCCCCGGCGACGGCCGGCTCCCCCGCTGACCGGCGGCTCCTTCGGAGCCTTCCGGTTCTGGCGCGGCGCCACCTTCCGGCCAGCGTGGCACGGTGCGCCGTTCCGAAGGTGCGGCAAGCCGGCCAGCACGGCACGGGCGCCCTGTGGCGCTGGTGCTGGTGCCAAAGCCGGTGACGTGAACAGAAACCGGGCGCGCTGTCCAGACGCAGCCGCAAGGCGCCCCTACAGCCCGGCAAGGCGCCCCTCGGCGCTGGCGCGCGGGCAAGGGGTGGTAGCAGCGGCCACGCCATGGCCGGCAAGGGTGGGCGCCTTCTGGCGCTGCAGGGTGAACCGGTTCCGCCGGGCTACCGTGCCGCGCCCATGGGCGCCTTCCGCCGCCCGGCCGGCTGAAGGCCAGAGACGCCGAAAGCCGCGCTCCCGGAGGAACGCGGCTCGGTGGTGGGTGGTGGTGAGTGGGTCCGTGGCGGGTCAGTTGAAACGGACCCGCAAACCTGATCCGGTTGCCTCTTCCGCGATGGCTACGATCACGGGCGCACGGTCTATGTGGGTGTCCCGCTCTGGCGTGTGCCACTCGAGACCGCGCTGCTCCATGAACCGCCGCCCTTCAGCGGTGTAGTGCCGCAACACGGTGTAGCCGTTGCCGATTGCCATGACGTGGAGGTCGGGTGACGAGGGGGTGGTGGCGCGCTGCATCTCGGGCTCCAAGGTGTGGGCATGAAAAAGGGGGCGGAAATACGCCCCCTGTTGAAGGTCTGGAGTGGTGGGCGGGTTACGCCGCGAGCGGCTCCCGCTGCCCCTGCTCGTCGGCCTGCTGCTGTTCACCGGCCGGTTCCGGGGTCGCATAGGCCGCCGGGAAGGTGCCGAAATAGCGGCCTTCCTTGCCCTTCTTCCGGTATTCCAGCTCCAGGCCGAAGGTCTCGTCCAACTCGTTGAGGGTGCCGCTGCACTTTTTCCACCCAAGCGCGGTCTCCAACTCCGTCATGGTCGCGCCCTCGGCGCGGCACACCAGATCGATCAGCATTCGCTTTTTGGTTCCGGGAGCCGGGAAGGCCGGGCCGTTGCCGGTGCGCGGCGTGGAGCCGATGGCAACGTATTTCTCACCCTCGGCCAGCGGCCGGAAGAGGAACCCGCCCTCCACGGCCTCCACCTTTATCCGGTTCCGAGCGAACCCGTCGCACTTCGCCCATGCAACCGCGTGGTCGATGCTCGGGAACGCGGAGCCGGTGAAGGTCACCACCGGGCCGGTCTTGGCCGGCTCGCTCTGCGGCTGTTCGGTGGTCTGCCCTTCGGCGCTGGTGCCGTCCTGCTGCGAGGCGCCCGTCTCGCCGCCCTGGTCGCCGTCCTGCCGCTCGATCTCCTGCTCGCCCATGGGCGGGTTCAGTGCCGGCGTGAGGGCGGCCTCCTTCGGCGCATAGTTCCAGCCGGCATCACCCTTCGTCACGGTGAACTCGCCATCCTTGAGGCCAGCATCACGGGCGGCGGCGGTAGCGGCGGTCTTGGTGGAGAACGTGGCGGTCATGGCTTGCTCCTTGGTTCGCTATCAGGGGTTCAGTTATTGGCGGGTTGTCCGCTCGTTGTGGTTGCACCCTACGGAGGGCGCGGCAGCGGAGCGAGAGGGAAAATCCCTGCCCCTGAGAGTTTTTTTCGCCTGCACCGTGACCTGTCGCCCAACCGCGACACACAGCGCACCTCCCCCTTCCCATTTCCCCCTGTTGAGGCCACCCCATGGACAGCTTGCCCCTCCCACTTCCCGACGTTCCCGCCACGCTGAACAGCATCGGCGGCCTGCATCCCTACGCCCAAGTCGCCGCGGTGCTGGCGCTCGGTGCCGTGCTGGCGATCTGGATCTGGTCCCGCCGCCCCCTGCCGGGACCGAGCATGGAGACGTTCAAACTGGTAATCGCAGGCATGCATGAGCAAACCCGCGCCACCATCCAGCTCAGCGAGAACGTGGAAAGGGTGATCGAGCAGAATGCTGAGATCCTGAAGCGCCTCCCGGTGAGCACGCTGGACCGCGTGGGTGCGCAATGACGCGCTGCGAGGAGGTTTGCCACGCCGCTCCGGGGTGCGCGCCCTGCAGCCCCACCGGCAAGCCCCTGTCCCAGAGCATCGCCGACGTGGCGGACGCCGTTGAGCGGCAAGCCATCGCCGAAGGGTACGCCGGCGCGTCCCGGTTCGTTCGGCCCCTGATGCAGAACCTGCCCGACGGGCGCGTTGCCGTGGGTGCCATGGACGGTTTCACGGCGCAGGTGCCTTCCCCTGCCACGCTGGCGAACGGGGAAGGGTGAAGCGGGCTGACAGCCGGCCGGACAGCGGCTTGCGGCGTCCTGCCCGGTACGACGGGGGCGGAACCATGGCAAAGCGCACCACGGGGCAAGACACGGGCGCCGCTGCGTCGTTGCCCGCCCACCCCATACCGGCCAGCGTTGCGGCGAACAGCCGGGCAAGCACCGTGTGGCTGGAGATGGCCGCCGCCCTTGGTCCACGGCTGACGCTGGTGAAGCTGCCAATCCTTGCGGCCTACAGCCTCGCCGTCGCCCGGCTGGAGGATGCGCAGGGCAAGCTCGGCTCGGTCGGCCCGCTGGTTAAGCGGAAGGATCAGGCGGAGGTGAACCCGCTGCTCGAAGTGGTGGAGCGGGAGCTGCGGATCGTGCGGGAGACGGCCAAAGAGCTCGATGGCCTCGCCGCACCATGGAAGAGGGGATGAGAATGCCATCTCGCCCTCCAGTGTTCCGCCCGAAGGGGTGGCAGCCTGCACCGCGCAAGCGCCCACAGGTCCAAGACCCCTTCTACGGCTCGTCCGAGTGGAAGCGCCTACGCGCGGCGTGCTTGGCACGGGACGGACACCGCTGCACCGATCCGCACTGCACCACACCAGAACGCGGCGCCAACGGGCGCTTGATCGCAGACCACATCATCCCGCGCCGCGAGGGCGGCGCCGACGCCCTGACGAACCTCCGAACCCTTTGTTCCGCTTGCGATAATCGCCGCCACGGCCGGCGAGGGGGGTAGGGGGGAGGCAATCCTTGGGGTTGGGCCGGGGGTCTACCGGTGGGTGGTCAAATTCGCGCGCGTGCAAAATGGAAACAAAAGGGTTTGGAGGCTGAAAATGGCAGGACGCCCCCCGAAGCCGACGCACCTGAAGCTGGTCAGCGGCACGGCGCAGAAGTGCCGCACCAACAAGCGGGAGCCCAAGCCCGAGCGCTCGATCCCGTCGCCGCCGGCCCACTTGACCGACAAGGCAAAAACCGTCTGGGGCGCCGTCTCGGTGATCCTGGACGAGATGGGCGTGCTGACGAAAGCCGACGGCATGGCGCTGGTCGGCCTGTGCGAGGCGTATGCCGATCTGCTGGCCGCGCGGGAGTCGCTGTCCCGGCCGCTGACGATGGACACCGAAGGCGGGAGCATGATCTTCGCCGAGGGCGGCGAGCGCTATTACTGGACCATGGGCAAGGGCGGGCCGATGCGCCGCGCCCGGCCGGAGGTGGCCGACATCGCCGATGCCGACCGCCGGTTCGCCGCGTGGCTGGCGAAGTTCGGCCTCACGCCGGCGGATCGGACCCGCGTGGCCGGTCAGCTTCCCGGTGAAAGCAACCCGTTCGCGGACCTGTAATGCCCCGCGCGCCTCGTCAACACCAGCCGGGCGTCCGCCGAACCCGCGGCGCGGCCGGCGGCAAGCCTCCCGGCCCGGTCGCACACCCGCATGTGGAACTGGCCGAGCGCTACATCGACGATGTGCTGTCCGGCGCGGTGCCAGCCTGCAAATGGGTAAGGCTGGCGTGCCAACGACACCGGAACGACCTGCGCGCCGACAACGCCGCGGACTGGCCGTATCGCTTCGATGCGGTGAAGGCCGAGAAGGCGTGCAAGTTCATCGAGTTGATGCCCCACACCAAGGGCAAGTGGGCGCGTCCAGATCCGCTGAACCCGAAGGGTCATCTGCTCCGCCTTGAACCCTGGCAGTGCTTCATCGTCTGCATGGTCTTCGGGTGGGTGCGCAAGGCCGACGGGTTCCGCCGGTTCCGGCAGGTCTACGTCGAGGTGCCGCGCAAGAACGGCAAGTCGGCACTGGTGGCGGCCATCGGCCTCTACATGCTGTGCGCCGATGGCGAACAGGGGGCGGAGGTCTACTCAGGCGCCACGACCGAAAAGCAGGCTTGGGAGGTGTTCGGCCCGGCGAAGCTGATGGCGAACGGACGGCCGGACCTGAAGCGGCACTTCGGGGTTGAGGTGAACGCCTCGAACATCTCGATCCTGGGCAACAGCAGCAAGTTCGAGCCCGTCATCGGCAAGCCCGGCGACGGCGCTTCGCCCAGCTGCTCGATCACGGACGAGTATCACGAACACGCGACCAGCGATCAGTTCGACACGATGGTCACCGGCATGGGCGCCCGCGAGCAGCCGCTGGCCATCGTCATCACCACGGCGGGCGATAACATCGCCGGCCCCTGCTACGACATGCGCGACGTCGTGCGGAAGGTGCTGGAGAAGGTCGCGAACGACGACGAGCTGTTCGGGATCATCTACACGGTCGACGATGCCGACGACTGGACCACCGCCGAAGCGCTGCGGAAGGCCAACCCCAACATGGGTGTCTCGGTCAGCGAGGAGTTCCTGCTGGCCCGCCAGCGGGAGGCGATCAGCAACACCCGCAACCGCGGGCGCTTCCTGACGAAGCACCTGAACAAGTGGGTGAACGCCCGGTCGGCCTATTTCGACATGGCCGCCTGGGATCGGTGCGAGGTGCCTGGTCTGAAGCTGGCCGACTTCGAGGGCCGGCGGGTGGCGCTGGGGCTGGACCTGTCCAGCAAGGTCGATATCGCTGCGCTGGAGGTGCTCGTCCTGCCGGAGAGCGACGACGAGCCCTATCGCGTCTTCACCTTCCACTACCTGCCTGAGGACACCGTCCTGCTGCCGGAGAACGAGCACTATCAGGCGTGGGATGCGGAAGGGTGGCTGATCGTCACCGGCGGCAACATCATCGACTATGGCGTCATCGAAGAGGACATCCTCGACATCTGCGCGCGGTTCCAGGTGGAGAACATCGCCTACGACCCGCACCAAGCCACGATGCTGGTAACCCGGCTCCAGGCCAGGAAGGCGCCGGTGACGGAATACCGGCCGCTGGTGCTGAATTTCTCCGAGCCGATGAAGGAGCTGGACGCCCTGATCCGTGGCGGGAAGCTTCAGCATGCCGGCGACCCGGGCATGAAGTGGATGATGTCCAACGTCGTGGCCCGGCCCGACAAAAAGGACAACGTCTATCCGACCAAGGAAAAGGACGCGAAGAAGATCGACGGGCCGGTGGCCCTGATCTCAGCGCTGGGCGTCTCGATGACGCCTGCCGATGACGGCGGACCGTCCGTCTACCACTCCACGGAACGCTCCGGCGGTTTCCTGACGATTTGAGGTGCCCATGGGCAAGCGAAAGCGGGACCGGCAACAGGGCGTTGCCGTGCAGAAGGATCTTGGCTCCTCACAAAACCCCTCCGACCGTTTCGTGTCGTTGATGGGCGGTGCGCCCGCCGCCTCCGGCGTGCGGGTGTCCGACTCGGCGGCAATGCGCGTCTCCGCGGTCTATTCCTGCGTCCGGGTGATCGCGGAGGATGGGGCGAAGCTCAAGCCGCAGGTCTGGCGCGAGAAGCCGGACGGCTCGCGGGAGCCGGCAACCGACCACCCGCTCCACGCGATCCTGCGGCGCCCCAACCGGCACATGACCCCGGTCAGCCTGTTGCTCGCCCTGTTTTCGGCCTGGGGGTTCCGGGGGAACTCCATCGCCGTGATCCTGCGGGACCGCTTCGGGAATGAGACTGGCCTGTGGCCGGTGCATCCGGGCAGCGTCACGATCTACGAGGCGATGGACGGGCGCCTGTTCTACGCCATCTCCCGGCGGACGACGCTGGAGAACGCCATGCTCCGCAACGTCCCGCTGATGGTCCCCGATTACGACGTCTTCCATGTCCGGGGGATGACGTTCGATGGCATCGTCGGCCTGTCACCGCTGGCGCAGCTTCGCGAGTCCATCGGCATCGCAATCGCTGGCGAGGAACTGTCAGCCAAGCTGATGGCGAACGGCGCCCAGCCGAGCGGCGTTCTGAAGCACCCGAAGGTGCTGACCAAGGATGTGGCTGACCGGTTGAGCGCGAGCTGGAACGGCCGGCACGGCGGCCCTGGTAACGCCGGCAAGACGGTGGTTCTCGAAGAGGGGATGGAGTTCGACCAACTGGGCATGACGTCGGTCGATGCGCAGTTCCTGGAGCAGCGCAAGCTGACCATTGAGGAGATTGCCCGCGGCTTCCGCGTGCCGCTGCACATGATCGGCATGCTGGACCGGATGACGAACAACAACGTGGAGGCGCTGACCCGCTCCTATTACGATCAAACACTCATGCCGATGCTGGAGGCATTCGAAGCCGAGTTCGAGCGGGCCTTCAACCTGCCGGATGGCGTCTATGTCGAGTTCGACGTCCGCCGCCTGCTGCGCGCCGACTTCAAGACCCGCCAGGAAGGCAACCGGACCATGTTCCAGTCCGGCGCCCTGATGCCGAACGAATGGCGCATCGACGAGGGGTACAACCCCAGCCCGGCCGGCAACGTCTTCGCTCGCCCGCTGAACACCGCCTATGTGGATCAGCAGGGCGCCGTCGTCTCCATCACCCCGCCCGGCGGCAAGAGCCCGACGGAGCCGGGCGCCGCTCCGAACCCTGAGGAACCGAAATGAGCATGCAGCGCAAGGCCCACAGCGGCACCGCCACCACCCTGGCTGATCTGCGACAGGTCCGCGTGATCTGTTCAGCCCCCGAGGTGGATCGCGCCGGAGACATGGTGGTTCAGTCCGGCATCGACCTTACTGCCTACCGCACCAATCCGGTGGTCCTTTGGCAGCACGATCCGGACCGGCCGATTGCCCGATGCGTGGAGATCGGCGTCGCCGATGGCAAACTGACGGCGCTAGTCCAGTTCCCGCCGGCCGGAGACGACGAGCTTGCTGATCTGATTTTCAACCGCGTGAAGAACAAGGTTGTGAACGCCGTGTCGATCGGCTTCATGGGGAAAGACCTGTCGGCGCTGGACCCGGCCAACCCGCCGCGGTTCGACGCCAATGGCTGCAACCTGGGCGGCGGGGTCAAGTACGAGACATGCGAACTGGCGGAGCTGTCCTTCGTGTCGGTCCCGGCCGTCCGCGGCGCCCTGGTGGTGGAGCGGTCGGGCACGGTGTCGATCGATGCCGCCGAGCTAGCGAAGCTGCGGGCTGCCGCCTCCGTGCCGCAGAAGCTGGCCAACGAGTTCCGGACCATGGCCAAGACGGCGCAGAAGGGCGTGAAGGGGCAAATCCTCCGCCTCGCCAACATGGCGGAGAGGTCGGTGGAGGGGGCTGTAGCCAAGGCTGCGCCACCGCTGACCGCCAAGGGGCTGTGGCACATCGGCAATCTCGCGAGCGCCCTGTCGGAGATCAACTGGATCCAGGGCAGCACGGCATCCGAGGCGGATTGGGAGGATGACGGCAGTGCGGTGCCCGGCATGCTGGCGGACGCGCTGCGTCAGCTGGGCGCAGCGCTGATCGCCATGACCCAGGAAGAGGTCGCGGAGATGCTGGCCGAGCTGGGCGAGCAGGAAGGCGATGACGTCGCCAAGGATGCTCCGGCGCTGACCGTGAAGGACATCATCGGCGCCCTGCACGGCAAGGCCATTCCCAGCCTCACCGTCAAAGCCGGGCGCGTGCTGTCCAGCACCAACGAGGCCAGCCTGACCCAGGCCCGCGACCTGATCGACGGCGTGATCCAGCAGGTCGCGACCGAGGATGACGATCTGGAGACCAGGGCTGCCGACCTGCGGATGCTGGAACTGAAGACCCTCGAATTCTCCCTCGCCTGACCGCAGGGGAACCCGATCCGCTTTCCTGGCGGATGACCGGCCGGCCGCACCTCGCGCCCGGCCTTTTTTGCGTGGAGCATTTCATGAAGACGATCCCCGAAATCCGCCAGGCACTCGCCGCGGCGGTTGGTACCGCCAAGACCGCGTCCGCCGCCATCACCACGGCCAAGAGCGCGCTCCGCACGGCCGACGCTGCCGGCAAGGAGGCTGCGACCAAGGCCGTGACCGATGCCGAGAAGGCGTATACGGACGCCCATCAGGTCGCAAAGGAGCTGGGCGAGGAACTGGAGCGCGCGGTGGCGATGGAAACCATGGCCGCCAGCGGCGCCACGCCCCGCAGTGCTCCGGAGGGCACCTTCGCCCTGCTGCCGGCCACCGTGAAGGGCAGCGAGGAGGTGGTCAAAATGGCGCCGGTGCGCCGCATGATCGCCGACATCATGGTCCGCCACACCGGCGGCGAGCTGAACGCCGAGAAGTGGCTGGGTCAGGTCTACGGCGAGGACACCGTCGCCGTCATCCAGCGCTCGATGAACCTGAGCAACTATGCCGCCGGTGGCGCGCTGTCCCTCCCGGATTTCGCCTCGGTCATCATCGGGGGCCTGGAGAACATGACGGTGGTGCGCCGCATGTCGCCGCAGGTCCTGAATGTCCCCGGCACCATGATCCTGCCGAAGGAGACGCAGGCGCCCAACGGATCGTGGACCGGTGAAAACACGGCGCCGACGCCGGGCGAGTTCAAGTTCGGCGACATCCGCCTCGATCCGAAGCGCCTGACCATCGAGGCGGTCATCTCCCGCCGGCTGCTGGATCAGGCGCGCAACGGCGGCGCGGCGGTGCGCAACCTCGAAGCCTATGTCGTTCGCCGGTTGCAGGAACGAACGGCGGTCAACGAGGACTCGGGCTTCCTGCGCGGCGGCGGCACCGAGCATGTGCCGCTCGGCCTGCGGTCGCAGATCGCTGCCGGAAACGTGTTCGCCATCAGCGGCACCAGCTCGGCGTCCATCGAGGCGGACCTGCGCAAGGCCGTGACGTTGCCGAAGGAGGCGAACATCATCGTCACCAGCGGCTACTGGGTGATGGCGCCGCGCACGGTGGCAAAGCTGGCGGACCTGCGCGACCCGAACGGGAACAAGATCTACCCGAGCATCGACGTCAACAACACCCTGCTGCGCAATCCGATCATGGAGACCAATCAGGTCCCCACGAACCTGGGCGGGGCGAACACGGAGATCATGTTCTTCAACGGCCCGAGCATCATCGTCGCCAACGGCAGTGACGCCGAGGTCCGCGTGTCGCTGGAGGGTGGCTATGTCGGCGCCGACGGGAAGAGCTACTTCCTGACCCAGACCAACGAAATCCTCATCCACATGGAGATGTACGCCGACTGCAAGCTGGAGCGGCCGGAAGCCGGCTCCTGCATCACCGGCGTCAGCTACTAACCCGAGCGGGAGGCATTTCACCATGCACGCATCCATGCAGAATGCGGCGGCGCTGATCGCCGCCCGCCACGGCGTTGCCGGCGTCGACGTGACGGCCGGCGGAGCTGGCGACAACACCGAGGTCAACTGCGCCTGGGTCGACCGGCGCGGCTTCGCGTCGCTCAAGGCGTTGGTCACTTACACCGCCACGCTGGCCGCCGCCGCGACGCTGACCTTCGCCGCCAACCTTCAGGACGCCAGCGACAGCGGCGGCACCGGTGCGGACGACTATGGCCCGGCCCTGCCGGCGACGGTGGTCGCCACCGGGCCGGGCGGCGGCGGCACGGTGACCGGTGTGGTGGAACTGGACTTCGACCTGAGCGGCACGAACCGGTATGTCCGGCTCCAGGTGACGCCGAACCTGTCGGCGGCCAACACGGACGTCTGCGAGTTCGGGGTGACCTACATCCTGGCCGGTGCCACCGAGAACCCGGTCAGCGGCACGCTGGTCTGATCCTTCGCTCAATCCGAACCAGAAGGGGCGGGGTCGCAAGGCCCCGTCACTCACCATGCTCGTGCGCTTCCTGAAGAACCACACGCCCTATCTCGCGGGCGAGACCGCCTCGTTTCCCGCCGCTCAAGCCGCCACATTCGTCGCCAAGGGCGTGGCTATGGCGGTTGCCTCCGACGCGCTCGATGGCAATGCGGGCGGGCCGCTCATCCCCTCCGAACAGGTGACCGAAGGACTGGATAGCCTGCTGGCCGGCTTCCGGCAGCGCGGCATCGAGGTCGACCACGCCACGCCGATAGGCGAGTTGGTGTCCCACGCGGCGAGCATCGTGGCGGCCGAGCGGAACGCCTATGAGGCCGCGAAAGCCGAAGCGGATGCCGCGACCGGCTCGGCTCCCGGCGGCGAGGACACGGCCTCCGGTATCGCCCCGACCAGCGAAAAGCCCGCCGCCGAAACGAAGCCCGAGCCCGAGGCGAGCGAAGGCCCCCGGCGCACCGTGACCCCTCCGCGCGTCGCCAAGGGCGCCCAGTAATGGCGAGTGCACCGGATCGGGAAGGCGTCGCGAAGCCGGCGCCCGTCGAACAGCCCCAGCGCGTCACGCGCGATCTGCGCCCGGCGAAGCCGGCGGCAACGTCGCGGGGCGTTCCCTACACCACCAAGGGGTGATCCATGCCGACCATCGTCGTCACCTCGCCCGCAACCGACCGTCGGCTGTGCGCTCTTGACGCCCTCAAGGCGGAACTCGGCATCGATGCCGGCGACACCCTGTCCGACGCTTGGCTGGAGGCGGAAGCCCTGTCCGCGTCCGACCGGGTTGCGGAGGCGTGCCGGATCGCTGGCGACGATGCCGGCGACGCCCCGGCCACCTTTGTGGCGGAGGTGGCGGTTGTCACCTTCGGCGCTGACGAAACCCCGAACGGGAACGTGCTGGAGCTTCCCTGGCGCTACCCGGCCCGCGTGACCGCCGTCGCCATCGGCGGGGAGGCCCTGGACAGCGCTTTCTATCGAGGGCAGCCGAAATCCGGGCTGCTGTCGCGGCTGGTCTCGGGCGGCCGGGCTGGCGGCTGGGAGCGCGAAGAGATCGCCGTCACCATCGCGTCGGGCTGGGCGGTCGATAAGATGCCAACGGTCCTGCAGGATGCCGTGAAGCGGCTGGTTCGGCTGCGATGGGAAGCGAAGGATCGAGACCTGACGGTCAAGGCCGAACAGACCGAAGGGGCGGGCCGCACCGAGTATTGGGTGGGCAGCATGGCCGCCTCTGGCTCCGCTATGCCTCCCGATGTTCTGGACGCCCTTTACGCGGCCGGTCTGGTAGGCGGGTGACGCCATGGCCCGCTCCCGAGAAGCTCGCATGATCGACCGACGCGGCGCCCTGGTGGTGCTGCGCCGGCCGTCGGGCACCATGCTGCCCACTTTCACCGATGTGATCGTCAAAGCGTTCTGGCGGGAGACCGGCAGTGACACGCTGGCCGGCAACGCAGCGCAGCGGAAATTCTCCGTCATCGTTGCGGCTGACGCTCTGGCGGAAACTGCATACCCGGCGGACGGCCCGATGAAGGGCGATCTCGTAATCATCAAGCCGACCATCGCCAACGGGGCGTGGACCGGCGGCGGCCAGACGCTGACGGTCGATAGCCCAGGCGAGCGGCCGACCGGCTGGTGGATGGAAGCGAAGGGCTGAACCCATGTCGACGATCCACGCCTTCGACGCGATCCGCGCCTTTATCGAAGCGAACTGGTCGGACGCAGCGCCGCAAGCCTGCCCACTGGCCTGGGACAATGAGCCGTTCACCCTGCCGCAGCCCTTCGGCCCCACCGATCCGGTCACCCGCCTTCCCGAGATCCACGCTTGGGGAAAGGCGCTGGTCGACGGGGATTTGTGGGAACAGGCCAGCATCGGCGCCGGCAGTCCGGCGGATGACCGCTGGGAAGAAACTGGTTCGCTCACGCTGTTCATTTTCACCCCGGTCAACACCGGATCCCGGCTGAACCGGGAGTTGCTGACCGCCTTCGGCGAAATGTGCCGGGGGCAGGATATCGGCGGCATCGAGTATCAGGGCATCCGCTTTGACCCCATCGGCGTCAAGGACGACACCGGAAACTGGTTTGGAATGCACATCGTCATCGACTGGAAGAGGAGTTGAAAACCATGTCCGAGTACACCGTCATCGCCGCCTTCAACACGCCGCTCCGCCGGTTCGCCGCCGGCCAGACCATCACCGCCGACGATCTGGACGGCCTGCTGACCGTCGAAGATCACATCCGGCTCGGTCATATCGCCGCCCCGCCCCCGGCGAAGACCGGCAAGGTGAAGGACACCACCCCCGCTCCCGCCACCGATCAGACCGATACGCCCGCCGGCTGATCCGAGGAGAGCTTCAATGGACAACCAGCACAAGCACATCAAGGGCTACCGCGACCTATCGGCCGAAGAGATCGCGCTGATGAACGAGTTGAAGGCCAAGGCCGAAGAGGTTGGCGTCCTGGTCGAGAAAATCCAGTTCACGCCCGGCATCGATCCTCGCTGGGTCGATACCGGCAAGACAGACCTGCAGAAGGGCTTCATGAGCCTCATCCGCAGCATCGCCCGGCCCACCACTTTCTGATCCTTCCCGCCCCACCTCTGACGCCCACCACGCCGCCGGCCACCGCCGAGCGGCTTTTTTCATGCCCGGCTGAAAGGAGCCGCTGAAAATGTCCAGTTCCAACCGCGTCCGCCTGACTGGTGTTCAGGAGCAGACCTTCGGCACCACCCCCACCAACCCGCGCATGCGCAAGCAGCGCGTCACGTCCATCGGCCTGTCGACCAAGGCGGTCTATGTGGAGTCGGACGACATCCGCGATGACCGGCAGAACAGCGACCCGGCGATGGTCGGCCAGACGAACGACGGCCAGATCGGCATCGAATGGCACTTCCCCGCCGATGGTTGCCTGCTGTCGAGTGAAATGGAGTCGGCTTTCGGCAACTACTGGACGAACACCCCGAGCCGCGACAACGACGGCACCGCCGCCTCCGTGATCCAGAGCGTCACCGCGGCGTCCCAGGTGGTGGCGGTCGCCGCCGGCTCAGCCTTCGTTGCCGGGCATCTGGTCTACTTCTCCGGGTTCGGCACTGCCAATGCCGGCAAGCTCGCCAAGGTCACCACCGGCAGCGCTACCGCGCCCGCGTTCATCGGCGCTGGTCTAGTGGACGAACCCAGCCCCGCCGCCTCCGCCCGCATGAAGGTGGTCGGGTGTGAGGGCGCTGCCGGCGACATCGCGGCGGTCGCCGACGGTCTGACCTCCCAAGCCGGCGGCCTCGATTTCACCACGCTCGGCTTGAGCATCGGCCAGTGGGTGAAGACCGGCGACACCGGAGCCGCCTACCGCTTCGCGACCGCCGGGGCCAACGGGTGGGGGCGCATCACTGCCATCGCCGCCCGCAAGCTGACACTGGACAATCTGCCGGCCGCCTGGGCGGCTGACACCGGAACGGGTAAGACCATCCGCTTCTTCTTCGGCGACGTGCTCAAGAACGGCGTCACGAAGATCGGCGTGACCCTGGAGCGCGGCTTCATGGATCACACCCCGCCCACCTACACCGCGCAAAGCGGTATGCGGGTCGGCAGCCTGGAGTTCGGCGGGCAGGCCAAGGAGAAGGCCACCGGCTCGATCAGCTTCATGGGCATGAAGGCGGGCGTTCCCGGCCCGACCACTCTCGACGCGACGCCCGACGACGAGCCGGACAGCGGCACCTATCCGGTGATGGCCTTTTCCTCCAACTGCGGTCGCATCGGCGAGGGCGGCGTCGCGCTCGGAAAACCCAATTGGGCCAAGGGTGTGAAGTTCACCATCACCAACAACCTCCGGGCCATCGACGCGGCGGCCGATGGTGACGACATCGCCCCGGCCCCGGTCGACGTGACGGATGGCGCGTGCGATCTGGCCGTGGAGCTGAACACCCATTTCGGCGACCCCTCCCTGGTCGCCAAGAACCTGAGCGGCACCGTCACCAGCATCAACACCCGCCTCCAGAAGGGGGTACAGGCGATGATCTGGGACGCTCCGCGGCTCACGCCGAAGGAAGCCGACCCCAACGTCGGCGGAAAGAACACCGATGTGATGCTGCCCGTGAAGCTGACCGGCTCGAAGGACACCCTGACCGGTTCGACCGTCATCGTGAACCGGATCGAGTTCTACCGCTGATTCCCTGACGAGATCCCGCGACCAACGGGAAAGAGGCTGCCGGCTCTGCCGGCGGCATGACGGCACGCGCGGGCCGCGGGCGGGCGTTTGGTCGGCGCCCGCCCATTCACCGCGCATTCATCCGACCAACCGACCAATCAAGGATCTACGACCATGGCAAATCTCGCCTCCCGCAAGCGCTCCACCGCCGCCTACACCACCGGTGTCTGGAAGCGCCCCGACCTCGACATGGACCTGGAAATCCTCACCCTCGGCATGGGTGACGAATACCTCGACATGCAGGCCGCCAAGCAGCGCAAGGCCGCCAAGGGCTTCGGCGGCGACACCGAGAAGCTGCCGGCCGCGCTGAAGCGCAAGATCAACATCGAGTGCCTGATCGCCTGCTGTCTGCGCGATGCCCGGTTCAAGGACGACGACGGCGCCGAGGTCTCCTTCGAGGAGTTCTGCGACCTGATCCGCGACCCCGAATACCCGGACCTGTCGAACGCGGCTTTCACCGCGGCCACCATGGCGACCTCCGACCGCGAGTCCGACGCCAAGGAAGCCGAGGGAAACTGACGGCGGCCCTACGGGACCATCTCAACCGCAAGGCGGACAGCCACGATCTGCTGGCCGACCTTGCGGATGATGACCCCGACGCGGCCGAAATGGTGGCCGCCTGCCTGGAGGACGAGGGCGAGGCGGTCGAACCCCTGCCGTGGTGCCGGTGGGCATGGCGTGCTTGGCACGCCCTGTCCGATGACCGGCAGTGGCGCAGCGGCGGCATGGGGCCTCCATCCCCCTGCAACATCCCGTGGTCCGTCATGCGCTCCTACGCCGCTGACCACGGGTATGACCTCCCCATCCTCTTCCGCCTGCTCCGCGCCATGGATGGCGTCTATGCGGAGTGGTGGGCGGAAAAGGTGAAGGAGGCGAACAAGAAGCCGTCGACGGAGTGACCCATGGCGAAAGCGGCAGCATTCAACGCCCGGCTGCGGGTCTTCGTCGACCAGGCCCTATCCCCGGAGGCACAGTCCCGCCGGCTGGCTGACATCGCCATTGCCGAGCGGGATCGGCTCATCGCCTCCGGCCGGGCTTCCCGTCGGTTCCGGCGCTGGGTCGATGGGGTGGAGGGCGCACCGGAGACGGCGGTTCGGCCGGCGGACGGCGGGCGGATCGTCTACCGCTTCTCGATCTTGGGGGCGGTGTGCAACTTCGCTCTGTCGTTCCTCATCGCCCGCTCGCCGCCGCGCTCCTCCGCACCGCTGAACCCCGGCACGGGCAAGACGGCCCATTATCGGGACGGTTTTTTCTTCGCCATCGCCGACAGCGCTTCCCCCCGATATCAGTCCGGGGATTTCAGCGGGCGCCTTGTGCCGGCCGCGCAATTCAATCCGGCGGCCCTGTCGCCGACGATCACCGAGATCATCATCGGCAATACCCTGCCGTACAACCGCAAGGTCGACGTGCAGTTGATCGGCGGCCAATCGCTGACCTTCAGCGTGCCGCCCGGCCTGTTCGACGACGCCGTGAAGGCTATCCGCTCCCGCTTCGGCGACCTCGTAGAGGTCAAGCGGGTCTACACAATGAATTTCTACGGTCAGTACCTGCTCCGCCAGCGGCAGGTGTGGACCACCGGAAGGCACCGGGGCCTTTCGCGCGGCCGGCAAGGCACGCGCGTGGAAAGCCCCGCCCTCATTATTCGCCCCCGCCGCTGATACCCCGAGGATCCGCCAATGACCGATCAAGTCGAAAGCCTCGACGTAGGCTTCCAGGACGGTGTGTCGGCCGGCGCCAAAAAGGCGACCGACGCCGTTACCAGCCTGGGAAACGCCTTCACCACGACCGAGGCGAAGGCAGAGCGTGCCGGCAAGGGCACGAAGAAGGCGACCGATGAAGCCGCAGCCGGTGCCGCCGCCGCTGGAAAAGCCATCGCCGACTATGCCGCCACCGTTGAGCGTGCCGATGAGCGCGTGAAGCGCCATGCCCGGACGGCCGAGCAGCTCGCCAACCAGTTCGACCGGACCAAGAGGGAGGCCGCCGCCGTCGCGCGGGCCATCGCGCCCTATCAGCGGGCGCTGGATGACCTGGAGGCGAGCAGCGCGAAGGTGGCGGAGAAGGAGGAGCTTCGCGCCACCATCACGGCCAAGATGGAAGCTGCCGCCGAGAAGGCACGCGCGGCGGTGGCCCGGTATTTCAAGGACGTTGAAGCCGGCGCGGCAGCGGCAAACGCCGCCGCTGGCGGGCTGTCGGCTGGCATGGCCGCCGCCACGGCCTCGGCCGGCTCGTGGACGGGTGCGCTGGGCAAGGTTTATGAGACCGCCGGCAGCATGTCCGACGGGCTGAACCGTGCCGCTCGCGCGCTCCGGGATCTGAACACCTCTTTCGACGCCGGGCACTCCAGCTTTGCCGAGTGGGCGGCCGGGGCGAAGGGGCTGGAGGCCAGCTTGCGCGGCGTGTCCGCGGCGCAGAAGGCCATCAACGACTCGGTCGGCCTGTCGCGCCAGACGGCGAACACGGCGACCATTGGCCCGACGCGCTACGCCACCACCGGCCGCGGATCGAGCGGGACCGGCACCATCACCTTCGGGGACGATGGCAGCGCCCAGCGCCTGGACGACATCACCGCGGCGTTCGCTGCGGCAGACGCGGAACTGGACGCCTACCGCGTCTCGCTCGGCCTGACCGATGTCGCCCAGCAGAAATATGAGGCCGGGCTGGCGAAGTTGCAGGCCACCATCCGCCGGGCTGGCGTGGAGGAGGCAGAGGCAACCCGCCTGCTCAACGCCTATGCCGCCGCCCACGATCCCGCCGCGCGCTCCGCCGGCCAAGCCACGAAGGCGGCGGAGGCCACCGCCTCCGAATGGCAGGCCATCCTCGTTCAGGAGGAGTTTGCCGCCCGCGAACGCATCGCCCAGACCAAGACCAACGTCGCGGCCAATTGGGAAGCGCAGTTGGCGATGGACGAGTGGGGCGCGCGTGAGGCCAAGGCGAAGCTCGCCACCGAATGGGAGGGCCTGCTCGCGCTCGAAGGTTTCCAGCAGCGCGAGCGCATCGCCCAGACGAAGGCGCAGGTAGCCTCCGCCTGGGAGGCGCAGATGGCCATGGATCAATGGGGCGCCCGCGAGGCCAAGGCGAAGCTGGCGACCGAGTGGGAGGCCAGCCTTGCGATGGAGCAGTTCGACGCCCCCGTCACCTATCGCAAGACCGTCGCCTCGTTCGACAAGGAGGCTGGTGACGCGCTGAAGTATACCGAGGCCCTGGACCGGCTCCGGACCACCGCGGCGGCGGCTGGCGTGTCGCTGGAACAACTGGCGGCGGACGAAGCCAAGCTCGCGGCTTCCCTTTCGCCTGCGGCCATCGCGGCGAAAAAGGAGGAGGAGGCGCTCCAGCGGCTGGTCGGCACTCTCGACCGCACCTTCGGCGCCGAAGAGAAGCTGATCGCGCAGCAGCGGATGCTTGATAAGGCCATGACCGACGGTGTCGGCGGGATCAAGCTGACGGCCGAGCAGCACGCCGCCTTGTCGGCGAAGCTGAAGGAGCAACACGACCTCTCCACCCGTGCCGCCACCAGCACGAAGCTGGCCGCTCATGAGTCGCTGAACCTCGGCTATCAGCTGCAGGATTTCGTCGTTCAGGTCGGTTCCGGCCAATCCGCGATAGTCGCCATGCTCCAGCAGGCCCCTCAGGCCGTTGGGGCGGTCGGAGGCATGTCCCGAGCATGGGCGCTGCTTGTCTCGCCCGTCACTCTGGCGGCGTTGGGCATCGGCTCGGTGGGGGCTGCGCTCGCCCTTGTCGGAGCACGAGCGGTTCAGATCAACAGCCAGATCCGCGAACTAACCGCCACGACGCGCGCATACGGTACCGAGACGCAGGCAACGGCAGAACAATTGCAGGGACTCTCAACGGCCCTCTACGAAGGCGGCGCCGCCCGGGGGGAGAGCTTCGCAACCGCCAAGGTGCTCGCATCCACCCGCGGCATCAGCGCGGGCATGGGCAGGGAACTGGCGTTGCTGGGCAGCGACATGACGGCCGGCCTGGGCGGCTCGGTCGATGACATGACGAAGCAACTGGCCGCAATGGTGACCGATGGCTATCCGGCCATCCAGAAGCTCCATGAAGCCATCGGCTTCCTGACGCCGGCAGAGGTCGATGCTATCCGCGTGATGGCGGAGCATGGCCGCCAGTCCGAGGCGCTCGGGGTGGCGCTGGGTGCGCTTCACCGCCGGTTCGACGGGCTGCGGAAGGACGCCATGAGCCCCGCGGCCGAAGCGATGCACGAACTTGGTGTGCAGTTCAACAGGATGGTGGATGCCGCCGCTACCTCGTCCCTGGTCATCAAGGTCGAGATTGCGCTGTCCGAGAAGTTCAAGCTGCTGGCCGACTTCCTCGAATACCCGAGCAAGGACACCTTCGCCCGCTTGGCGGCGTCGACACTGACCACCATGCTGCCCGGATCCAGCAAGATCGAATACGACGCGCCCAAGCAGCCGAAGGACGACGAGGTTCGCAAGACGCTCCAGTGGCAGCTCGATGCAGCCCGCGCTAGGGTGCAGGATCTGGAGTCGCGTAGCTGGCTCGGCGGGCCGCACGGCGGTTACAAAGCCTCATTCCAGGGGCCACTGGAAACGGCAAGGGCGGAAGTCTCGCGGTTGGAAGACAGGCTGACCGCCATCTCGGCAAAGGCATCCTCGCTTGCGGCCGCCGCCACATCCGGCCCGCCGGCGCATCGGGCGGCCAACGATCTGTCTCCCGCCGATATCGCTTGGTCGGAGCAGAACGCTAAAGCGACGGAGTACGTGAAGGAGCAGACGCACGAGGTGGACCGCCTGTCCGCCAGCCTGCGCGGGAATGCGGTGGATCGTGCCTTGGCAACCGCGGCGATGCGGGCGCAGGACGAGATCCGCGACAAGCACCTGGAGGGCATTCCTGCGGAAAACCTCCTGCTGCTCCGTCAGCGGGAGGCGCTGCTCCAGCTTCAGGTCGCGGTGAACGACAACAACCGGGCCGCCGCCGCTGAGGTGGCCGGTGCCGATCTGGTGGCCCGCGCCTATGGTCAGTCCACGGCAGCGGTGCGCGAGGCCGAAATCCAGGCCAAGGCCCTGGCCGAGGTAGCGCGCGGAACCATCGAGCCGTACGACGCCATCGTCGGGCGGCTGCGGGCGCTGGACGACGCGCAGCGCAAGGTGCAGGCGTCGCAGTTCAATGCCGCGCTGAAGCAGCAGACCGAGGATGCCCAGCGGCTGGCCGCTGCCTGGGGCCAAGGTGCCAATGCTGCCCGCGAGGCGGCGCTCGCCAACGAAGCCCTGACCGAGGCCCGCAAACGCGGTCTGGACCCGTCCCGCGACGCCGGCCAAATCAAGGAAA
The DNA here is from genome assembly GCF_008365135.1 of Azospirillum sp. Sh1. Taxonomy (NCBI): domain Bacteria; kingdom Pseudomonadati; phylum Pseudomonadota; class Alphaproteobacteria; order Rhodospirillales; family Azospirillaceae; genus Azospirillum; species Azospirillum sp. Sh1. The sequence continues at coordinate 42,519 of NZ_VTTK01000010.1, read as the reverse complement.
TCAGCACCGGCATCCTCGCTCGCGACGTGGCGCAGCGTTCCCAGCAATTCGCCCAGATGGCGACGGAGCAGCGCCGGGCCGTTGACCTTGCCAATGCCGAGTTCGGCATGCTGGGCCAGTCCAACGCCGAGCGGGCGCGATCGGTCGCGATCATCCAGGCGACCAACAATCTGCGGGACAAGGGCGTCGATCTGACCGACGCCGGCACCCAAGCCTACATCCGGCAGGCCGGCGAGCTGGCGCGGGTGAACAGCCAGTTGCAGGACACCGCACAGAACGCCGCCAACATCGCCCAGCCGATCACCACCGCGTTCGAGGATGTGATCGTCGGAGCGAAGAAGGCTGGAGATGCCGGCAAGGCCCTGGCCGAGGACCTGAAGCGGGTCTTTGCCCGCGTGCTCGTCACAAAGCCGGCCGAGACGTGGCTGACCGGCACGCTGACCAAGCTGATGTCCGGGGGGGTCGCTATGGCGAACGACAACACGCCCCGCCCGGCCAACGATCCAGCCAGTCTCAGCCGCATCGTGAACAGCGTCTCCGGCGGTCTCGGTTCGTCCGAATCGAACGCGATGTGGGTGCAGATGGCCGGATCGGCCGCAGCGGTGGCGCTTGACCCGCGAGCAATGACCGGCAGCTCTCCCATGCCGGTGGCGATCAAGGACGGTGGGCAGGTCGTCGACATGCTCCGCTCGGAAGCCCGCGCCCAGGGCGTGCCGGAAGACGTCGTTCTGGCTGTCGCCAAGATCGAGAGCAATTTCCGGCAGTACCGCGACGATGGCCGGGTGCTGACCAGCTCCGCCGGTGCGCAGGGCGTCATGCAGTTGATGCCCGACACGGCCAAGTGGCTCGGGGTCGATGCGACCGACACGCGCCAGAACATCCAAGGTGGGGTGAAGTTCCTGTCCATGCTCGGACGGCAGTTTGGCGGTGATTGGAACCTCGTGGCCGGTGCCTACAATGCTGGTCCGGGCCGCATGACTGAATACTTGCGGGATGGCCGCGCACTACCTGCCGAAGCCGTCGGGTACATGCGCAATTTCGGCTCGACGGTGAAGTCGGTTGGCACTGATATTGCCGCTCTCGGAACTCGGGTTGATGGCGTCACAGCCGCCCAGGAGCGCGCGCTTCAGGCCCAACTCGACACGGTGGAGGTCCAGCGCAGCGCCACCGACAGCACCCAGCAGACGCTGACCGCCACACAGCAATCGTGGGTGAATAGCGCGCTTGGGCTTACCAGCGTCACCAAGGACGCCTCATCCGTTATCGAGGTGAAGAGCCGCGCGATCAGCCACGTCGGCGAAAATGCCATCGGCGCGGCGGATGGGCTGACCCAGGCACGCGACAGTGCGACCAAATTCGCCACTGAGGTGGCGGATGGTGCGGATACCTTCCTCGGTGGAGTCTCCAAGATGCTGGGCGGCGCGAGCGACTGGCTCAGCGAACTCTTCGGCGGCAGCAGCACGCAACAGAAGGTGATCAAGAACGCGGACGGGAGCACCAGCTTTGCCCCGGCGGCCAAGGGTGCCGGCGGCTCGTGGCTGTCGTCCCCCGTGTTCCCAGAAGACAATGCACAGCGCCTGTTCGATGCTGGGCAATCTGGTTCCTGGCAGAACGGGAAATGGAGCAACACCAGCCCTGGTGGCATAACCTGGGGGCAAGTCCTGCAAGGCATCGGCGGCATCGCCTCCGGCGCAATGCTGGCGACCCAGAAGGGTGCCTCGGCAGGCCAGAAGATCGGCGGTGGCCTGACTGCTGCCGGCGGTGTCGTTTCGATGATTCCCGGTGGGCAGACCGCGGGCGGGGTCATGATGGCGGCCGGCGCGCTGTTGAGCGCGGTGACGGGCGCGAAAGATCGGGGCGAGAAATACTCGATCTCGCACATCACCTTGGGCGCCAATGGCCGGTACGCGCTCGGCGCCTATGCCCAGGACAATGACGGCGATCCGACGCGGTTCAATGCAGATGCCTCGAAAGTCGCGAAGGGGCTGAATGACATCATCGCCCGGCTGAACCTCACCCCCACGGGCAAGGATAGCTACATCGACTCCAAGAACAAGTCGGCCGAGCAGGCCGCCTTGGAGTTGCTGAAGGGGATGAAGTCCGGCGTGCCGGAAATCTCCCACGCCATCGCGCACGAGAGCGCGGTGTCGCTGGAAGACATGCTGTCGCACCTGGAGTTTGCGAACGGCTTTGACCCCCAGATCAAGGCGCTGCGCAACTCGCTCTCTGATCTGTTCTCGCAGTTCCAGACGGGCGTAGAAGCGGGAAACAGCCTCGGCCGCACCTTGCTCGACATCGTTGACAATGCAGGGACGGTGTTTTCGGTATCCGCCGGCGCCAAACTGCCCGGCTTCGCCCGTGGAACGCTGTCGGCTCCCACAGGCTGGGCCGTCGTCGGCGAAGAGGGGCCGGAGGTTGTTCGCCTCTCCGGAGGTGAGCGGATCTGGAACGCCCGCGAAAGCGCCCAGATGCTTGCCCAGATGGGACAAGGCCGAGATGACACCCTGATCCACCTCCGCGGTGGCGACGAACTGGCAGCGGTGCGCCGGGTGCTGGGTCATCCTGGCACGATCAACCCGGAAACCGGCCTTCTCGGTTTCGAGTATGGCGGCGGCGATCATGGCAGCCCCGGTTCCGGTGGCTCCGCGGGGTCTGGCGGTGGATCGAGTGGCAACTCCGCCGGTGGTTCGGGCAGCACCTCCGGTGGTTCTGGTGGCGGCTTCGGCGGGGTAGGGACGGCAAGCGAAGGGCCGTCGATCAGCCGGACGAGCAGCACGCCGATGTCGCAGGGAGATATGCGGTCGTACGGAGGCTACAGCTTCGGCTCGTTCTCCGGGGCTGACCGCTCCGGAACGATTGGCTTCGGCGGGGCGGCGAGCTATGCGTCCCCGACCTCCGAGCAGGTAGCCGCAACTGCGGCGGCCGTTGACAACGTCTACGGGACATCGCTGTCTGGCTGGCTGACGAACGCAGCGCTCAAGTATGGCTTGAATATCACCAAGTCCATCGGTGTCGACCCTGCCACTGGACTGAACAACACCCAACTGAGCGTTAACGCTGCGGGCGTCGTCGGCGATCTCGCAAGCTTGGCGACGGGCATCCCCGGCCTTGGCCTCGCGATGGGCGCTTTGGCCGATGCGCTTGACGTCGACCACATCACAATCGGATCGATCGACGCCAATGGGAATTTTTCCGGTGCAATGGGAAGCGCGAGCGCTGCGTCAGGCGTCACCGCAAGAGATGGCGGAGAGCCCGACCGGTACAGCACCACCGTGGCCGCCGCCGAAACTCGCGCCGCAGCAGAGCGGGACGCTGCGGCAGCGGCTGAGAAAGCGGCGGCTGAAGCGGCGGCGCAGAAGGCCGCTCAACGGGCGGCACTCCAGACCCAATTTGACGCGGTCGGTCTGAGTGGTGACCGGGTTTCGGAGCTGAATGACGTCGTTGCCAGCCTGGGCGCCAACACCTTCTCGCCCATCGGCAAGGACTTCGACCGGCTCGCCGCGGACATGAGGAAAGCGGCCGACGCCTACGTCGCCGCCGGCCAGTCAGTGCCGGATGGTCTATTCGGTGCTCTCAAGCAGATGGAAGCGTTGGGCGCCGTCAAAAAGCGCCTGTTGGACGAGGTGGCCGGCACCACCATCGAAAGCAGTCCAGAGCAGCAGAAGGTGGAGCAGCTCAAAGGAAAGTGGTCGAACACGGCCACGGACCTCGTGAAGGCTTTCGCCTCGGTTGGCATCGTCGGCGACGAACTGGCCGCCAAGCTCCAAGAGGGCTTCAACAATGGCCTGAAGAAGGAGCAGAAGTCCTACAGCGACGGCTTGGACACCGCCTATCGGAAGTCCAAGGGGGAAGAAGGCTACGACTCGGCCGCCAGCCTGATCGACGCCTACAAGACGTCGGTGAAGGATGTGAACGCCCTGTGGCCGGAGGGTGCCGACCGCGCCGCGCAGATGGCGAAGGTCACCGGCACCCTGACCAACAACATGGCGGGATTGGTAAAGAGCGGGTCGATCACCAGCATCAGCCTGCAGCAGATCATCACCGCCTTCGCCGACACACCCGATGTCGTGAGGGCGGCGACGGCAGCCCTGCAGCAGCTGAATGAAGCGGCAGCGGAAGCGGAGAGGTCATTCGCCGCGGGCGTTGCTTCCCGCATGCAGGCAGCGCTGGGCAACAGCCGTGGCGCCGGCCTGATCACCCTGGACGAACAGCAGCGTCAAGAATTGAAGGCCGCGAAGGAGGCCGGTCGGGATGTGACGCAGCTTCAACAGGTCCAAGCGGCAGAGCGGGCAGCCCAGGCATTCCAGCTTGCGCAGGCTGATGTGCTGGGTTCCTACGACCGGCAGATCAGCGCCCAACAGGAACTGATCTCCAGCCTCCAGGAGGGCGCTCTAAAGGTCACACAGGTCGCGAAGCAATTCGCGGCTGCCCGCGATGCGCTTGCCATCAGCGAGGACGCGCCGATCAGCCCGCAGGAGCGGCTGGCGGAAGCAAGGCGCCAATGGGATGTTGCTCTCGCCACTGTCCGCTCCTCGACCGCCAGCGAGGACGAGCAGTCCACCGCCCGGTCGACTTTGACCAGCCTGTCGCAGACGCTGGTCAGCCTGGAAAAGACGAACTCCGCCGGCACCTCGCGCGCCATCTATGACGAGGTCATGCGGGTGCTGGGCGAGTTGGGCACCATCGCCCCGGACACCTCCGCGGCTACGGCCGAGGCGGACCTGAAGGTGGCGCAGGACAGCCTGAAGGAGTTGCAGCGGTCGCGGGCCGAGGCGGCTCGGGTCGGGGAGCGCCAGTACGGCGCCATCACCGGTCTGAAGGATGTCATGGACCAGAGCTATGCCGTCTGGCAGGCGGCGCTCGGCCCGCTCAAGACGCTCACCGGTACCAACGACAACTCCCCGCATTATAGCGCGTCCGCAGCGGTGCAGACGGCTTGGGATGGGTTGTCGGCAGCACAGCAACACGGTGTCGCCCGCGCCATGGGCTGGGGCGGCGACATCGACAGCGCCTTCAATATGTGGCTGGCGACGGATAAGACGCGCGCTTCGACCTTCGAAGCGAATGTCACCACCATCGGCGGCGGGGCGCGCTATGCCGCGCCGGAAGACGTCGGTCGGGCCTGGGAGGCGCTGACCCAGGCGCAGCAGTCCGCCGCGGTTAAGGCGGCCGGCTACGACGGTGGGGTTGACGCGGGCCTCAACGCCTGGGTCCGCCTCGGCCACGCCTCCGCCTTCGAGGCGGCGGTCCGTTCGGCCGCTCATGGGGCCGGAGTGCCCGGCTTCGCCGCTGGCACGCTCTCGACCCCGCCCGGCGCGGTGTGGGTCGGCGAGCGAGGCCCCGAGCTGTTGTGGCAGGGCGGCGGTGCCGCCATCGCCTCCTCCGTCGACAGCATGCGGATCGCCGGCCTGTACCAGACGGCGGCCAATGACCGCTACCCGGCCAACGTCACCCCGATCCGGCCGACAGCCGGGCCGGTGGCGTCGGACAACCGCGAAGTCGTGTCCGTGCTGCGTGACATCGCCCGCCGCATTGAGCGGCTGGAGGACGCCATCCACGAGGCCGAGGGCGAGGCCCAAACCCAGCGCGCCCGCATCGCACGGGACGAAGTGAAGCTCATGCGCCAGCAACTGGACGAGTTGCAGGAGCGCCAGAAGCGCACCGCATAAGGGGATCTGCATGGATATCCACCTGTACGACCTCGTGGCCTTTCACCGGGCCACCGGGCACCTTCACCGCTGGCCGCTCTGTGCCGGGTCCGTCGCCTTCCAGTCCCGCAGCGATGACGATCCGGCATCGGTGACCTGGCTGCCGCTCGTCGGGCAGTGGCCGACCGTCGCAATCACGGCGGCGGCCGACGGGGCACGGGCGCAGATTGACGATCTGCGGCTCATGAATGTGCGGCAGACTGACGATCTGCCGCGCTTCGCGTCGGTCTTCAACATCACCACGGGGCTGTGGGAGCGCGTGCTGTTGGGCGCCCGCCCGCTCAACGCTCTCCTGACCGACTACATCGTCCAATCCGTGACCGAGCGGGTGGTGGCCGCCGGGGCGCCACTCAGCACCGCCGTGACCGTATGGCGTGCCAAGGCCGGCAAGATGGCGCCGGGGCGCTCGGACCTGAAGCTGCCCGTCTACGACAGGCAGCTTGATTTCGACACGCCAATCCAGAAAGACGACGCGCGATATGCCGGCACCGGCGGGTACGACGGGCCGACGACCCTCAAAAACACACTGAAAGAGCGGTGCTTTGGGCACTGCCCATTCGTCCAACCAACCTATCTCGGCGTGATCGACCAGGGCAGCGGCAACGGCGGACTGCTGCATGTCTGGTCCGTCAACGGCGGGCTGCCCATCGAGGACGTGCCGCGCGGCTGGTCTGGAGGCGTCGCCGTCAGCAAGACCGCCGGCATCCCAGGCGCCAACCAGTTCCGGGTCGATGTCGCGACCGGCAGGATCTTCACGGCGATCCACTATGAGGATCTCAGGCTGGAGGTGAAGGGCGACAAGACCGGCGGCGTCTGGCGCCGCTTCATTGGCGAGGTGGTGGCGTTCCTGGCCGTCCAGCACGGCGGGATCATCGCCAACGCCGATGTCAGCGGCATGGATGCGCTGCCCCGGACCATCGGCCTCTACCTGCCGGCCGGCGATGGCCGAACACACCGAGACGCCTACGGGAAGCTGGTCGGCTCCGTGCCGCGGGGGCGCTGGTTCGTCGACCTTGCCGACCGGCTGGTGGTGACCCGCCTTCCGCGCGCCACCGCAGTCACGCCGACCCGCGCCTACAGCAAGGCCAGCGGCTCCGTCGATGGCCTGAAGCCCACCGCCGGCAGCAGCGTAACGCCGACGAAGAAGGTCACCGTCCTCTACGCGGAAAATCCGAGCGCTGCATCCAATGCAGCAGCCGATGCCACGGCGGCAGACGCGGCGCTGTGGACCCAGCAGTGGCGCGAGTCCGACACCGCCACCGACGCCCTGATCGAGGCGGCATATGGCGTCAGCGCGAAGACCGATCGTATCGAAACGGCGCTGACGCTGAAGGCCGACGCTGACGCAGAGGCGCCCCTCTGGCTGGCCGAACGCGCGAACCCACCACAGCCCTATGAGGTGCGGGTCCGGGACGGTGCCCCCGGCCTGTGGATCGGTGGCGGCATAACGGTGGTCGACGACATCGCCGGCTTTGAAGAAGGCGGAACTCTGGTCATCACCGGCCGGACAAACCGGGACAGGGGCGGCGGCGCCACCCTCTACGTGGAGCGCTGAACATGGGATCTATCTACTCCTTTCTGGCTGACCGCAACGAGGTGATGAACGGCCAGCTCGACAACCCGGTCACCATCACCAGCAACGTGCAATGGGCCGCAACGGCGCCGCTGGAGTCGATGCTCACGACCCCGGTCTCCGACCGGGCAGTGTCGCTCGCTATCGGCGATGTGGACCACGCCACCGGCGCACCGATCAACCCGGTGACCATTACGCTGACGTGGCAATACCCGATCTTCCTCACCGTGGCATCGCTCTGCGACACGAACCTTCGACAGTATGCCTTCTGGCGAATGGAGGCATTCAGCGACGCAGCCATGGGGGATGCCGATCTGGTGGCAACCTCGGTGGTGGATGGCGTGGACGCCAACGTGGTGCCGGGCCTGACGGACCCGGAGGAAATGCCGGCGGGCGCGCCCAACCAAATGCGGGGCGATCTTGATCCGCGCGACCTCCCGCTGCTGCCGATCAACATCCACTGTGCGGTGCCGCAGTGCCCCGTGGTCGCGATCCGCTGGACGCTCTGGGGTGGAGCGTTCCGCCCGGACGGGACGGACGACACCGGCTATCGGATCGGTCTCGCCTGGGCTGGCGATGGCCTGATCTTCAGCCGGCACGTCGGGAAAAGCGGCGAAGGCGTCAAGGACAACGACGAGGTGATCGCCGGCACCGGCGGATCGGCGTGGGTCGAAGAGGGCATCGCCAAGCGCACGGTCACCATCGGCCGCGAGGTGGCCGACCGGAAGCTCCGGGACGCATTGTTCAAGATGGCGCTGCGCTCGGGTAAACGGAGGCCGCTGCTCTACCTGCCCAGCATCGCCGATCCGACAGACCCGGCAAGCACCGCCGACCCGGCGGCAAACTTCCTTTATGGCGGCCTCTTCCGCCGATCCGCAGATCACAGTCAAACCTACATCAGTGGCCGCTACACCTCGACAAGCGCCGAACTTGAGGAGTTCAAGGAATGATCATATCGCAACTGGTGCAAGACGCGATTGCGCGCCTCAAGCAATACAACCTCGGCCTCTATAACTCGGCGTCCAATAAATTCGGCCTGTCTGGTGTCGGCGGTATGGCCGCCAACTGGAGCCGGCACAGCAAGGATGTCGCCACCGTTGGTGAGTGTGTGGCCTCGCTTGTTGAGCAGGTGGATACGGCAACTTCCCTGGTGTTGCCTGCCGTGCCCATCGTCACCGCCGCCCGCGACCAAGCTGTTGCCGCCGCCAACACCGCCGCCGGCATCATCCAGCACGTCCAGCCGTACGAGATTGCTGGCATCCCTCCGATCATCGACTTTCCGTTCAGCGGCGCGGCAGCCGTCCCGGCGGGCGTCGTCGCCGGATCGTCGGGGAAGTGGGTGACGAACCAAGCCGGTGCGCTCACCTTCATCCCGGCCGGGACTGCACCCATTGAGTTCGACCCTATCACGGCAGCGCTACAGGGGCTCCGCGTCGAGGAGGCGCGGTCTACGCTGGTAGTAAAGAGCCGCCGCTTGGACGACGCCGCATGGACGAAGAGCGGCATCACCACCGGGGCCATCGCCGGAGCTGATGGCGTCCTCGCTGCGGCAACCCGCCTCACCGCGTCGTCTGCCAACGGCACCTGCATCCAGGCGTCGTCATCTGCCTCTGCCGCCCGCCGCTTCGCCCCGTTCGTCCGTCGCGCCGCCGGTACTGGCACGGTGCAAATGACGCTGGACGGCGGCTCTACGTGGACGACGATCACGCCGACGTCTTCCTATGTCCGGTATGGCATGGGGCAGACGGTCGCCAACCCCACCGTTGGGTTCCGGCTTGGCTCTTCAGGTGACCAGATCGACGTTGACTTTGCCGGCGGCGAAACCGGCACCTTCGACACGTCACCGATTGAGGCGGGATCGTCAATCGTTACCCGCGCCGCAGACGTCAACACCCTACTGCTGTCCTCTGTGCCGGGGTGGAGCACATCGGAGGGGACGATATATGTAGAGTTCGATACCACTTCAAATACTGTAATTACAAAATATCCCATCAGCCTAAATAGTGGCTCTGGTTACTCGGAAAGGATTGACATTGAACTTGGAGGAACAAATCAACGCAGTGCATTGATTGTATCCGGTGGTGCCACGCAGGCATATTTCATTGGAGCAAACGTTTCGACAGCAACTCTATGCAAGGCTGCTGTCGCGTTCAAGGCGAATGACTTTGCATTTAGCTACGACGGCGGCAGCGCCTCCACGGATCCAGCGGGGACCGCCCCCACAGTCACCAGGGTTGAGCTTGGTAGCGTAATGGGCGGAAACCACCTCAATGGGCACATCCGCCGGCTGACGATCTTCCCCCGCCGCCTGTCCAACGCCACCCTCCCTCTCCTGACCGCGTGAGGCTGACATGCCCCAGACTCTACGCCTTCGCGCGGACACCGAGGCCGCGCTTATCGACGCTCTGCCAATGCTGCGGGGAGTTGATGCAGATGACGCGCCGTGCTGGCTGACCGCCGGCCCGGTGTGCGACCTGGACGTGATCGGCGCGCTCGCGCTGACGGCTCCTGTCGTCGATCCGGACACGGGGGAGGTGGTGACGCCCGCCGTGGTGGACGAGCGTTTCCACGTCAACATGCGCGGGCCGCGCATCGGCGCCGATCCAGCAGCCTGGGCCGCAATTGTCTCCGCTGCTGAGCCCTACACGCTCAGCGACATCGCCAATCCTCGCAGGAGGTTCCAGTCGTGACCGATCTCCTTGCATCGCCCATGGTCGCCGGCCTGATGGGGCCGCTCGACAAGCAGCATGCCGACGCGGTGCCCGGCCTCCAGGCCAGCATGACGACAGCGCAGGGCAATATCACCACGCTCCAGCAGGGGCTAACCACGGCGCAAGGTGGCGTCGCTACATCGCTCCAACAGGGAGTCCACACGATCTGGCTGCCAGCTATCGGGATGGTTGGACGCACCACCAACGGGCCAGTGTACAATGCAAGCGAGACGACAACCAATCGGGTGATGATCGCCGGTCTAGATTATGACCCGAATACAGCCCAGTACGCCCAAGTCATGGTCGCTATGCCGAAAAGCTGGGACCGCGGGACGGTCACCGCTCAAGTTGTATGGACGGCGCTGTCCGGCTCTGGCTCGGTGGTGTGGGGTGTCCAAGGACTTGCCGTAGGTGACGGCGACGCGCTGGATGTGGCTTTCGGGACCGCCGTCACTGTGTCGGACCCGCTGCTATCCGCGTCGCAGTCCCACCTGACTACCACCACGGCGGCCATGACAATCGCCGGCAGTCCAGCGGCGCTTGATACAGTGATTTTTCAGGTCTACCGCGATGCCGCCAATGGCGCGGACACGCTGACGTCCAACGCTCGCCTGCTGGGCGTGCGGCTGTACCTGACAATCAACGCACAGACGGACGCATAGCCATGCTGATTAATGCGCTGGGAATGGCCGCCACTTTGCCAATGCGGCGTGGGTGGCGATATCTGCAAATCTCGCTGGGTGGCCTCACAACGGGCACCGGCCATAGTATTTCTGAGATCATGTATTTTGCCGGGTCAACCCCACTGATCCCAACACCGCTCACCGGCAACAGCTCCCCATCACCTTTCGTGGCGAGCGCATCATCAACGGGATTTGGGCAGCCGTATAACTGCTTCGATGGATCGGGGACCGCGGGATGGGGTAGTGCCGACGTGTCCGGCGACCCAAACCCGTGGGTGCGCCTGGACTTCGGCGCAGGCGCAAGCATCGGAGTCAATGGACTGTCGCTCACCAACGCCACAGCCACAAGCGCCTTTGCCGTCTACGGGTCGCAAGACGCCACGAATTGGCGCCAGCTTTTCACGGCCAGCGGCTTTTCGTGGACCGCCGGTGAGACCAAAACCTTCTCCTGGTAGCGCGCGACAACACTCCAACCCCTGACAATCTCCGGCCGCCGCGAGCGGCCTTTTTCATGCCCGGAGCATACCCATGCCCGACGGTCCATCACTGGCGGAGCAAGAGGTGCAGCAGGCCCTGGCCGCCTGCAACGGCGACCGCGACGCCGCCCTCCTGCTGCTCGGCCAACTCCTTTCCACCGCCCGCCGCGCCATGTGCGGCGGCTTCCTCCGGCTCGGTCAACCGGCCGATCCCCACCAATCAAGAAGGATCTGAACTATGGTGACGAACACCACCAAGCCGATCTGCCAAGCGGCGGTCGACCTCGTGAAGCATTTCGAAGGCCTGTATCCCACCGCCTATCTGTGCCCGGCCGGCGTCCCCACCATCGGTTACGGCCACACCGCCGGGGTGAAGATGGGCCAGTCCATCACCGCGGAACAGGCCGACGCCTTTCTCGCCGCCGACCTGACCGAGGCGGCGGGCCGCGTCGACGCGCTGGTGAAGGTGGCGCTGAACGACGACCAGCGCGGCGCGCTGTCCTCCTTCGTCTTCAATCTGGGCGCCGGTAGCCTGGGCAGCTCAACCCTGCTGAAGATGCTGAATGCCGGCGACTATGCCGGGGCAGCTGACCAATTCGGCCGCTGGGTCTATGCCACGGTGAACGGCAAGCCGACCAAGCTGGCCGGTCTCGTCGCCCGCCGCGCGGCGGAGGCGGCGCTGTTCTCCGGCGGCGCCGCGGTCCTGCCGGCCGAACAGCCGCACCCCATGCCGCAGATGGTGGCTGCGCCGGCCGGCGACGAGGACGACGAAGTGCGCGCCGTCCAGAGGATCGTCGGGGCGAAGGTGGACGGCATCTTCGGTCCGGCCACTGCCTTGGCGGTGAAGAAGTGGCAGTTCATGCACAATCTGGAGCCGACCGGCGTCGTTGATCAGCCGACCCGCGCGAAGATGGGGATCTGACCTTCCGTGGCAAGGTCGCCAACATAGCAAGTCATTGAAAATCCTTGTGATACCGCTTGTCGGTCTGGTGCTTCTATCGCCGTCCCGGCCGTCGCTGATCTGCCAGTAACGCCCGCCATCCCCGGCGGGCTTTTTCATGCCCGAAAGGAGGCACCCATGGCTGTAGCCATCCCCCTCATCACCGCCCTGACGCCCGTCATTGCCGACCTGATCGACAAAATCCCGGACCCCGACGCCAAGGCGAAGGCCACCGCCGCGGCGAATGCGCAGTTGGTGGCCATGCTCCAGGCCGGCGACACGGCGCAGCTCGGCGTCAATGCAGCAGAGGCCGCCAACCCCAACCTGTTCGTCTCCGGCTGGCGGCCGGCGGCCGGCTGGGTATGCGTTCTCGGCTTGCTCGTCCAGACCGTCGGCTATCCGCTGATGGGGTGGGCACTGTCGATGTGGTCGCCTGGCACGCCCATGCCGCAGATCGACACCAGCACGCTGATGGGGCTGTTGGTGCCGATGCTGGGCTTGGGAGCCTACCGGAGCTACGAGAAGGCGAAGGGGGTGGCGCGGTGATGCGGCGACTGATCGAGACAATGCCCCTGAACGATAGCCCGCACGGACCGGTGCTGCGCTCAGCCAGGGACGCCCTGTGCGCGGCCGGGCTGGCGGCCGGCGTCACGCTGGTGCTGGTCGAGGAATGGGGGGCGCTGGCGGAGCTGAACGACCGGCACCGTGGCGAATGGTTCCCGCTCTTGCCCCGGCCATCGGCGACGCCGTCCTTCTGGGTGGCCGCGGTCGATGCTGACGGCGAGTTCGTCGCCACCCACGGGGTGGTGCTGCTCGACTGCTCGGCGGCCAGCTTCGGCGCGCGGGTCGGAGACCTGACGGCGTTCCATGATCCTGGTGCTGCTCCGGTGGGGGAGTTCGGGTTCTGCGCCTCGCCAGCGGCGCAGGAGACGCGCGGGGCGGTGGCCTGGATCGTCGCCGGCTGGAACCGGCCGGACTGGCGCGGGCGCGGGCTGTTCCACCTGCTGGGTGCCGTGGCGCGTCTGGTGGCCCTGGATCGGTGGTCGCCACGCTGGGTGGTCGGGCTGGTCGATCCGGAATCTGTGCCGGTGTGGGTGCGCCGCTGCGCCGGTCGGGCGCTGCTGGAGCCCCTGCCCGCGGTGCTCTTCCAGCAGGCGGGCGTCGGGCGGCTGCCCCTCCACTTCATGCGCTGGTCACGGGATGCGGTGGTGCTCGATCTGAAGGATGCGACCTGCCGCGCCCTCGCGCCTACCTGACAGACAGGTCGTAGCCGAACCAGCGGGCTGACAAGCGAGCGGTGGTCCCATCCTCGCCCGCGCTGGATACGGCCTGAGTGAAGCGGGCAGACAGCTGGTCGCCTTTCCGGACGGCGACAGCCACGCCGCCGCCCAGCACGCCACCACTGAAGGCGGGGCCGGCCGGTATCAGGTTCCCGCCGGCGGCTCGCAGGGCCTCGATCGACGTCCGGGCCGTCAGCATCGCATCAACACGGCCGGCGGAGAGGTCCAGGGCGGCGGCGTCCACCGTCTCGTAGAAGCGCAGCCGGACGCGGGGGAACCGCGTCTCCAGCATGTGGGCGTGGATGGTCGAGGCCTGCACGGCGATCACCTTCCCGTCCAGGGCGTGCGCGGCGATGTCGGCGATATGCTGGCCGGCTTGGGAAGAGATGTCGGCACGCTCCACATCCGGCAGTGCGCCGACAAGATCGGAACCCGGCCGGACAGCGAACACCGCGGGGTCGGCGGCATAGGCGGCGCTGAAGTCGACCATCGAGGCGCGCTCGGCAGTGACGGTGACGCCCGCCATCACGGCATCATACTGGCCCTGCTGCAGGCCGGGCAGGATGCCGGTCCAGTCCTGTGCGACGATGGCGCAGCGGACCCGCATCCGGCGGCACAGGTCCTGTGCGAGGTCGACCTCGAACCCGACCAACTTGCCGTCGGCCGTGGTGGCGTTCCACGGGGCGAAGGCGCCCTCGGTGGCGATCCGCAGCACCGGCTCCGGCTCCGGCTGCTGGTTGGCGAAGGAAGCGGCGCCGGCGGCGGCCATGGTGACGATGGACAGGCCAGCGGCGATCAGGGCGAAGCGAGACATGAGCGGGCTCTCCTCAATGGACGGTGGCGACATCGACGGCGGACAGGACGGCGCGGCGGCCCCGATCCTCCCACCCATAAAGCGCATGGGTGTAGACGAAGGGCCGGCCGACGCCCGAGACGGTCACCCGGTTGAAGACCGCCTCGCCCGCGCCGATGCTCTCGGCATACTGCGCCCCGATGCTGTGGGCGAACTCGACATGCGGATCCGCCTCGTCGGGCTGGTTGATGACGGCCCGGCCCCAGGCGCGGCCGAGAACCGACAGGGTCGGCACCCCCAGGTGCCGAAAGCACAGCGGTTCGGCCGGCCCGGCGCTGGACAGAAAGGTGCAGCGGTCCATCAGACCAGCGCGCTTCAGGAAGGCGGGCAGGGAGGGCGTCAGCACGCGCTGGCGCCGGCACTCCGCCACGATGGTGCGCTGCCAGTCCGTCGCCTCGGCCAGTGTCAGGCGGACGATGGTGGTCTCCGGCGGGATGGTGGGGCGCTGGGCGCCCCGGTCCTGGGTGGGGAAGGCAAGGATGGTCATGCGGCGCGCTCCAGTTTCAGGGCCTCCACCGCGGCGGCATAGGCCGCCTGGAACTGCGCCGGGGTGATGCCGGCGGCGCTGGCGCCGGCGTCGACCATGCGGCTGGTCGGCTCCAGCGGCAGGGCCAGCGTGGCGGGCGCCTCGGCCTCGAAAGCGGCAACCGTGTCGGCGAAGGCGTCGGCGTCCTGGTGCTGGTCGTTGGCAATGGCATTGCCATGTTCAGGCGTCAGATCGGCGTGGTGGCCTTCCAGTGGTATTTGCTCGGCATTGCGCCGATATAGCTGCTTCACGCGGTCAACAAGCGTGTTGGAAGCCCTGTAATGAGGACCTTCTTCCGCCTGACCGACCGTCTCGAATAGGATGTCCTGAAGATTGCCAGTGGGGCTACCATGCTCCAGGTGAAGCATGATGCAGACCTGGGCCGCCAACCCTTCCATGGTCACCGGTTCGTATTTTATAACTTCGAGCGCGACTTCGTCAGCCTGATCGATCAGACGGGCAGTTTCATCTTCGTCATCCGTCGCGTGGACGGCCCGCATCAGCTGCTCAAATCGCGAGCACGCGGCGAAGATCCCGGCGTCCTTCTCAGTGGGTTGACCGGCGTCCGCATGCGCCGGGACAGTCGCTTTGGCACTCCCCGCGAATCGGTGCAGGAATGCCGCCACCCGACGCACAGCGGGTATATCCCGGCTGAGTTTTGCAGACGCATCGATCGGGAACATCGTGTCGAGAATCGACGCGGCGTCCAGCACGGACCGCGGCTCCTCCGCAATCACGATCTCTTCCAGCCTGATCAACTCGGCGTGGATTTCGTTCACTCGGTCCTCGGTAGGTGCTGAAGTCGGGGAGTTGGCCTCTGCAATCAGGTCAGCCGCCCTCCGGCTCGCTTCGGCAATGGTTATGCCGAGCGTCGGAATGGTGGTGCTGGTGACCGGCTGCAGGTCATTCAGGACCTCCGGGAGAAGCTCCCTAAGGAAATCCCTAACTCGACAGAGTGCCCCGTAATCGGCTCTTGTAAGGCCAGCTTCGGGGGGCGCCAGGATCGTGCTCAGCATCGCTGTGGCATCCGGCAAGGTTTGCGGCGTCGCACCGATCACCGCCTCCGTCAGTGCCTGGAATTTGGAAGAGGCGTCGCGATATTCCTGATCGGACAGCTGATCGTCTTGCATCAGAGAATAGATGCTGACGGCTTGAATGCTTGCCTCAGCGATTGATGCGCTGACACTTTGGAGTGCGGTGTTGCTGGTCAGGCTCTCGCGCAGCGACAAGCGCTTGCGCTCCCCGGTGGGGGCGGTATCTTCGGTTTCGGTCTTCATGGTTTTACGGTTTCCATGGGGGTCGAAGCGCGGTCCCGCAATGCAGGGCCGTCACAGGCGCTCGGCTGTTCCAGCAGCCGGGCGCCTTTCTATTGCTGGACCTTTCCTAGGCCGCCGCCTTGAAAGCGGTCGGCACACACAGGCGGTCCAGCGCCAGCAACCGTGATCCCGGTTTCCATCCAATGCACTTCAGAAAACCCCTTGTGCTGCGTTATACCCAAAACGTATATTTCTACCGCGATTGCGTCAACCCTTTTTGGGCAGTTCTATGCAAAATGATAATTTCACCCCTGAGCAATGTCGTGCCGCTCGCGGTCTGCTCGGCTGGAGCATTGGCGACCTGTGCGAAAGGACAGGTACCACTCGCAAGACGGTGTCTGACTTCGAGAATGGAAAAACCGCTCCACAGCCAAGAACCGTGCGCGATATTCTCGATGCATTCGAGAAAGCAGGCGTTGAGTTTATTGGTAGAAACGCTCCTTCTCTAACCGGTGGACCTGGGGTTCGATTGAAATCAATCGAGCCACAGCACGCATAACATTTGCCCTGACAGGCCTGGAAAGCCGGTTGCTGGTGGGCATGGACACGGATTCGGAGTGAAATGGCCGGACAGGTGAATGGGTATCGAGCCGATACGCCATTTCCTGCCCGGCCCCGATCACGTCATGCGAGCGCGGTCGCTGCCACTCCGAGCGGCGTCTCGTCCGGAAGCTCGGGCTCTCGGTAGCAGTCAGCGCCGGCCATCATGCCTTCGGCGTAGGGGTTCATTGGCATCTGGTCCCCATAGGGCACCAGGGCTCGAGTCGCTTGATAGGCGGCCTCGTATGCCGGCGTCCCATAGACGCCCGGCTCGTGATCGACGATTCGGCCAAAGCACACCATGCAGTCGGCATAGTAGGCGGCCGGGCGGAGCATGTGGGCATGCCACGCCTCGTCCACGGATCGCGTCGGAACGAGATGCGCTTTCGGATGCGCGGCGATGGTCTCCAGGAACAGGCGGTAGTTCTCCACGGCACTTTCGGCGGCTTCGGGACTCCATCCCTGACGGACCAAGTCGGACGCGATGGTCGAGAGGTTCAGCGCCTTGATGTTGCGCTGTGAGTCGGCGAAATTCATCAATGGTCCCCATTTGCTTCGCCGCGCGTCCGGGCGGCTCCGGTGATCGCCCCGAGGACAGCAACCCAGCGCGCCAGGCCGGTCTGACCTCTGTTGGCGAGTTGGCCGCGATCGAGCTTTCGCAAGATCGCCTTAACCTGATCTCGTCCGGTGCTGGGCTTCTTGCCCAACTCGCGGGTGATGTCGTCGCTGGTCAGCCCATTTCCGATCATGGCTGCCATTCCAGCTTCCGCGGGGGTTAGGCCGAAATCTCTCCGGAGCACGCTCGCTACCGAAGCCGCATCGAGACGAGGAGGCGCAACCACGACCACTGCTGTCGACGAACCCTTGGACCCGGTGGATACGGACAGGGTATGGAAGATGCCGGGGGTACTGCCCCGAATGTTAACGGTGGCGGTACGTGATGGCAGCTCGTTCACGCATGCCATGATGGTGAGACGCTTGAGAAGCTGCTGGTCATCCTGGCGCAGCGCTGTCAACCGGCCATGTTCATCGAGCTGAAGCCCGTCCTCACGATCGAGAAGATCGTCCATAGCGGCGTTGCGGTGCTTGATCTTGGAGTCCGGCCCGACCACTGCGATGCCGAAGGCCAAGCAATCCAGAGCGGCCGCACGCTGCTCTGCTTCGTTCCGTTGTTTAATGGCCTCCATCAAGCCCAGCGTTGGCGTTCCATCTGCGAAGAAGTGCTGAAGTCCGGCGCTTGTTGGTTCCACGCGAAGTTGAGCATTGAGGCCTGATGGAAGCCGTACATGCGTGCAGATCAGGTTCACCGGATAGCGGCGCACGAATTCAAGGCGCTCACCCCTTCGGCGCATCTGCGCAAACGAAAGCTGCACCTCGATATCATCAGGTACCGGCAAGCCCTGGGTCGCCCCGTATTCCCATGTACGGCGCAGCATCGACTCGAAGGTGTGTGGGACGGTGTAGTCGAAGAACGGGTAGAGGCGTCGCTTTCCTTCGTTCGCATAGATCAGGCGATCCGCGTCGTCGAAGATGGCGAATGACGCTCTGAGGCGAGAAGCCATCACGGCCATGTCTACGAAGGGACTGGGAACGTCCCACGTGAGGTATTCCATCTGGCTCTCGAAACTTCGTTACGTTGATCAACCTCGTGCCAAGGAACGTAACAAAGGCCTATCAAGCTGGAACATCCCCCACGTAGGGGATGAAATGAAGTCTCCCCCTATTCGCGACCTAGAATGGGCTTACGATAAAGATGCGGAGCGCACTAACTCATTGAAGACAAAAGAACCTTAGGAAAACCGAATTGAGAGAAATATTTAATGCTATAGCATCGATACAAATATGTTCCTTAATCCATCTAAGGAATATCCTGATATGTCTTCGCTCTTCTTTGTATCTCTGGAGATAATGCCTGTCTCTGCCCACGACAGAATCAATCCGAAATGCTCGCGAATCGGGACGCTCATCGTGGAGTGGCGGCACGGATGACGTACAGAGAAGAGAGGATGATCAAGGTGGAGCCCACCACGGCGTGCGCAGTCGGTATCTCCCCCCACAGAAAAAAGCCAGCGGTCAGTGCAAGAGGAACGTCAGCCAGGGAAAGCGGCGCCAACCGCGACGGGGTTTCAAGCTGGTATCCTCTCACGGTTGCCCATTGAGCGAAACCGCTGAGCAGCGCCATGCCGGCCAGCAGGCCTAGGTCTTGGGCTGGTGGAACGATTGCAACGGAGGCCGCCGGAACAGCGACGAATGAAGAAATCAGCACCGCGGACACGGCCACCACCACGGACGGGGAGTTCGTCATGCCCAACCGGCGCATGCAGACATGCGACCCAGCGCCGGCGATAGCAGCGATCGGAAGGGCCAGGACGTCGATGTTGAACTCCGGTGTCCCGATGGTAGACAGCTTCGGCCAAAGCGCCACGACGCCGCCGGTGATGCCCAGCGCCACGGCCGCCCAGGTTCCAAGCCCAGCCCGCTCTCCAAGGATCACCCTGGTCAAAGGGATGACGAGGGCTGAACGCAGATACATGAAGGTTGTCACCAACGCGATTGGCAGGGTCGCATAGGAATGGACCAAGGCCATCAGGGACACCGCCCCGACAACGGCTCGAACGACATGCCAGAGAGGGTCGCGAAGCTCCCGGAGGTGCATGAAGGCACGCCATGCCACCAGCAGCATGACCAGCCCGCCGGCCGACCTGAAAAGCGCCATCTCCAAGGGGGGCAGCTTCTGCGACAGGTGGCGGATCAGGATGTTGGCAAGCATAAAAGCGATGGCAGAGAGCAGGATCCACAGCCCGCCTATGGTGGTGCTACGCGACATGCTTTCTTCTCCGAGGTTGGCGGGAAGAACCCCATACCAACACACGAAGGCTTCGGGCAACCGCTCTCGCATACGTTCGTCCGGCCGGCTCATGTGGGCAGCGCCAGAACCTGCAGACAGGCCGGCAGCCGGCAGATCGGTCCGAGTCGGGCACAAGAACGGGTAGCGAACAAAACCACTGCGGCATGTTGCAAGCGTGTTGCGTGGAAAAACCGTCAACAGCTTGAAAAGCGCGGAAACGCTTGTGATTAGGTGAAACCTCATGCAACACAAAAGCCCCGCCGTTGAGCGGGGCTAAGTCATTGATTTTATTCAGGAAAAGTTGGCTGGGGCGCCAGGATTCGAACCTGGGAATGGCGGTACCAAAAACCGCTGCCTTACCACTTGGCGACGCCCCAACCGGCGCGGCGATCACTCGTATCGCCGGAAGGAGCGGCACCATAATCGGAAGCCCGGCTGAACGCAACAGGCTGTTTTCAGAAAATTTTTCCCGTCAAATCAGACAACCGGAAGACCGTTCAGCGACCTTCCCGGCGCCATGCCATCAGCAGTCCGCCCAGAACCAGGGCCAGCACCGCACCCACCGGCAGAAGCGGGACATCGGTCACTCCGGTCACCGTATAGTCGCCGTTGGCACGCAGGCCGATCCAGCCGGAACCGGTCTGGCTGCGGTCGGGCTGCGTGCGGCGCACATCGATTCCAGGGTTGGGGCCGCTGTCGGTGTCGGTCACCCAATGGATGCCGCCGCCGGTCACCTCGGCCACCGGCTTCATGCGGTCGCCGGTGGAACGGACGTCGGCCAGCTCCGGCGTGTTCACCGCGCCGACCACGGCCAGCGTCGTCCGTTCCCCGTCGGAGATGCGGTAGATGCCGGGAGCGGCCGCGGTCACCGTGGCGATGGCGCGGCCGGTGCGGTCGTCGGTCAGTTGCAATGTGCTGGTCCGATCCGACGGGTCGGTGATGGTGACCGCGCGCGGATCCGGGGTGAGGGAGCGGCGTTCGACCGTGATGCGGTTGCCGTCGACATGGGCACGCAGGTCGTTCTCCTCCAGTTCCGGCTCCTTCATCAGCCAATGGGCGAGGCGGCGCAGAAGCTCCGCCTGCGGCCCGCCGCCTTCGAAGCCGCGGCTCCACAGCCAGATCTGGTCGGAGGCGAGCTGGGCCACCCGGCCCTTGCCGACGCGGTCGAGCACCAGAAGGGGGCGATTCTCGGCACCCTGCATCACCACCGTGCCGTTGTTCGGCGTCACATCGACCTGATGGAACCAGCGGCCCCAGGTCGGCGGAGCGTCCAGCCGGTCTCCGGGCAGCCCGGCGGTCACCGGATGGCGGCGGCCGACGTCGGTGATGGTCGGCAGGAAGGGACGGTCGACCGTCTGGCCGCTGGGGGCCGCCGGCAGGATCGAGCCCAGCGGCGTGCGGTATAGCGACAGCGGACCGGCATAGCCCTGGCCGGAGGTCTCCAGCAGGGCGCCGCCCTTGCGGACATAGTCGGCGATGTTCTCCAGATACATCTGCGGCAGCACGCCACGTCGGCGGTAGCGGTCGAAAATGATCAGGTCGAACTCGTCCAGCTTCACCTCGAACAGCTCGCGGATCGGGAAGGCGATCAGCGACAGCTCGCGGATCGGCGTGCCGTCCTGCTTTTCCGGCGGGCGCAGGATGGTGAAATGGACCAGATCGACCGCCGGGTCGGCCTTCAGCAGGTTGCGCCATGTGCGCTCGCCGGCATGGGGCTCGCCGGAAACCAGCAGGACGCGCAGCCGGTCGCGCACGCCGTTGACCACCACCGCGGCGCGGTTGTTGGCGAGCGTCAGCTCCTGCTTCGCCGGCTCGACCTCAAGCTCAAGGACATTCTGGCCGCCATGGGTGACGGGGAGGTCGACGCGCACGTCGCGGCCGACCGGCACGCGGATGGTGCCCGGCGTGCCGCCATCCTGGCGCAGCGTCACCGCGGCATCGGCGGACTGGTGGCCGGGCATGTCATCGACGCGGATGGTCAATTCCACCGGCTTGCCGACGATGCCGTAGTTCGGCGCCTGCACGATGGCGATGCGGCGGTCGCCCTCGTCGCGGTCGCCGGTCAGCAGGGTGTGGATCGGGCCGATGTCGGCCAGCTTGCCGGGCACCTGCGGGACGTCGTGCACCTGACCGTCGGTGATGAAGACGGCACCGGCCATGCGGCGGCGCGGCACGTCGGCCATGGCGCGGTTCAGCGCGTCGAACAGGTGCGTCTCGTTGATCGAGCCGCCGTTCTCCGCACCCTCCGTGCTGCGGACGACGCGCACCTCCAGGTCGTTGAAGCGCTTCAACCGCTCGGTCAGCTCTTCCGCCGCGCGTTCGGTGCGGGCACGGCGGTCGCCGATGGCCTGGCTCGGCGAATCGTCGATCACCACGACGGCGACGTCCTTGATCGGGTCGCGTTTTTCCTGCACCAGCGAAGGGTTGATGAGCGCGAGCGCCAGAACCGCCACCGCCAGCAGGCGCAGCCATGTCCCGCGCGCCCGGCGCAGCGCCGCGACCAGCACCACGAGAAGGGCGAAGCCGATCAGGACGCCCAGCACCGGCCAGGGCAGCAGCGGCGCCAGCGCCACGGAAAGTCCGGAGAGCAGATCGACGGGCATTTACTGGCCGAGCCTTTCCAGGATGGCGGGCACATGGACCTGATCGGCCTTGTAGTTGCCGGTCAGCGCGTACATCACGAGGTTGACGCCGAAGCGATAGGCCATCTCGCGCTGGCGCTCACCGCCGGGGATCACGGCGAACAGGGGCTGGCCGTTGCGGCCGACCGCCCAGGCCGACGCCCAGTCGTTGCCGCCGATGACGACGGAGGACACGCCGTCATTGGCCATCCCCTCCCGCGCTTCGATCCACAGCTGGCCGCCGGCATAGCGGCCGGGGAAGTCTGACAGCAGGTAGAAGGACTTTCGCAGCACATGGTCCTGCGGCACCGGGGCCAGCGGCGGAATGTCCAGCCCCTCAACCAGGGTCTGCAGCACGGCGGGGCCGCCGCCCGGCGCCTGATCGCGGGTGTCGAACAGGATGGTGCCGCCGTTTCGCATATACTCGTTCACCCGCTGGCGCGCCTGATCGGACAGCGGCTTCTGGCGGTCGGACACCGGCCAGTAGAGCAGGGGATAGAAGGCCAGCTCGTCCTGTTCGGGATCGACGCCGACCGCGCCCGCGGCCTCCACCGCCGTGCGCAGGCCGAGCACGCTGACAAGCCCTTCCAGTCCGGCGCGGGCGGTGTCGTCGATGCTGCTGTCGCCGGTTCGGACATAGGCGAGGTAGGTTTCCTCCGTCACCTTGATCGCCTTGTCCTCATCCAGCGCACGGGCGGACTGCGGGGCCGACGACAGCGCCAGGGCGAGCAGCAGGCCGGCCGCGGCACCCCCGGCGCCGCGGCGCAGGCGCGGCGCGCGCAGCAGGCCGCGCAGGGCCAGCGCGATCAGCAGGTCGATGGACAGCAGGGCGAGCGCTGTCGCCAGCAGCGAGGGCTTCAGCGGAACCTCGCCGCGGGCGCCATAGCCGTCGCGCCCCACCCCGGCCGGCATCGGCGGCAGCGGGTCGATGGAGGTGACGGCGGCGGACAGGTTCAGTGCGCGGCGCGCATCGTCGGTGCCGTAGAAGCCCGGCGGGTGGCGCGGCCCGATCACGTCGGCGGTGGCGTTGCCGGGGATCGGGAAGGCGGTCGACGGCGGCGGAACCAGCCGGCCGGTACCGTCCAGCACCTCCACCGGGTCGAGCGAGGCGGTCGCCGCCGTTCCCGTCACGCCGCCGCTGAGCGCCACCAGACGGCGCAGCATGTCGACGAACAGGCCGGACAGCGGCAGGTTCGACCAGTCCGGGCTGGCGGTGGTGTGGACCAGCACGACCCAGCCGTCGCCGCGCTTCTGCGAAGTGACCAGCGGCGTGCCGTCGGCCAGCCTCGCCCAGGTGCGGTCGGCCAGATCCAGGGCGGGCTCCGCAAGCACCTGCCGGTTTACCTGCACGTCGGGCGGGATGGTCAGCCCCTCGAAGGGCGATTTGGGCGGGAAGGGCTGCAGCCGCGCCGGTTCCGACCAGGACAGGGCACCGCCCAGAGCGCGGTCGCCGATGCGCAGCCGCTCCGGTACCAGCGTATCGGCATGCTGGGCAAGACGCGGGCCGGCGAAGCGGATCAGGACGCCGCCCTTCTTCACCCAATCCTCGATGTCCTGCACCTCGGTGCCGGTCAGGGCGCCGATGTCGGACAGGATCAGCACGGCCAGATCGCGTTTCAGCAGGTCCAGCGTCTCGCCGCGCCGCACCTCGTTGTAGGGGGACAGCGCGCGTTCGAGGTAATAGAGGTCGGACAGCAGCGGCTGGCTTTCCCCCTCCGACCGGCCGGAAACGAGACCAACGGGACGGCGGCGCCAGCGCTCGTCGAGCAGGACGGTGGCGCCGGCGGTGGTATCGCCCTCCACCCGCAGGCTGGCGGCGTCGTTGCGCAGTTCGGTTGGCACGTCCAGCCGCACCTCGCGAACCTTCTGGCCGGCTTCGAAAGCGACCGTCTGGCGGGTCAGCATCCGGCCGTCGGTGGCGGCAAGGCGGATGGTCACCGGCCCCGGCCGGGACGGGTCGGCGCGGACAATGCGGGCGGTCAGGGCGGTGCCCTCGCTGGACGGCGGAAGAAGCAGGTGGGGCGGATGCTCGGCGGAATCGTCGAGGACGTCGGCGGACCCCAGCCGCTGCAATCCCGCGGCCAGTGCGGCGGCTTGGTTGTCGCCGATGCCGTCGCTGAGCCATACCGCATGGATCGAGCCGCGGCCCGCGGCCTGCGTCGCAACCGTCTTGAGTGCCTCCAGTGCCGCCGCGCGGTCGGTCGGCCAGGGCAGGGGGACCATCGCCTGGGCCAGACGGCGCGCCTCCTGCGCCGGGACGATGGCGCTGGCATGGATCGGCTGACCGTCGGCCGGCGGGGCGGTGGACAGCAGGATCACCGGGCGCTGCTGGCGGTCGGCCTGGGCGATCAGTTCGTCCATCGTGCGCTTGCGCGTCGGCCAGTCGCGTCCGGCGGCCCAACCATTGTCCACCACCAGCAACAGCGGCCCGCCGCCGGGCAGAGCTGCGCGCGGATTCAGCAGCGGCCCGGCCAGCGCCAGGATGATGAGCGCCGCCACGATCAGCCGCAGCAGCAACAGCCACCAGGGGGTTCGGGCCGGCGTCTCCTCCTGCGCGGTCAGGTCGCGCAGCAGACGGATGGCGGGGAACCGGATGGTGCGCGGCGCCGGCGGCGTGACGCGCAGCAGCCACCACAGAACCGGCAGGGCTGCCAGTGCGGTCAAGACCCAGGGGGCGGCGAAGGCGATCGGTCCTAGACCCAGCATTGGCGCGTCTTCACAAGGGGAAAGGGCAAGGGGGAAAAGGGTAAGAGGGTGACGTGGTCGGCCGGCGCGTCACACCGCCTCCATCGCCATCGCACCCCATAGGGTGAGCAGCGCGGATTGCGGCGAACGGTCGGTGCGGTGGACGGCGAAGCTCCAGCCGGCGGTGCGGGCCAGTGCCGCCAGCCCGTCCTGCTGGGCCTTCAGCCGCTCGCGGTAGGCTTCGCGGACGGCCTCCACCCGGGGGACCAGAAGGTTCGTTTCACCCTCCATGCCGTGGAAATCGACGCGGCCGTCATAGGGCAGCGTCTCCTCCGCCGGATCGAGGATCTGGACCAGATGGCCGCGCAGGCCACGGCCGGTCAGCCCGGCGACGGTGGCGTGGATCTCCGGCAAGGGGGACAGCAGGTCGCCGAACAGAACCGTCTGGGCATGGCGGGGCAGGGGCTCCACCCGCGGCAGCGGGTCGGGCGCGGCGGCGGCCTGCGGGTCGGTCATCAGCCTGGCGATGCGGTCGATGGCGGTCTTGCCATGGTCGGGGCGCACGCCGCTGTTCAGCAGGGCCACCCGCTCGCCGCCACGGGCCAGCAGGACGGCGGTCGCGAGCGTCAGCAGATCGGCCCGCTCGCGCTTGGTCGGCAGCGCCGAAGCCGAGCGGAAATCCATCGAGGCGGAGCGGTCGCGCCACAGCCAGACGCTCTGCGCCGCCTCCCATTCGTTCTCGCGGACATAGACGGGCTGGGTCTTGGCCGACTGGCGCCAGTCGATCATCGACGGCGCGTCGCCCGGCTGGTAGCGGCGGAACTGCCAGAAGGTCTCGCCCAGACCGACGCGGCGGCGGCCGTGGACGCCCTGGGCGACGGTGGCGGCCACCCGCTCCGCCGCGACCAGAAGCGGCGGCAGGGCGGATGCCAACTCCTCCGCGCGATGGCGCGCCAGCAGGGTGTTCGACAGCTGACTCGTTTGCGGGGAGGCTGGGCTTCGCGGCATTGCGGCTCCGCTGCGGGGGGTCACATCAGGGGGGCGCAGAGGCGGTCGATGACGTCGTCGAGCGTCACCCCATCGGCCCGCGCGGCGAAGTTCAGCGCCATGCGGTGCTTCAGGATCGGCTTGGCGAGCGCCACCACGTCGTCCAGCGACGGCGACAGCCGGCCGTCCAGCACCGCGCGGGCGCGGGCGGCCAGCATCAGCGCCTGACTGGCGCGCGGGCCGGGGCCCCAGGCGACATGCTGGCGCACCTCCATCAGTTCGGAGGTCTCCGGCCGGCCACGGCGGACGAGGTCGAGGATGCCGTCCACCACTCCCTCGCCGACCGGGACGCGGCGGACGAGGCGCTGTGCCGCCTGCAGATCGGCGGCAGACAGCACCGTCACCGCACGCTCGTCGGTCGAGCCGGTGGTGGCGATCATCATCCGCCGCTCGGCCTCACGGTCCGGGTAATCGACGTCGATCTGCATCAGGAAACGGTCGAGCTGGGCTTCCGGCAGCGGATAGGTGCCTTCCTGCTCCAGCGGATTCTGGGTGGCCAGCACGTGGAAGGGCTGGGGCAGCGGATGATATTGGCCGGCGACCGACACCCGGCCTTCCTGCATCGCCTGAAGCAGGGCCGACTGGGTGCGGGGGCTGGCGCGGTTGATCTCGTCCGCCATCAGCAACTGGCTGAACACCGGGCCGGGCAGGAAGCGGAAGGACCGTCGGCCGCTTTCCCCCTCCTCCAGCACTTCGGAGCCCAGGATGTCGGCCGGCATCAGGTCGGGCGTGCATTGGATTCGCTTTTCGGCGAGGCCCAGCACGGTGCCCAGCGTTTCCACCAGCCGCGTCTTGGCAAGGCCGGGAACGCCGATCAGCAGGACATGGCCGCCGGCAAGCAGCGTGACCAGCGTGCGGTCGATCACCTCCTGCTGGCCGAAGATCACGCGGCCGATGCGGTCGCGGACCGAAGCGAGCCGGTCGCCCAGCGCCTCGATCTCCTCCATCAGCCGTTGCGGGTCCTCCGGCACGGGAGGCTGCCCCCTCAGGATGTCCTGTGCGCTCAAGGTCTGCTGCTCCCCGATGATGGGCCGGTCGGTGTCGTCGTCATGGCCACCCTTTGTAAAAGGATGCCGTGACGTGAAACACGGGATCCGCATGGTTGGCCCTGTTCCTGCGCCTTGTCGACACCCATTTTCCGAATCCCGCCGCCGGACATGCTGACCGACGGATGGAGGCGCAAGGACCAACGGGGTGGACCTAACGGTCGAGTGTGGCGAAAATGCGCATGTCCGGGGACAAAACGGCTCCCAACTCCATGAAGGTCGGTAACGCGATGGCGAATGACAAGCGCTCAGATGGGCAAACCGTTTCGGGGACGCCGCCGGAACTGCCGGCCGCGCTGGGCAGGACGCCGACGCTGGAGCAGTACGACATCCGCATTGCGCGCGACGGCACCTGGTTCCACAATGGCGATCCCATCCGCCGTATCGAACTGGCGAAGCTGTTCTCCACCGTCCTGAAGCGCGACGACGACGGCGATTACTGGCTGGTCACGCCGGTCGAACGCGGCAAGATCGTCGTGGAGGACGCTCCCTTCGTCGCGGTGGAGATGACGGTGGCAGGCAGCGGGGCCGATCAGGTCCTGTCCTTCCGTACCAACCTGGACCATTGGGTGGAGGCCGGCCCCGAACACCCGATCCGTGTCGCCGTGAACCCTGAAACCGGGGAGCCGGCACCCTACATCGAAATCAGAAGCCGGCTGGAGGCGCTTATCCTGCGGGCCGTGTTCTACGACATGGTGGAGCGCAGCGACACGCGCCGAACCGAAACCGGCGAGTCCGAGGTGGGTCTATGGAGCAACAAGGTCTTCTTCGCGCTGGGCAAGCTGCCTGGCGACTGAGCCTGGAGGAGGTTCGCCGGCGCTTTCCGGCGATGAGCACCGACGCGGCCGTCGAAAACGCCGTTCATTCGAACCGGGTGCCGCCCAGCGCGGCGACCAAGATCAGGGGCGACCACGACCTCAATCCGGAGATGGGTCCGCCATCCACCCTGCGCGAGGCGGCGGTTCTCGTCCCCCTGGTCGACCGGCCGGAGGAACTGACCGTCATCTTCACCCAGCGCACGGCGACGCTGAGCGCCCATGCCGGCCAGATCAGCTTCCCCGGCGGACGGATGGAGCCGGAGGATGGCGGCCCCGAGGACACCGCGCTTCGCGAGACGGCGGAGGAGATCGGGCTGGAGCGCGCCCGGATCGAGATCGTCGGCCGGCTGGACACCTATGTCACGCGCACCGGGTTCCGGGTGACGCCGGTGGTCGGGGTGGTGACTCCGCCCTTCATGCTGACGCCCGACCCGACCGAGGTGGCGGAGGTGTTTGAGGTGCCGCTGTCCTTCATCCTCGACCCGTCCAACCCGCAACGCCACAGTCGCGAATTCCTGGGCAAGCCGCGCTGGTTCTACGCCTTCCCCTATCCGCAGCGCTACATCTGGGGGGCGACCGCCGGCATGCTGGTGAACCTGCGCGACGTGCTGGGCGCCGCCGCGCGCGAAACGGGCGAGGGGGCGGATTGACGACGCCAAATTGACAACGATGGAACGGGAAACAGGAATCGGATAGCGTCGCGCGCCATGACCGTTGCCGCACGCCTGTCCCCGCAGCCCTGGATGACCGCGCCCGAAAGCCTCGCGGTGTTCGACGCCCTGGCGTCGGGCGGTGCCGACGCGCGATTCGTCGGCGGCTGCGTGCGCGATGCGTGGCTCGGCCGGCCGGTGAAGGACATCGACATCGCCACCCACGCTCCGCCGGAACGGGTGATGGAACTGCTGGAAGGCGCCGGGATCCGCGTCATCCCCACCGGCATCGCCCATGGCACCGTCACCGCGCTGTGCGGCGGCAAGCCCTATGAGATCACCACGCTGCGGCGCGATGTGGAAAACTTCGGCCGCCACGCCCGCGTCGAGTTCACCGACGACTGGATCGAGGACGCCGCCCGCCGCGACCTGACCATGAACGCGCTGAGCTGCACGCCCGACGGCTCCATGTTCGACCCGTTCGGCGGTCTGGCCGATCTTGCCGCCGGCCGCGTCCGCTTCGTCGGCGAGGCGCGGCGGCGGATCGAGGAGGACGTGCTGCGTCTGCTGCGCTTCTTCCGCTTCCATGCCCATTACGGCCGTGGCGAGCCCGATGCCGAGGCGATGGCCGCCTGCCGCGAACTGGCGCCGCGCCTGCCGACCCTGTCGGGCGAGCGGGTGCGGGGGGAGCTGTTCCGACTGCTGACCGCCCCCTGCGCCGCGGCGGTCTGGCGGCTGATGATGGGGCAGGGGATCATGGTCCACCTGCTGCCGGAAGCCATGGACACCGACCGGCTGGAGCGGCTGATCGCGGTGGAGCGCGATCTGGTGGTGACTCCCGATCCGACCCGCCGGCTGGCCGCGGTGCTGGACAGCGACCGGCCGGGCGCTGTGCGGGCCGCCGAGGCGCTGCGCATGTCCAACCACGAGCGCGACCGTCTGCTGGCCATGGTCGAACCGCCGGTCGCACTGGCGCCGGCCCCACTGGTAGCCGCTGGCGACCGCAAGGCCCTGCGACAGGCACTCTACCGCCTTGGCTATGCGGAACTGTTCGGCGACCTGCTGCTGGTCGCTGCGGCCATTCATGACGGTCCGCTGGACCTGACGGCGCTACGCAGGGCGCTGGCGGTGGCCGACGAGCTGCCGGGCTTGAAGCTCCCCATCGCAGGCCGTGACCTCCTGGAAATCGGTATTCCGCGCGGTCCGGCGGTCGGTGGAACGCTGAAGCGGGTGGAGGCGTGGTGGATCGCCGAAGATTTCCGGCCCGACCGCGACGCCTGCCTGGATATGGCGCGCGGCCTGCTGGACCGGGAGATCGAGGATCAGGCGTCCGGGCGCTCGGCGTAGCGGCGGCAGTGCTCCAGATAGGCCGCCTCATGGCCGACGATCAGATCGACGATGCTGGACCACAGCCAGGACGGCGCATCCAGGCTCTTGGTGCGGTTGCGCGCCAGCTCGTTCCGCCATGATTTGCGCGTCGCCTCGTCCATCTGGCGGGCATGCGCCTTGCCGACCACGGCGGCCAGGAAGAAGGCGGCGCGGGTCGCTTCCTCGCGCGTCAGATGGTCGAAGTCGAGCTTGATGTCCTGCGGCAGCAGTTCACGCAGGAAAACCGCGCGGTCGAGCAGGCGGGCAGGGCGCATGCGGTCGCCGAGATAGGGCGAGAGATTCTGCGCCCCCGTCACCACGCGTTCGGCATTGTCGCGAGGCATGCCATTTTTCGTGGCGCGGGGAGCGGCAGCCTGCACCGCCTCCTTGATGTCGATCAGGCTGAGACCGCCCTCATCGTAATGGCCTTCGCCGACGCCGAGCAGCACCGCCACCCGAAGCCGGCCCAGCGAACTGCAGCCCTTGACCCAATAGGCGGCGTCCAGAAGCTCGATCCGGCCATCGTCGTCGCGGGAGTGCAGGGCGGTCACCAGACGGCGCACCTGATCCTTGGCGAACAGATCCTCCACCGCCGCGCGTTCGTCGCCGGTCAGCGGCCAGAAGCGCTTGCCGAGCGGGATGGTCGGGCGGATGTCCTTGATGCGGTCCTTGGCCAGATGCTTCCAGGTGCGACCGATGGCCTGACGCATGCCCACGCGGACGACCGATGGCTTCTTCCGCAGGGTCTCGCCGCCGAGGTCTCCGTCGAGGGTCATCATATAGCCCTCGATCATCTGCTCCAGCATCAGCGCGGTGGTGACGCCGGGCAGATCCGACCCGCGCGCCGCGGTGGCGAGCGACAGGCCGAGGCGGATCAGGTCGTGGGCAGGATTGCCGACCACCGTCTGGTCGACGTCGCGAATCTGGATGTCGATGTTGCCCTTGGCATTGGCGACCGGCCCGAGATTGCCGACGTGACAGTCGCCGCAAATCCAGACCGGCGGCCCGTCCGGCACCTTGCCGCCGGACTGCTCAAGCCATTCGTAGAACTTCACCGTGCTGCCCCGCACATAGGCGTGGGCGGATTCGGCCATCTTGAGGTTGCGACGCTGGGACAGAACCGCCTGACGCTGGTCGGGCAGGGTGGGCTGGTTTTTCGACGACATCATCCATCCGGGTCCGAAGGTGCGATGCCGGAAATGGGTGGTGGAGGTCCGAATTGCCACCCGGCAACAGCGCAAGCCACTGGATGCGTGATATTTGAGATTTTCCCGCTTGTCGCGACTGCCGCAAGACAACGCTACCGATTATAAGCAGGGGGCGGACGCGGTGGCGGACTGGCCGCCACCGCCGCCGCTCAGCTGGGAGACAGAGGATGTCTGATATCCTCAAGCTCCTGATCCTGCTGTTGCAGGTGGTCAAGCTTGTGCTTGAGTACCTGAACCGCTGATCGGGCGGGCGCGCTGAGGCTGGTACCCTCAGCGCGCCTTCCCCGAAGATAGTAAGAAACAGACCGCCTAACAACTGTGCTCTGGCGTTATGGCGTTAAAGTATTAGTTGGAAATCCCGCTGGTGAGGGCGGACAAGAAACACATAAGGATAGTTATGGAAATTAAATCCGTGACCGGTTATCCGGACCTTGCGAATTCGAAAGCAAGAACCGGATAGCCGGTACCGGATCGCCTTCGCCACTCTCGGGCCATTCATCGCAAGGGAGAACGGTCGTGAGGCAGCTCGACGGGAAAATTGCAATCGTCACGGGGGCCAGCTCCGGGATCGGGCGTGAGGCGGCGCTGCTGTTTGCCGAACATGGCGCAAAGCTCGTGCTCGTGGCCCGGCGGCGTGGCGAACTGGAACGGCTGGCCGACGAGATCCGGGACAATGGCGGCGATGCCGCCGCCGTTGCCGGCAATGTCGCGGACGCGGAAACTGCACACGAAGCCGTGGAGGTCGCCACGCGGCGGTTCGGCGGCCTGGACGTCGCTTTCAACAATGCCGGAACCACAGGCGCTATGGTGCCGGTTCCGGAAATAACGGTGGAGATGTGGAACGAGGTGATCGACACCAACCTGACCAGCGCCTTCCATGCCGCCAAACGTCAAATCCCGGCCATGCTCGCCCGTGGCGGCGGATCGCTGATCTTCACTTCCACCTTCGTCGGTCACACCGTCGGCTTTCCCGGCATGGCCGCCTATGCGGCGAGCAAGGCCGGACTGATCGGGCTGACACGGGTGATCGCGGCGGAATATGGGCCGCAGGGCATCCGCGCCAACGCGCTATTGCCGGGCGGGACCGACACGCCGATGGGACGCGCCGTGTCGAACACTCCCGAGGCTCTGGCCTTCGTCCAAGGTCTTCATGCGTTGAAACGGCTCGCCACGCCATGCGAAATCGCGCAGTCCGCGCTCTATTTGGCATCGGATATGTCCAGCTTCACCACGGGAACCGCGCTGCTGGTCGACGGCGGCGTGTCGATCACCCGAACTTGACGGGGCAGGGCCGCCCGCCGATCACCAACGGGCGGCCCACCTGCCCTGCCCTATTCCGCCGCCTGAGGCCGCAGGGGCTGGACCACGTCGCTTTTGAGATTCATCGCCCTGGCAAGCGCATCGATGCGGCGCTGGACCGCTTCGCCCGACGGGAC
Organism: Azospirillum sp. Sh1; assembly: GCF_008365135.1. NCBI lineage: Bacteria > Pseudomonadati > Pseudomonadota > Alphaproteobacteria > Rhodospirillales > Azospirillaceae > Azospirillum > Azospirillum sp. Sh1. Next base: position 10,186 of record NZ_VTTK01000010.1, on the reverse strand, counting down.
GCTGCCGTCGTCGGGCAGGGTCAGCACCACCCGGCCGTCGCCAACCTTCAGGCTGGTACGCTCCAGCAGCGCAGTGGCGCCGCCGGACAACGTATGGGCGAGGCGCAGCGCCAACCCCAGCACCAGCGCCTTCATGCCCTGCCCTTCGGTCACCAGCGTCCGCACCGGTGCGGTCAGCGGCACGTCGATGGTGCCGGAATAGCGGGCATGGACGGCGAGCGCAAGGAACGCCCGTTCGTCATGGTCCAGCGCCGGGAACGGATAACGCAGCACGCGCAGGAAGGCATGCTCCGCCCGGTAATCGGGATGATCGGCCCAGCCAACGTCGCTCAGCAGGCAGGCGGCATGGCGCAGGCGGATGGCGTTGTCGTCCTCCCCGGCGAACAGCCCGGCGGTCCAGGACATCAGCAGGGCCGGATCGCCCATCCGCACGAAGCGCCGCGCCCAATCGGCGGACGAGGCCATCAGCGGATCCGCGCGCTGTCCCTCCGGCGAGAGCAGCGAATAGAGATGCCCCTCGCGCAGGCCATAGGCGGAGAAGACCAGCTTCGACGGCTGGGCGATGCGCAGCAGCCGTTCCAGCACCAGCCCGGCCAAGGGCAGCGTGTCGAGCCGGCGGCGCGACCCAGCCATCTTTTCCAGCGACGAACGGCTCTGCCGGCCGATGAGCCCGGTGAACTCCCGCGCGTCGGCGGCGGGGATGGTGTAGTGGTGGATGATGTGCAGTGGGTGGCCGGACTGCTCCATATGCAGCTTGGCGATGGCGCGCCAGCTCCCACCGACCGGGTAGAAGGGGCGCCCCTTCATCGCCGGCAGCCAGGGCAGCGATTCCAGATGCTGGTCGATCAGCTTGACCGGACCGCCCTTGGTCGATCCCACCTCCATCATCCGCAGCGGGCCGAGCGGCAGCGTGACCTGCTTGCCGATCACGCCGCGGTCGAGCGTCACCAGCTCCAGGCTGCCGCCGCCGAGGTCGCCGACAAGGCCGTCGGCGCCGGGAGTGCCGGACAGCACGCCCATGGCCGACAGCCGCGCCTCCTCCTCGCCGCTGATGACGCGGACGGTCAGGCCGGCACGGCGGCGGATGGCATCGACGAAGGCGGCGCCGTCGCGGGCGTCGCGCACGGCGGCGGTGGCGATCACGTCCAGGCGGCCGACACGCATGCCCTGGGCCAGAGTGGCGAAGCGTTCCAGCGCCACCAGCCCCTGGGCGACGCCATCGGGGTTCAGCACGCCGGACTTCTCGACACCGCGGCCGAGGCCGCACAGCACCTTCTCGTTGAACAGGGCCAGCGGTGACCGGGTCAGCCCGTCATAGACGACCAGACGGATCGAGTTGGAGCCGATGTCGATCACGCCGACGCGCTCGCCGGCATTCTCGCCGGCTTGATTGGGGGCGTGATCAGGGGCGGAAGCCATGCCGAATCCGCCGGCGCCCGCCTGCCCGACGTCGCCCGGGATGGCGGACGCGCGTTTGTCCTTGCTCATACTCTCGCTCCCGTCACCCGCCCTCAGGACACCGCATGCAGCATGAGCCGCGGCGGCGTGCGCTTGCTGCTGAGCGCGCTGCCCCGGCCGGACAGGCTGGGGTTGGTCATGAAGTAATTATGGGCGCTGAACGCGTCCGGGCCAGCCTTGATCCGATGGTACACGCCATCGGGGCCCAGCTTCCAGGTGCTTGCGTCGTCCTTCATGTTGGCGACCATGATCTGGTCGAGCACCTGTTCATGCACCGTCGGATTTTCGATGGGAACCAGCGTTTCGATCCGGCGGTCCAGGTTGCGGGTCATCCAGTCGGCCGAGGAGATGAACACCTTGGCCTGGTTGCTGGGCATGGGATGGCCGTTGCCGAAGCAGATGACGCGGCCATGTTCCAGGAAGCGGCCGACGATGCTGCGCACCCGGATATTCTCCGACAGCCCCTTCACCCCCGGCCGCAGGCAGCAGATGCCGCGGATGATCATGTCGATCTGCACCCCGGCCTGCGACGCCTTGTACAGCTTGTCGATGATGACCGGGTCGACCAGCGAGTTCAGCTTCACCCAGATCGACGCCGGACGGCCGGCGGCGGCATGGGCGATCTCCGCCTCGATCAGGTCGAAGAGGCGCTGGCGTAGCGTGATCGGCGCGATGGCGATCTTCTCCAGCACCTTCGGCGTCGCGTAACCGGTCATGAAGTTGAACATGACGGCGGCGTCGTGGCAAAGCGCCGGGTCGCAGGTGAAGAAGGACAGGTCGGTGTAGACCTTCGCGGTGATCGGGTGGTAGTTGCCGGTGCCGAAATGGACGTAGCTGCGCAACGCCTTCTTCTCGCGCCGCACCACCAGCGACACCTTGGCGTGGGTCTTCAGATCGACGAAGCCGTAGACCACCTGGGCGCCGGCGCGTTCCAGATCGCGCGCCCAGCGGATGTTGGCCTCCTCGTCGAAGCGGGCCTTCAATTCCACCAGCGCGGTCACCGACTTGCCGGCCTCCGCCGCTTCGATCAGCGCGGCGACGATGGGGCTGTCCTTGCTGGTGCGGTAGAGCGTCTGCTTGATCGCCACCACCTGCGGGTCGCGCGCCGCCTGCCGGATGAACTGCACCACCACGTCGAAGGATTCGTACGGGTGGTGGACCACGATGTCCTTGTGGCGGATCGCCGCGAAGCAGTCGCCGCCGAAATCGCGGATGCGTTCCGGGAACCGGGCGTTGAACGGGCGGAAGACCAGATCCGGCCGCTCGTCGACGATCAGCTGCTTGGTGTCGGTCAGGCCGATCAGCCCGTCCAGGATGAAGACGTCGTCCGAGGCGACGTTGAGCTCATGGCGCAGGAAATCGCGCAGGTCGGCCGCCATGCCGCTGTCGGTGGCGAGCCGGATGACGCTGCCGCGGCGGCGGCGCTTCAACGCGCTTTCGAAGGTGCGGACCAGATCCTCCGCCTCTTCCTCGATTTCGATCTCGCTGTCGCGCAGGACACGGAAGACGCCGTGCGCCTTGACCTGGAACGGAGGGAACAGGCGGTCGATGAACTGCATCACCACCTTTTCCAGCTGGAGGAAGCGGATGTCCGAGCCGGGCAGGCGCAGGAACCGCTCCAACTGCGAGGGTAGCGGCACCAGGGCGTCGATGTGCCGGCCCTTGACCGGGTCATGCAGTTGCAGCGCCAGCGAGAATCCGAGATTGGGCAGGAACGGGAAGGGGTGGGCGGGATCGACGGCGATGGGCGTCAGGATCGGGAAGATGTCGTCCAGGAACTTCGCTTCCAGCCAGTCCAGCTCGCCCTCGCTGAGGTCCTTGGGATCGACCACGGAAATCCCGGCCTCCCGCAGTTCGCCCTTCAGCGTGCGCCACATCGTCTGCTGGCTTTCCATCAACGCCGCGATGCGCTGCTTCACCGCGGCCAGCTGCTGGGCGGGCGTCAGATTCTCCGGGCTCGGCGCCTTCACGCCGGCGGCCACCTGCCCTTTCAGGCCGGCGACGCGGACCATGTAGAATTCGTCGAGGTTGCTGGCGGAGATCGACAGGAAGCGCAACCGCTCCAGAAGCGGGTGATGGGGGTTGGCGGCCTCGTCCAGGACGCGCTGGTTGAAGGCCAGCCACGACAGCTCCCGATTGATGAAGCGTTCCGGAGCGTTTGGCTCGATACCGACCGAATCGAGTTCCTGGAGTTGCGTCACGTCGACCTCTGAAATCTTGAAACCCTGAGCGCCGGCGCCTGCCTTTCAGCGGTGCCGACGACGGTTATATGGTGGGCAGACAGAGTATCCCATATGCGTTACGGTTTCAGGACTCCCATTTGGCTATAGGCTGCGACCTCTCCCTCCCCTTTCCCTCCCCTGCCGCGACCGATTGCCGCCATGAAGACGCTGTTCCTGCTGCGCCACGCGAAATCCTCCTGGGACGATCCGTCGCTGGGCGACCACGACCGACCGCTGAACGCCCGCGGCGAGAAGGCCGCCACCCTCGTCGGCGGCCATCTGGCCAGGCATCATGCCCACATCGACCTCGTGCTGTGTTCCACCGCGGTGCGGGCGGTGGAAACGCGCAAACGCGTGATGGCGGCCATCGGCGCGCCATTCCCGCCGGTGGAGCATGAGCGGGGACTGTACCTGTGCGGCGCCCACACGCTGCTGGAACGGCTGCGCGACGCGCCGGACTCGGCGACCGGCCTGTTGTTGATAGCGCACAATCCGGACCTGCACGAGCTGGCCAACGCCCTGACCGGCAGCGGCGACCACGGGCTGCGCCATGCGCTGGCCGACAAGTTTCCGACCGGCGCCTGCGCCGTCCTCGTCTTCGAAACGCTGCATTGGGCCGACCTGGAACTGGGGGCGGGGCGGCTGGCGGATTTTGTGCAGCCGCGTAAACTCTCTTAACCTGCGGCGGCGGTTGGAGTATCCACGGAACCACCTGAGTCATTCCAGGCCGTTCCCGGCCGGATACGGGAGGATGCCGACCCTTGCCACCCGCCATTCCGCCCGTCAGCCCGTCCGCACTCCCCGATGCGCAGACCTCCGCCCCCGCCGCCTTCCGCGAGGTGGAGCTGAAGCTCCATGCCGCATCGGCGGATCTGGCGCGGGTTGCCGCCCTTCCCGCGCTGCAGGCGCTGGCCGATGGTCCGGCCGCGACGCAGCGGCTGCGCACCGCCTATTTCGATACCCCCGACCTGAAGCTGGCCGCGAACGGGGTGGCGTTGCGCGTGCGGCAGGAGGGCGACCGCTTCATCCAGACCTTGAAGACCGTGAACAGCGCCAGCCCCGGCGATTCCGCCGCCGTGGCGGTGCGGCGGGAATGGGAATGGATCGTCGCGGGCGAAGCGGTCGACACCGGCGTGCTGAGCGATCCCGCTGTCGCCGGGTTGGTTCCGGCGGCGGCGCTCGACGTGCTGGATTGCCTGTTCATCACCGATTTCCGCCGCACCACCCTGCTGCTTCGCCCCGATACGCTGACGGCGGTCGAACTGGCTGTGGATGACGGTGCCATCTATGCCGGCGGCAACTCTCTGCCGGTCGGCGAGGTGGAGTTGGAATTGAAGGCCGGCAAGGTCGCCAGCCTGTTCGACCTGGCGCTGGCCCTGCAGGCCGCCATCCCCATGCGCATCGGCACCGAAAGCAAGGCGGAGGCCGGGCTGCGGCTGGTCACCGGCAAGGCGCCGGGGCCGGTGGAGGCCGAGCCGCTCGGCCTGTCGCCGCTGACCACGGTGGCGGAGGCTTACCGGCACATCCTGCGGCAGGCGTTGCGCCAGTTCCTCGCCAACGAATCCTGCGCGCTGGCGGGCGGCGATGTGGAAGGGCTGCACCGCATGCGCGTGGCCTTGCGCTGTCTGCGCATCGCACACCGCTTCTTCGCGCCGCTGGTCGCCTCGCCCGAGGCCGACCGGCTGGTGGAGGAAAGCCGTGCGCTGGCCAAGCGGCTGGGGCCGGCGCGCGGGTGGGACGTGCTGATGTCCGGCATCATCGACCCGCTTCTCGCCGATCCGAAGACGGCGCCGGGCATCGACCGCACGGCGCTGGAGCGGCTGGCCGCACTCGCCCGGACCGCCGGCGCCGGGCCGGCGCGGGAAGCCGTTGCGGCCATCCTGGCGCCGGGCTGCACAACCATGGTTTTGGCGCTCGCCGCGTGGCTGGAGCATGGCCGCTGGATGTCGGAGGCGGACGGCGACCGCCGGACCGCGCTGTCGGCTCCGGTCACGACGGTGGCCGGCGGCTGGCTGTCGGCGCGCATGGCGAAGCTCGGCAAGTCGGCGAAGCCGCCGGAGGATGCCAAGGGACGCGACAAGCTGCGCCGCCGGCTGCGAACGCTGCGCTACACTGCCGACTTCTTCCGCGGGCTCTATCCGGAGGCCGTCACCCTGCCCTTCTTCGCGGCGCTGGAGCCCTTGCAGACGGCGCTGGACGCCGATCAGGACGCCGTCACCGGCGCCCGCATGCTTGGCTCGCTGACCGGGGCGGACCCGAAGACGGTGGGCGCCGTCGCCGCCTGGATCGACCGCCAGTCCGACAAGCGGCGCAAGGCGTTGCCGGATCTGTGGAAGCGCTTTCGCGCGGTGCCGCCCTTCTGGTCATGACCGACCCGCGCCGGGCGCCGGTGGCAATGGCGCGCCCAGCGCATATATCGTCAGCCGGCCGGCCGAAGGGGCACCGCATTCCGGCTGGCCGATTTTGTCATGCGTCGCGGCGCCTTGCCGCTTTCCATCCGGATGGGCTTCGGGTAAAAGAACACTCCATGAACAAGTACATCAGCGTCCGCGGCGCGCGGGAACATAACCTGAAGAACGTCGATGTGGATCTGCCGCGCGACGAGCTGATCGTCATCACCGGCCTGTCGGGGTCGGGCAAGTCGTCGCTTGCCTTCGACACCATCTATGCCGAGGGACAGCGGCGCTATGTGGAGAGCCTGTCGGCCTACGCGCGCCAGTTCCTGGAGCTGATGCAGAAGCCGGACGTCGATTCGATCGAGGGGCTGTCGCCCGCCATCTCCATCGAACAGAAGACGACCTCGAAGAATCCGCGCTCCACAGTCGGCACGGTGACGGAGATCTACGACTACATGCGCCTCTTGTGGGCGCGTGTCGGCATCCCCTATTCGCCGGCCACCGGCCTGCCCATCGAAAGCCAGACGGTCAGCCAGATGGTCGACCGGATCATGGCGATGCCGGAGGGCACGCGCCTGCTGCTGCTGGCGCCCTTCGTGCGCGGCCGCAAGGGCGAGTACAAGAAGGAAATCCAGGACCTGCGCAAGCGCGGCTTCCAGCGCGTGCGGGTCGACGGCACCATGTACGAGATCGACGAGGTGCCGGCGCTCAACAAGAAGCTGAAGCACGACATCGAGGTGGTGGTCGACCGCATCGTGGTGCGCGAGGGGCTGGGCAACCGTCTGGCCGATTCGCTGGAGACCGCGCTGGGGTTGGCCGACGGCATCGTCTGGATCGAGAATGCCGAGACCAACGAGCTGACCGTCTTTTCGCAGAAATTCGCCTGCCCGGTCAGCGGCTTCACGATTCCGGAGATCGAGCCGCGGCTGTTCTCCTTCAACAACCCGTTCGGCGCCTGCCCGGCCTGCGACGGGTTGGGCAGCAAGATCTATTTCGACCCGATGCTGGTGGTGCCGGACGAGCGGCTGACGCTGGCCAAGGGCGCAATCGCGCCGTGGGCCGGATCGACCTCGAAATACTACGACCAGACGCTGGAGAGCATCTGCGAGCATTTCGGCGCGTCGATGACCACGCCCTGGCAGGATCTGCCGGAAAAGGTCCGCCAGACCATCCTGTTCGGCTCGGGCGGGTCGGCGATCACCATGACCTATGACGACGGGCTGCGGCGCTACCAGACCAACAAGGCGTTCGAGGGCATCGTCAACAATCTGGAGCGGCGCTACCGCGAAACGGACAGCGCCTGGACGCGCGACGAGCTGTCGAAATACCAGTCCTCCCAGCCCTGCGAGGTCTGCAAGGGCGCGCGGCTGAAGCCGGAGGCGCTGGCGGTCAAGATCCGTGGCCGCAACATCTCGGAGGCGGCGGAACTGTCCATCGCCGGTGCCGGTGAGTGGTTCAGCGAGTTGAACGAGCATCTGCGCCCGAAGGACCGCGAGATCGCCTATCGCATCCTCAAGGAGATCAACGAGCGGCTGGGATTCCTCAACGCCGTCGGGCTTGAGTATCTGACGCTCAGCCGCGGGTCCGGCACCCTGTCGGGCGGCGAGAGCCAGCGTATCCGCTTGGCCTCGCAGATCGGTTCCGGCCTGACCGGCGTGCTCTATGTGCTGGACGAGCCGTCCATCGGACTTCACCAGCGCGACAATGACCGTCTGCTGGAGACGCTGAAGCGTCTGCGCGATATCGGCAACACGGTTATCGTCGTCGAGCATGACGAGGACGCGATCCGCAGCGCCGACTATCTGGTCGACATGGGTCCCGGTGCCGGCCAGCATGGCGGAACCGTCATCGCCCAGGGCCGGCCGGAGGAGGTTCAGAAGAACCCCGACAGCATCACCGCCCAGTACCTGAACGGCACCCGCTTCGTCCCGGTGCCCGACACCCGCCGGCCAGGCCATCCCGGCCAGTTCCTGGAGGTTCAAGGCGCCCGCGCCAACAATCTGCAGAACGTCTCGACCAAAATCCCGCTCGGCACCTTCACCTGTGTGACCGGCGTGTCGGGTGGCGGCAAGTCGACGCTGATCATCGAGACGCTGTACAAGGCGGTCGCACGCAAGCTGATGGGCGCCCGCGAACATCCGGCGGACCATGACGCGGTGCTGGGGCTGGAGCATCTGGACAAGGTCATCGACATCGACCAGTCGCCGATCGGCCGCACCCCGCGCTCGAACCCCGCGACCTACACCGGCGCCTTCACGCCGATCCGCGACTGGTTCGCCGGCCTGCCGGAATCGAAGGCGCGCGGCTACGGCCCCGGCCGATTCTCCTTCAACGTCAAGGGCGGGCGTTGCGAGGCCTGCCAGGGCGACGGTGTCATCAAGATCGAGATGCACTTCCTGCCCGACGTCTACGTCACCTGCGACGTCTGTCACGGCAAGCGCTACAACCGCGAGACGCTGGAAGTCACCTACCGCGACAAGACCATCGCCGACGTGCTGGACATGACGGTCGAGGAAGGCAAGGAGTTCTTCAAGGCGGTGCCCGGCATCCGGGACAAGATGGACACGCTGGAACGCGTCGGCCTCGGCTACATCCACATCGGGCAGGCGGCGACGACCTTGTCGGGCGGCGAGGCGCAGCGCGTCAAGCTGTCGAAGGAACTGAGCCGCCGCGCCACCGGCCGCACGCTGTACATCCTGGACGAACCGACCACCGGCCTGCATTTCGCCGACGTCGAAAAGCTGATGGAGGTGCTGCATGCGCTGGTCGACCAGGGCAACACGGTGCTGGTGATCGAGCACAATCTGGAGGTCATCAAGACCGCCGACTGGATCATCGATCTGGGACCGGAGGGCGGCACCGGCGGCGGCGAGATCGTCGCCGAAGGCACGCCGGAGGATGTCGCGACGGTGGAGCGCAGCTATACCGGACGCTATCTCGCCCCCTACCTTAAAGAGAAGCCGGCGGTGCGGAAATCGGCAACCCGAAAGAGGGCGTGAACAAACGCAAGCTGCGCCGCGTTCTCCCCTGCAGAGCTAGCACTGCATGGGAGATGAGGAGCATGAAGACGATTCTGACCGGTGTGGGCACCGCCTTGGGGGCCGCGCTGCTGCTGGCCGCATGCGGCTCCGACGGATCCACCACCAGCACGACGACCACCACGACCACCACCCCCGGCTATGGTTCGACCACCGTGACCCCGGCCCCGTCCGGCGCCACCACCATCGAACGCAGCACGACTACCAAGAGCGAGTGAGCCTCCGCCGAGGTTGACGTTTTTGGATCGATGTACTTCCCAGTATGATGTTCTGACTGACTCCTGATCGACTTGCAGCCGGCCTTCCTTGCGGGGGCCGGCCTTTTCCTGCGACCGCATCCCGGCCCGAATTGTGTTAAACTGCAGCAATGATGAACCCGGTACGCCTGCGCGCCCTCGACACTGTGAAGCGCATCGTCTTTGAGCGATTGGCAGGGCACCCTGCCCGCGTCTACCTGTTCGGCTCCTGCGCCCGCGGGGATGTCGGTCATTGGAGCGACATCGACGTGGCCATCGACCCGTTAGAGCCGCTACCGCCCGGTCTGATCGGGGAGATCAACGAAGAGTTGGAAGAGAGCACTGTTCCATACTTCGTCGATGTGGTGGATCTCCGGACAGCTCGGCGGGAGTTCCGGCAAGAGGTGGAACGGGAAGGGATTGAATGGACAAGGTAAGCCGGAAGCTCGACATCGCGCGCCAAGCACTGGCGCGGCTTCAGGAAGTCCTCGCCCGCCCCGTGGATGATGTCGTTCGTGACTCTGCGATCCTACGCTTCACCCTGGCAACGGAGACGGTGTGGAGAGCGGCAAGGTCGGTAATCGCCGACCAGATGGGGGCCGAACGCCTAAACTCGGCAAGCCCGAAAGCCATGGTCCGTGAAAGCCAGATCGCCGGATTCTTGACCGAGGATCAGACGGAACTCGCCCTCGCGATGATGAATGACCGGAACCTGACGGTTCACACCTACGACGAAGAAAAGGCTGAGGAACTGTTTTCCGGTATTATGTAGCACCTGCCACCGCCTGATCCTGCCGCATCTCGGCCCTACCCGCTACCCTGTTGCGCTGAAACCG
>NZ_VTTK01000101.1:0-597 GCF_008365135.1 Azospirillum sp. Sh1 | reverse complement strand
TGATGCGGCCGGTTTCGGCGACGAGCGCGTTCCAGGCGTCGCAGCAAGCGTCGATGATGGTGTCCTGATCGGGAAAGACCCGCTGTGACATCAGCTTTTCGCGGAGGAAGAGCCAGATCCGCTCGACCGGGTTGCACTCGGGCGAATAGGGCGGCAAGGGCACGAGGGTGAGATTGGCGGGCACGACCAGGCTCTTGCTGGCGTGCCAACCGGCGCCGTCGAGGACCATGACGGCGTGGTCGTCCGGGGCCAGGGTGGCGGCGAAGTCGGCGAGGAAGCGGTTCATGGCGATGGTGGACACCGTCGGCAGGACGAGGGCAAAGCCGTCCCCCGTCTTGGGTTCGACGGCGGCATAGAGGTAAGTCCAGTCGAACCTCTGGTCGCACAGGCCGGGCGGACGCTGGCCCTTCAGCCACCAGCGATGACACAGCCGCCCCTTCTGCCCGAACCGCGCCTCATCTTGGAAAAACACGCGCAGGCGCTTGCCCGGGTGCGCCTCGGCGGCCGCCGTCAGGGCGCGGCGAAGCCCCCTTTTTTGAAACGCTCCTGCGCTTTGCTCTCGGTTTTCGGGTGAACGGGCCGGGCCTTCTGGCGCGA
>NZ_VTTK01000100.1:0-700 GCF_008365135.1 Azospirillum sp. Sh1 | reverse complement strand
CCCCGCCGCGCCAAGATCCCGAAGGCCCGGTACCGTGTGGAGAACTGGGCGGCCTACGACGCGGCGCTGCGTCGGCGTGGCGATCTGACCATCTGGGTGACACCGGAGGCGATCGCCGCCTGGACGCCGCCCGTCACGGGACGGCGTGGCCGGCCGGCGCGCTACTCTGACGTCGCCACGAGACCGGGCTGATGCTGCGCCTGGCGTTCGGTCGGCCGTGGCGGCAGACCGAGGGTTCGCGGGGCTCGCTCATGCGCCTGCTCGGCCCGGACTTGCCGGTCCCGGATCACACGACCTTCTCCCGGCGCAGCGCCGATCTGGCAGTCGCGACGGCGCTGGCCAGGACGGATGGGCCGGTCACCGTGGTCATCGACTCCACCGGGCTGAAGGTGTTCGGCAAAGGCGAATGGCACCTGCAGAAACACGGCGGTCCGGCGCGCCGGATCTGGAGGAAGCTCCATCTGGCAGTCGATCCCGACACGGGCGAGGTCCTTGCCTCGGAGTTGACGGGCAACGAGGAGGGGGACGCTTCACTGGTCGGCTCGTTGCTCGACCAGATCACCCGCCCGATCGATGCGGTCATCGCCGACGGTGCGTACGACGGCGAGCCAACCTACCGGACCGTTGCGGCGCATGCGCCGAACGCCGACGTCATCATCCCGCCGCGTGCCACCGCGGTGGTGAGCGACACCGCTGAGAC
>NZ_VTTK01000099.1:0-707 GCF_008365135.1 Azospirillum sp. Sh1 | reverse complement strand
TCGCCGAAACCGGCCGCATCATATCCCTCTGCTTCCCGCCTTGGCTCCAGAAGGTCATTTCATAGGAGAGTCGGTATGACTGGTCCATCAAATGCCCCGGTGGTTCTGTTCGCCAATTCGATTGGCACGAACTTCCACATTTGGGATGAGCAGGTAAAAGCCCTTGGCGGTCGCATTCGTACTCTGCGCTATGATATGAGGGGTCATGGACTGACCGATGCGACGCCGGGTGCTTACAGCATGGACATGCTGGCCGACGATGCTGTGTGTCTGCTGGATGCGCTTGGCATTGACCAGGCACATGTCTGTGGTCTCAGCATCGGCGGAATGATGGCGCAAAGACTGGCTGTCAAGAAACCGGACCGTGTCCTCTCGCTGGTGCTGGCCGGTACGGCAAGCGTGATCGATCCGCCGGAGATTTGGCAAAGCCGAATCGAGGCTATTCGGACCGGGGGCATGGCAAGCATTGCTGCCGGCGTGATGCCTAGCTGGTTCACATCCGCCTTCCTGGAACGGGAAACTGAGCGTGTGCGTGGGTATGTGAACATGGTTGCACGGACCTCTGATGCTGGTTACATCGGATGCGCCATGGCGATCCGTGATGCTGATCTTCGTAGCGACTGTGCGCGGTGAGCTGGTCCCCATTTCCCGGACAGTCGGATAAGCTTGGTTCGCCCATCAGGAAGGACGGACCCGATGACGGGGAA
>NZ_VTTK01000098.1:0-727 GCF_008365135.1 Azospirillum sp. Sh1 | reverse complement strand
ACCACGGCGCTGATCCCCGGCCGCAAGGCGCCGATCCTGGTGACGGCGGAGCATGTGGCGTCGATGAAGCCGGGCTCTGTCATCATCGATCTGGCGGTGGAGCAGGGCGGCAACGTCGAGGGCGCCAAGCTGGGCGAGGTGGTGACCACGGCCAACGGCGTGAAGATCGTCGGCCATGCCAACTACGCCAGCCGCATCGCCGAGAGCGCCTCGCTCCTGTACTCCAAGAACCTGCTGGCGCTGCTGACGTCGCTGCACGGGAAAGAGACCGGCGTGGCCGTCAACTGGGACGACGAGATCGTCAAGGCCATCGCGCTGACCCGCGACGGCGCCGTCGTCCACCCCGCCTTCGCCGGCTGACCGGGCGCCTGAGGAGACTTACCGCAATGGATCAGACCCAACTGTCCGCCCGTATTGCCGAGCTCAAGGCGAACCTCGCGGCGCTCGGCCAGCAGGCCGATCTGCTGGCCGCCCAGGTCGCGCACAGCGCGCAGCCCGTCACCGAGGCCGCCGGCGGTCACGGCAGCTTCTTCGTCACCGGCCTGACGGTGCTCGTGCTGGCCTGCTTCGTCGGCTATTACGTCGTCTGGCGCGTCACCCCGGCCCTGCATTCGCCGCTGATGGCCGTCACCAACGCCGTGTCGTCGGTGATCATCGTCGGCGCCCTGATCGCCGCCGGCCCGGCCGGCTTCGACTTCTCGAAGGTCCTGGGCTTCCTCGCCGTCAT
>NZ_VTTK01000096.1:0-782 GCF_008365135.1 Azospirillum sp. Sh1 | reverse complement strand
AAGAAGGAGCCGGCGAAGCCGCCGAACATCGCGGCGATGGCGAAGGCCGCCAGCTTCATGTTGGTGCGGTTGATGCCCAAGGACGCGCAGGCGATGTCGTCCTCGCGCAGGGCTTCCCACGCCCGGCCCAGCGGCAGCTTGCGCACCCTGAGCGTGAACAGGTTCACCACAAGGGCGAGCGCCAGGATGAGGTAATAGAGGAAGATGATGCGGTGGAGCGGCGAGAACTCCAGCCCGAACAGCTCGTGGAAGGCGGCCATGCCCTCGGCCGGGGTGCGGCTGAAGTCGGCGATGCCGAAGAAGCTCGGCCGCGGAATGCCGGAGATGCCGTTGGGACCGCCGGTGAACTGGTACCAGTTGACCAGGATGATGCGGATGATCTCGCCGAAGCCCAAGGTCACGATGGCGAAATAGTCGCCGCGCAGCCGCAGGACGGGGAATCCCAGCAGCACGCCCGAGCAGGCCGCCAGCAATCCGGCCAGCGGCAGGCAGACCCAGAAGCTGAGGCCGAAGTAATGGGCCAGCAGCGCGTAGGAATAGGCGCCGACCGCGTAGAAGGCGACATAGCCGAGGTCGAGCAGGCCGGCCAGCCCGACGACGATGTTCAGGCCCCAGCCCAGCATGATGTAGGTCAGCAGCAGGATGCCGATGTCCAGCAGCATGCGGTCGGCCAGCGGCGTCATCGGCAGCAATGCTGCGAAGACCACGGCGACCGGGCCGATGTAGCGGCTGGCGTGCTGCACCTTGGCGGCGATGCGGTCCATCCGCTTGTCGCGGTCGGC